>NZ_JBFTOX010000014.1:0-155913 GCF_056398185.1 Cupriavidus sp. 05L310
TTGTTCGCTAACAGCATCCGTCCAGCGCGAACCCGCTTTCTGGTCGCTTCGTCCATCTTCCCAGCCATGCAATCGACTCCCGATCAACGCCTTGGTCAGATAACGCGTCAGACTCAAATCGGTTGTCATGATTTATACAAGTCTCAATAAGACCTGGGGAAGTTCACGCGGGCCCCTTCAAACGGGCCTGCGTGGACGAGGTCCGATGACCCCGCCTTGGGCGCGGCCTGGCCTGCCAGGGAAGAGCCGTCGACATGGCTCCGCACAATCGGCTCCCCTGCGCTTCGTCCCTTAACCTTCAAACCTTGGCCGGCCGCGCGCCGGTCGCCTGAGGCATCAGCGGAAACGTCAGCTCCGCCACCGTCTCGCCAGGCAAGCTGCGCAGGCTGACGCTGCCGCCATGCAGGCGCATGATGGTGTCGACGATGGCCAGCCCGAGCCCGGTGGAGGCCGCCGAATTGCTGCGCGCAGGATCTCCCCGGTAGAAGCGCCCGAATACATGCGGCAGCGCCTCCGGTGCGATCCCGCCACCGCCGTTGCCCACCCGGATCCTGGTGGCATGGGCGTCCGCCACCACCCGGATGTCCACGGCGCTGCCGGCGGGCGCATGGCGCAGGGCGTTGTCGACGAGGTTGGTCACCGCGCGGCGCAGCAAGGTCTGGTCGGCATGCACGCTGCCCTGCCCCGCCAGCTGCACCTTGATATCGCGGTCCGCGGCAACGGCCTCGTAATACTCTGCCACCTTGTCCAGCTCCGCCCTCGCGTCCAGCTCGCGCACCTTCATGGCCACCTGCGCATGGTCGGCACGCGCGAGAAACAGCATGTTCTCGATCATGCGGGCCAGGCGCTCGTATTCCTCCAGGTTGGACTCCAGCAGGTTTTCGTACTCCTGCACCGGCCGGCTCTGGCCGAGCGTGACCTGGGTCTGGCCGATCAGGTTGCTGATGGGGGTGCGGAAATCATGCGCGAGGTCGGCCGAGAATTCGGAGAGCCGGCGAAAGCCATCCTCCAGGCGCGCCAGCATGTCGTTAAGCGCAGCCACCAGCGCGCGCAGTTCGGTGGGCGCCTGCCCGGCATCGAGGCGCGTGGCAAGCCGGCTCATGGTGACGGCCGAGGCATCCTCGGCCATGCGCCTGAGCGGACGCAAGCCGCGCCTGGCCAACAGATAGCCCAACCCGGCCGCCACCGCCGCGCCGCACAGCGTGGCCCAGAGCATCTGGGTCTGGTATGCCTTCATCAGCGCGACGCGGTACCCTGCGTCGCGCAGCACCACGATCTCGACCGCGCGATCGGAATCTCCCAGTTGCCCAAGCGCGGAGATGCCGCGTGAAGCAACGCCGTTGCGCGGGTACCAGGTGTGCAGCCGCGATTTATCGGGGTGCGTCTCGGCAGGCAGCACGGGCAACACCGGCACCGGTTCATGGCGCGGATTGAGGCTCACCAGCGGCGCGCCCTCGCTGCCGCGTACCAGCAGGATCAGGCCTTCATGGCCCAGCGCGAGATCGGCAAAGCGATGTGTGTCGGCCCGGATCTCCTCCTCCGAACTGACTTCGCGCAGCAGGTGCCGCACCAGCAGGACTTCGCTGACCAGTTCGCTCTCGTCGCGATCCTGCAGCTGGGCGGCAAGCGCGCTCGCCAGGTAAGTGCCTACGGCCACCAGGATGGCCACGGTGGCGGCGCCATAGGCCAACGCAAGCCGTGCCGTGAGCGATGCCGGCAGACGCAGTACGGCGCGGATCAAGAGGCGGCCCCTGACATCGCCCGGCTCACAGGGCCTCCTCTTCCAGTACGTAGCCCATGCCCCTGCGGGTGTGGATCAGCTTGCGGGGGAAGGGATCGTCCACCTTGGCGCGCAGCCGGCGGATGGAAACATCGACCACATTGGTATTGCTGTCGAAATTCATGTCCCATACGTGCGAGGCGATCAGCGAACGCGACAGCACTTCGCCGCTGCGGCGCGCCAGCAGTTGCAGCAGCGCGAACTCCTTGGAGGTCAGCTCGAGCTTCTGCCCGTCGCGGGTGACACGCCGCTTGACTGTGTCGATCTGCAGGTCCGCCACTTCGATCAGCTCGCTTTCACGCAAGGGGCCGCGCCGCAAGATGGTACGGATGCGCATGACCAGTTCGGCAAAAGCGAAGGGCTTGACCATATAGTCGTCAGCGCCCAGCTCCAGGCCCTTGAGCCGGTCCGAGAGCTCGTCGCGCGCGGTCAGGAACAAGACCGGCGTATCGCGCTCGCGCCGCAGTTCCTGGAGCACCTGCCAGCCATCCATGCCCGGCAACATCACATCCAGCACGATCAGGTCGTACTCCTGGCCGCGCGCATGGGCAAGCCCGTCCACGCCGTCGCGTGCCAGGTCCACCACGAAACCGGATTCAGTCAGGCCCTTGCGCAGGTAGTCGCCTGCCTTGGGTTCGTCTTCAACAATCAATATGCGCATTTCCATTCACTCCGAGCCATCTGCCGGCCATCCGCCGGTTATTGCGCGGCCCGGCAAGACCGACACGCTATACGAGGAAAACCCCCCGCGGCAAAAGATGACAGGTTTGTCATGTTCGCGTCACGCTTCCGCACCTTTCAATGCAGGTACAATGACGGCTGCCATTCTCCTGCCCCGATGAAACGTTTCCTGAGCTCCTTCCTGCTATGTCTCGCCATGATCGCGCTGCCCGCACAGGGTGTCGCGGCGGCAGTCATGATGGTCTGCAGCGCGGCGCAGTCGGTGCAGGGATCCCACGGGCTGCCGACCGATTCGCCTGCCATGACATCGATGATGTTACGTCATGCGGCAATGAAATCGCAGGCGGAGGATGCGCTTGGCGGCCATGCCAGCGCGCACTGCCATGACGCCGCGGACCCGGCGCATGACCAGGCCGACGTGACAGACATCGCCGACCAATCCAGCCTGCAGGATCACCACGCCAGCCATGGCGCCGGTGGTGCCTGCAGCGCCTGTGCCGCCTGTGCGCTCGGGGCGGTCATGCCCACGATCCTGCCTGAACTCGCCCTGGCCAGCCACGGCCATGCCGCACCGGCAGCCGCCCTGGCCGCCTATACCGGTTTCCTTCCCTCGCCCTCGTACCGCCCGCCCGCCGCACGCTGCTGACACCCGAGGTGCGCCCAGCGCACGCTCATCCCCCGTTCGTTTTGCCCCGCGCCGCTAACCGCGCCACCCACGAACACTGAGGTTGTCATGCATTTCGTCCGCATTTTCGCGGCGGCTTGCCTGCTGCTCGGACCGGCCTTGTCGCCGGCCCAGTCCAGCGCACCTGCCGCCAATCCGCTCGACCCCGGCGCATCCGTGCCGCCCTTGCCGGCACTGAACGTGCTCGCCGGCTACGTGCCGTTCCAGGCCCAGCCGATCGCCCCATGGCGGGAGTCCAATGCCCAGGTCGCGCCCCCGGCAAGCAAGGACGCGCCGAGCGCCGGCGCGCCGATACCCGCTTGCAAGCCTGCCACGCCTGGGCAGGCGAGCGCCAGCCACGGCCACCACCACTAAGGGCGCCGCATGTCTCTCCGATTGCCATTCCGGCCCGGGCTGGCGGCAGCGGCTTGCGCCCTGCTGCTGGCCGGCTGCGCCGGATTTTCCCCTGATGGCGGCTTCGGCACCGCGGCCACCGCCGCGCGCGAACGCCTCGGCAAGGACGCCCTCTGGGTGCGCTCCGATGAGGATCGCGCCGCCGTCTTCGAGCGCACCCAGGCCTTGCTGGCGCAGCCGCTCGATGCCGACAGCGCGGTACAGATCGCGCTACTCAACAACGCCGGCTTGCAGGCGGCCTTTGCCGAACTCGGTATCTCCGAGGCCGAATACGTGCAGGCCACGCGCCTGCCCAACCCTGGTTTTTCCTTCAGCCGCAAGCGCCAGGGCGACGACCTGAAGATCGACCGCGCCATCTCGGTCGGCCTGATGAACCTGCTGGTGCTGCCGCTGGCGGCCCGCATCGAACAGGACCGCTTTGCCCAAACCCGGCTGGCCGTGGCCGACACCTTGCTGCGGCAAGCGCTGGAGACGCGCAAAGCCTTCGTCAATGCGGTCGCCGCGGAACAATCGGCACGCTATGCCGAGCAGGTGAAGAATGCCGCCGAGACGGGCGCGCTGTTCGCTCGCGACCTCGCGCGGGCGGGTAACGTCAGCGCGCTGGATCACGCGCGCGAGCAAGCCTTCTATGCCGACGCCGCCACCCAACTCGCGCGTGCGCGCCAGCAGGCCCTGGCAGCGCGCGAGCAGCTGACGCGCCGCCTCGGCCTGTGGGGTACCGGCGCGCAATACCGGCTTCCCGAGCGCTTGCCCGACCTGCCTAAAGCCAGGCCCGCGCTGGCCGACCTGGAGGGCTATGCCATTGCCAGCCGGCTTGACCTGCAAGCCGGCCGGTTGCAGCTGGACAGCCTGGCACGCTCGCTAGGCCTGACCAGGGCGACGCGCTTTATCAGCGTGCTCGATGTGAGCTACCTGAGCAACTCGGAGACCGCCAAGCCGCGCGAAACGGGTTACAGCATCGATATCGAGATCCCGCTGTTCGACTGGGGCGGCGCCCGCGTGGCCCGCGCCGAAGCGGTCTATATGCAAGCCGCCAGCCGGCTGGCGGAGAGCGCCATCAATGCCCGCTCGGAAGTCCGCGAGAGCTATGCCGGCTACCAGGCGCGCTACGACATCGCGCGGCACTACCGCGACGAAGTGGTGCCGCTGCGCAAGCGCATCTCCGACGAGGGCTTGCTGCGCTACAACGGCATGCTGGTCAGCGTATTCGAACTGCTGGCCGATGCACGCGAGCAGGTGGGCGCGGTGAATGGCTATCTCGACGCGCTGCGCGAGTACTGGGTGGCCGAAACCGAGCTCCAGGGCGCGCTCGGCGGACGGCTGCCGGAAGCCGGCGTCTCGCCGCCGCCCGCATCGCCCTCTTCCTCCAATGCGCCCCCGGCCCCCGCAAGCCCGGCATTTCCGGCCTCGCCCAAAGGACAATGACCATGGTTACCCGTAGACAATTCCTGCATGGCTCCGGCGCCACCATGCTCGGCGCGGCGCTGGTGACGCGCGCCGGCGCCGCGGTGCTGCCCGAAGCCGCGCTGCAAGCCAGCGCCGCCACCCAGCCGCCGCTGGCGCCCGCCACCGGCCGTCCGTACAACCCGGTGGCCACGCTCAATGGCTGGACCCTGCCGTGGCGGATGCGCCAAGGCTGGAAAGAGTTCCACCTGGTAGCGGAACCCGTCGAGCGCGAATTCGCGCCCGGCATGAAAGCCCACCTGTGGGGCTACAACGGCCAGAGCCCCGGCCCCACCATCGAGTGCGTCGAAGGCGACAAGGTGCGCATCTTCGTCACCAACAAGCTGCCTGAACACACGACCGTGCACTGGCACGGGATCATCCTGCCCGCCGGCATGGACGGCGTGGGCGGCTTGTCTCAGCCGCATATCCCACCCGGCAAGACCTTTGTCTACGAGTTCGAGATGAAGCACGCCGGCACCTTCATGTACCACCCGCATTCGGATGAAATGGTGCAGATGGCGATGGGCATGATGGGCTTCCTGGTGGTGCACCCGAAGGATCCCGCGCAGATGCGGGTCGACCGGGACTTCGTCTTCCTGATCTCGGCCTACGACATCGATCCCGGATCCTATACACCGCGCGTGGCCGAGATGACGGACTTCAATATGTGGACCTGGAACAGCCGCGTGTTCCCCGGCATCGACAGCCTGCCGGTGCGCCTGGGCGATCGCGTGCGCATCCGCTTTGGCAATCTCACCATGACCAACCACCCGATCCACCTGCACGGGCACCGCTTCGAGGTGAGCGGCACCGACGGCGGCTGGGTGCCGCCGTCCGCGCGCTGGCCGGAAGTCACCACCGACGTGGCGGTGGGGCAGATGCGCGCGATCGAGTTCGTCGCCGACAACCCGGGCGACTGGGCATTCCACTGCCACAAGTCGCACCACACCATGAACGCCATGGGCCACCAGATGCCGACCATGATCGGCGTCAAGCAGAAGGACCTGGCCAAGCGCATGAATGCGCTGGTGCCCGACTACATGGCGATGGGCGAGGCCGGCATGGCGGATATGGGCGGCATGGAAATGCCGCTGCCCGACAACACGCTGCCGATGATGACCGGGCAGGGACCATTCGGGCCGATCGAGATGGGCGGCATGTTCAGCGTGCTCAAGGTGCGCGCCGGCCTTGGCCGCAACGACTACCGGGACCCCGGCTGGTACCGCCACCCGAAAGGCACGGTTGCCTTCGAGTACGCCGGCACGCCCGGCGCAAGCCATTCATCGCACCAATGAGCATGTCAACACGATCAAGGAAAGAAAAGATGCGCAAAATGCAATCCCGTGCCGCGGCCGCCGCCAGCGCCCTGTCCCTCGCGCTTGTGTGCGCCAGCGCCCTCGCCGCGGGCAACCACGGCAGCCATCATGGCGATGGCCCCAGCGCCATCGGCGAGCCTGGCGATCCGGCCAGCGTGAGCCGCACCATCAAGGTCGACATGACCGACAACATGCGCTTCAGCCCGTCGGACATCACCGTGCAGGCCGGCGAAACCATCCGCTTCGTCGTCCGCAACGCCGGCAAGCTACGGCACGAGATGGTGCTCGGCAGCGAGGCCGACCTGCAAGCCCACTATGCCGACATGCTGAAAATGCCCGGGATGGAACACGCCGACCCCAATGCCGTCACGCTGGAAGCCGGACAGAGCGGAGAAATGCTGTGGCGTTTCACGCGCGGCGGCCACGTCGCCTTTGGCTGCCTGCTGCCCGGCCACTATGACGCCGGCATGCGGGGACAGGTCAGCGTGCGCTAAACATCCATGTATCGAATACCAAGCAATGAGGAAGGCATCCCCATGAAAATCCGCAAGATCCTGCTTGCGCTGCTGCCCCTGCTGGCGGCGGCCACCATCCTGCCGGCCCGCGCCGCCGCCGACACTGGCAATAGCGTCAATCCCGCGGACACCGGGAATGCCGCCGGGGCGCCCGGCGCGGTCCAGGCGGAGGCAGCGCCCATGACCGATGGCGAAATCCGCAAGGTGGATGCCGCTGCCGGCAAGCTCACCATCCGGCATGGCCCTATCGCCAACCTGGATATGGGCGCCATGACCATGATCTTCCGTGTGCAAGACCCCGCCCTGCTGGAGCAGGTCAAGGAAGGCGACCGGGTGAAGTTCATCGTGGTCCGCGCCAACGGCGTGCTGACGATAACGACGCTTGCGGTGCAGCCTCCGGCGCAGTGAGGCGCACCCGGCGGGCTTGGCGCCCGGGGGATGCCCGGAAGTGTTATCCGACGCGGAAAAAGTCGATCGTCTGTCCGGCATTGACCGCGCGCTGCAGCCATTCCGGGCGCTCGCCGGTTCCGTCCCAGCTCTGCCCCATGGCATTGCGGTACAGCGGCCGCGCGGGTTTTTCCGCCTCTGCTGCCGGCGCGGGAGCCGGTGCGGGAACGGCAAGTGTCGCCGCCGGCATCACCGGGGCAGGCGCCGGGGGTGCAGCAAAACAGCCCGCTTCAAGTAAATCGTCGAGCGTGAGGCCGTGGAGGTCCATCTGCTCACGGACCCACGTCGCCGCGGCTATTTTGGCTTCATCAGACTCTGACATGACTTTCGTAATTGACTTTCCCGGCGGCGGATGGCCAGCAAAGCGGAGGAAGGGGGATCGCCAGGCGGATCGAGCCGCCTGTATAGGGCACGATTTTACAGGGTCTTGCGCCCATGCTGGCACAGACATTTCCCAAGCGGTATCCCCATCGCCGCCATGCGCCTATGCCAGGCAGGCGGCATTGACGATGCCCGCGGAAAGCGACACTACGCCCATCAGCGCGCCCATGCCGCGGTTGTCCGCAGTAATTTGTTCGCTGACGCCGTGCAGCGCCCGCGCCACAAGCACATAGGCCAGCACCTGCACCACGAAGGCACCGAACCCCCAAAGCACAAACATCGAGAAGGCGGCATTGTGCTGGATGCTGGCCGACAACGTCAGAGAAAACCCCAATACCGCGCCGCCCAGCGATAAGGCGGCCGCCACATTCCCCTGGCGGATCAACTCGAACTCACGGTGCGGCGTAATGCGCGTATACACCAACAGGAATAATCCCAGCATGGCGAAACTGGCGAGAATATAAATCAGGTAGGCGTAAACCGGCTGCAGCGGGAATGTCATTTGGACTCCTGGTTATTTCGTACCGGCCGCCTGGATCGGATACAGCATGCCGGATAGGTCAAATCGTGTGCCAAGCAAGAAATGGAATCGCGCGGTGCGCCGCCTCAACCGCCACCTGAGCGGCCGGACCCGCCAAAGCGGCTGGTAAAGCCGCCGCGCGAGGATACCGGCGCCCGGCTGACCGCGGCCGATCGCATCGAGATACCGCCGGTCACACCGCGCCCGAGGCTGCTCCGGCGCAGCGTGGCCTCCTCCACCATGGTCGCATGCGGCGTGCCAGGCGCCTCGGCGATACGGGAGAGGCTGCCGTTACTGTCGTACACGCCCATCGGACGCGCGGCGCCGCCCGACATATCGCGCCGGGTCTGCGTGCCGTCGGGATGGTAGACCGTACCCGACTGGGTGTAGTACGGCCCGTACCAGCGGGCCACGGTGCCGCCGTAATACCCACCATGATAGCCACCGCCATGGCCGCCGCCGCTGCTCCCGCTGCCATTGCCACTGCCGGCATTGCTGCCGGCTGTATCCGCGAGGCTGGAGGCGTAGATATCGTCAACCGGCACGCTCTCGCAATCCTCGGGTGCATTCCAGTCGGCTTCGCAGTCGGCCTGCGATGCGTAGCTGGCGCGCCGCACGGTCACGGCTTCATCGTCCCCGTCGTCGCTGCATGAGCCGATGGCCGCGACGCCGGCAGCCAGCGCGCAGGCGCCGATCAGCCACAGGGCCGGCGAGCGGGATTTGCGCTGGCCGCGCGGGACGGACGCAGCCTGGCCGGGCCATGCCGACCGGCTGGAGCCGCTTGCCCGCGGCTGGTACGGGCTGCCGTATTTTGACGGCTGGCCGCCCTTCTTGCCTTTCTTCCTGGCCATTGCTCTGTCTTTCTCCGGGCTTACGATTGCTGAAAATAATGCGGGACGAAGAAGCTGGTGTTCTTCGCGATCGGACCCAGTTCCTCACGCACGCACAGGCCGGCGGGCACGTCATCCACAAGCCATACGCCGAGCGTGGTGAACCGTTCGTCAAAGCGCTGCGCGGGCGCGTAGGCCTGGTAGATGAAGCCTTCCTCGCCGTACTCGCCGGGATTCTCGAAGCGGCCCTGCGGCGTCACCAGCGACACGCTTTCGCCCTCACGCGACAGGAAGGGCTTCCTCGCGTATGAGCGCCCCGCAAAGGTGCCCTCGCTGAACGAAGCCTCCAGCAAATTGGGATGGCCGGGGAACAAGTCCCACAGGATCGGCAGGATGGCCTTGTTGGACAGCACGGCCTTCCATGGCGGCTCGACCCAGCGCACCGCGCTGCCCGCCAGTTCGGCACGGTAATCGGAAGTGGCCATCCATTCCCACGGATAAAGCTTGAACACCAGTTCCATCGGCCGGTCGTCGCCGTCGAAGAACCCGCCGCGTCCATCGGAGCCAACCTCCGCCAGTTCGGTCATCTTGACCGACCAGCCCGCCTGCAGCGCCGTATCCATCAGGTACTCCACATTGCAGACATCTTCCTGGCTGTCATACATGCAGGCGAAGTGCAATACCGTGGCGTCGCGGTAATGGCGGCGCAGCCATTGCCAGCGCGACACGAGCGCTTCGTGCAGGCTGTTGAACTGGTCGGCATCCGGCCGCACGGCCTCCTTCCAGAACCACTGCGCCAGGCTCGACTCGATCAGCGAGGTGGGCGTATCGGCGTTGAACTCGTACATCTTGGGCACGCCAAGCGCATCCATGGTCATGTCGAAGCGGCCAAACAGCGTCGGCTCGTCGCGATCCCAGGAGGTGCGGATCAGCTCCGCGAAATCCGGGGCAATGGCGAGCCGCGCAAACAGGTCGTGGTCGATCACGTGCTGCACGGCCTCCAGGCAGCGCTGGTTCAGGTCCAGCGCCGCGGCATACAGCGCCTCGATCTCCTGTGCCTCAAACTCATAGGCAACATCCTCGCGCCAGTAGAAGAAGGTATTGCGGTCTACCTGGCGCGGCAGGTTCTGTTCGTCGAGCGAGTGGAAATGAAAGCCGATGCGCTCAAGCTGCTGCGGCCAGTCGGCGCGCGGGGTCTGTGGAACACGTTTCATGGCAGGGCAATTTCCGCGGCCAGGGGCGCGGGAGCGGCAAGGAGGAATTCGTCGAAGGCCAGCGTGCGGCGGCCCGGCATGGGCGTCCAGTCGGTAAAGCGGGTAACCAGCGGCGCCCACCACCCGGCGGCGTGCTCAAGCACCGCCTGGTGATCCATGGCATCGGACTCGGTGACACCACGCGCCGGATTGGCCTGCGCCCAGCGCATCGCGGCGACGATGCTGGAAGCCACCTGCAGGCTGGTGGCGGAGTTGTGCGGCGCCAGTGCGCGAGCCCGCTGTATGTCGAGTTGCGAACCGTGCCACACCGCGCCGTAACGTCCGCTCATCAGCAGCACGCCGAGTTCGTCCACGCCATCCGTGATCTCTGCCTTGAGGATACGGTGGCTGGCAATACGGCCTGCGTCGCGCTCGCCCAGCCACTGCATCGAAGCCAGCGTGGCCCGGGTGGGCCGATAGGCGTAGTAGGCGGTGGGCCGGTACGGCGGCTGCCCATGCGCGGTACAACTGAGGTACTCGGCAATCGAGATCGACTCGTTGTGCGTGATCAGGTAGGCATCGAACGGCCCATGCAGCGCGGACCAGGAACGCACGCGCGTGCGATGGCCGGGCCGGTCCAGCACGATGGCCGCGCCGCTGCCGTAGCTGTGGCGCCTGCCCTCCGGGGGCAGCGCCGGCTCATGGCTGCCCCACCCGAGTTCGGCGTCCTGCAGGCATTCGGTGATGAAGCCGTCGGCCGACCAGGTGTTGGCGAACTCGCCGTGCGCGGGATAGCCCGGCGCGGACTGGCTGTCGTACTCGGCCACCTGGATCACGCGCACATCGAGCCGGCGCGCGAGCGCGGCCCAGCCGGCCCGATCCGCTGGCTGCGCGTCGGGCAAGCCGGGGATGCCCGCGTGCCGCGCCAGTTTCAGCAAGGCGGCCTTGACCAGCAGGGAAACCAGGCCGGGGTTGGCGCCGTGCGCGACCAGCGCGGTGGACATCCGCTCGCGGCCGTGGGCAAACGCCAGCATTTCGCTGCGCAAGGCGTAATTGCCGAGCGGGGAAGCGTCCGCAGCGTCCTCGTAGTCCCAGGGCTCGATGCCGCTATCGAGGTAAAGCGACTGGTGCGCCTGCGCGAGCGCGATCAGGTCGCGGCTGCATACTGCAGGCGCCAGGTTGAGCAGGAAGGTTTGCGGCCCGAGCAACGGGCCCAGCAGCCGGGTGTGGCTCCCGGGTGTGACGGTGGCATGCACTGGCGCCGCGCGGTATTGCGACGCGAGTGACAGCCGGTGCGCGTCCATCGCCCGGTCCACCACCGTGACGGCGGCCTCCGGGTAGGCATGGGCCAGCAATGGCAGGATGGCCTGGCCGATGCAGCCGAACCCGACAATAACGATTTGCTCGATGCGCTTGCTTGACATGGTGATATGGCTGCCGGCCGGGCACCTCGGGTGCCGTACCGGTAAAGAGTCCGTACGCCTTCAAGACGACTCAAGGTGACAGACTGAATGGCGAAGTGAATGGATGAGACCAATGGGCGAGAACGGGGCGGCGCGCGGACGCTCCGCTCAGGGCACCCACCAGTAACGGGTGATGTGGAAGAAGATCGGCGCGGCGAACACTACGGAATCCAGCCGGTCCAGCATGCCGCCGTGGCCCTGGATCATGTGGCCCCAGTCCTTGATGTTGCGGTCGCGCTTGATGGCCGACATCACCAGTCCGCCAAGGAAACCCATCAAGGCAATCACCAGCGCGATCAGGCCCGCTTTCCAGGGAGAGCCGTAGGGCGTGATCCACCACAGCGAGGCACCCAGCGCGGTGGCGCTGGCCACGCCGCCGATAAAGCCTTCCACCGTCTTCGACGGCGACAGCAGCGGCGCGATCTTGGTCTTGCCGAGCAGCTTGCCCCACACGTACTGCAACACGTCGCTGCCCTGCACCACGATCACCAGGAAGGCGATCAGCAACAGGTTGCGATCCTCGAAGCCGGGAATCGGCAAGGTCAGCAACGCAGGCACGTGCGAGATGCAGAACACGCAGATCATCACTGCCCACTGCACTCCCGCGCAGCGTTCGAGGAAGCGCGTGGTCTCCGCCGACAGCGCCGAGAGGATGGGCAGGATCAGGAAGGCGTAGACCGGGATAAAAATCGAAAACAGCCCATACCAGCCGATATGCACCAGCACATACTGCAGCGGCAGGAAGACGAAGAAGGCGGCGACGATGGCGCGGTGATCGCCGCGCCGGGTGGTGGTGATGGTGATGAACTCGCGCAAGGCGAAGAACGACAACAGATAAAACAGCACGACAATGGCGGTCCGCCCCGCGGCGAACGCCACCCCGAGCACGCCGATCATCCACCACCACGCCGATACCCGCGCGGCCAGATTATCGATCACCGCATGCGGGCCGCCCCGGGCAATGCGCCAGCGCAGCAGCGCGGTCACGATGGAGGCCAGCACAAGCACGCCCAGCACCCCGCCGAACAGCAGCCAGGTCTCGTGCATCATGGTCAGGTGAGGAAGGTTCATAGGTTCTCAGTCCAGCGCAGGCGCCAGCGACAACAGGCCTGCGCGGCAGCGCGCCAGGAAATCGTCCTTGGCTTCTTCCGCGCCAAGGGTCAGCGGCTTGCCGAAGGTAACGGTGCACAGCAGCGGCACCGGCACGAACTCGCCCTTGGGCATCACGCGGTTGAGGTTATCGATCCACACGGGGACGAACTCCACGTCCCGGCAAACGCACGCCAGGTGGTAGATGCCGCTCTTGAAGGGCAGGAGCCGCTCGTCGGTGGTATTGCGCGTGCCTTCGGGAAACAGGATCAGCGAGTCGCCGCGGCGCACGGCATGCTCCATCAGTGCCACCGGGTCGCTGCCCGGGTCGCTGCGTGTGCGGTCGATCAGCAGCGCGTTGAACACATCCTTGCCGATGAAACGGCGCAAGCCCGATTTGTTCCAGTAGTCCGCGCCCGCCACCGGCCGCGTCAGCGGCCGCAGGTCCGGCGGCAGGCAGCCCCAGATCAGCACGAAATCGCCGTGGCTGCTGTGGTTGGCAAAGTAGATGCGCTGCACCGCGGCGGGCAGGCAGCCGTTCCAGCGGGCCTGCATGCCGGTCAGCAGGCGCGCGAACAGGATGATGGCGCGTGCCACCAGTTTGGAAAGCCACATCTTCCGTTATCTCAGCAGCAGTAGCAGCAAGGCCACCAGTAATTGGAGGGCAGCCAGCGCCCCCGCCCAGTGAAGGAAGCGCAATGCGCCGCGAGCGCGTTGCGCCAGGGAGCGCCCGCCGGACCCGGGCCTGGCCCAGCCCAGCCGCACGAGCGCCTGGTCCAGCGAGCCCAGCATCTCGTCCGTGCCGGCGCTTTGCGAAATATCGGCAAGCGCCGCGAACAGCCGGTGATCGATTGCCACCCGCGCCAGCAGCCACAACTGCACGGCGCCGGACAGGGCCGCCACGATGCCCAGCACCAGGTAGACCTGGCCCGCCGGCGACAAGGTGCCGGCCAGCAGCAGGTTGATCAGCGCCAGCACCAGCCCGGCCCAGAGCAGCCGTGCCGCGCCGTCGAGGCCACCCACCGCGGCGTGCGCCACCCAGCGCTGCGCGGCAACGCCGAGGGGCTCGTCATCATGCATCGGGACCGACATAGCCTGCTCCCCCTGAAGACTGTGCAGCCGCCTGCCGGCGGCCGACGAATTGCGACAGCGCGTCCACGCTGTCCGGGCCCAGCACCACGGCCGGCCGGCCCTTGCGCAGCAGCGCCAGCGCCTGTCCGGCATCGTGCGCGCCGGCACGGCCTGCCAGCCAGGCGGCTGCCACCAGCGCGCTGCGCGAGTAGCCAAGCGCGCAGCATACAAGCACTTTGCGGCCGTCGCGATGCCATGTGTCGAGCACGGCCACCGCTTCATCCAGTTGCGCCTGCGTCGGCACGGTCAGGTCCAGCACCGGCACGCAACGATACAGCGTAGCGCTTGCCAGCCGCGGCAGCTCGGCGGTCAGGTCCAGCACGGCATCCGCCCCGAGCCGGCGCAGTTCGCCGCCGCCGGGAAAACGGCCGACCCAAAGCCCGGGCACGATCTCGCTGGCGCCGGACTGGCTGCGGGTCCACCAGCGCGAATTGGCGAGCGCCCCTAGCAGATAAGGCGCCAGCACCCAGTGCGCGGCCATCGGCATCGTGCCGTCGTGTCCCTTCTGGAACAGGCCAGGCACGCCTTGCCGGTATATCGCCGCGACACAAGCCAGGGACAGGGCCAGCCAGCCCAGCAGCAGCGCCGCGAGCGCCGACACCGGCAACAGCGCCAAGGCAACCGCGCCTACGGCCACGGCACCGGCGGCGTAGCGCCCGGCAAGCTGCCGCGTGCGGGCGCGGGCAGCGGGCCCGCCAATCCACCGCCCCTGCCCGAAGGGAAACAGGAAGACGCAGAACCAGCCCACCAGCCAGCCGGTAGGCACGTCGATGGCATGGTGCTGGTATGTGGTCAGCACCGACACGCCAATCAGGACGAACCAGCCGTGCAGCAGCCAGCGCCATCCGCCTCGCGCGTGGATGGCGTAAGCCACCCACAGGATCACCAGCAAGCTGATATGCAGCGAGGGCGCCTGGTTGAACGGCTTGTCGAAGCCACCCAGCAACGTGAACAGGTGACCGGGCAAGCCGTCAGCCTGCGGGCGGTCGAAGGCAAAGCGCAAGGGGAAGGCGATGAAACACGCCACCGAGATCACTTGCGCCGCCAGCAGGCGCCTGGCGTGCACGAGCAGTTCGGCACGCGTGCGCCACAGGAAGAACGACAAGCCGTAGAGCAGGTCGATCGACCAGTACGGCACGATGCTCCAGGGCACGAAGGGTATGCGCCGCTCCCATTCAAAGTAAAAGAACGGGACTTCGGCGCGCTGGCTCGCCAGCCAGTTGGCCAGACCATACGAGGAAAAGAACAAGGCCCCAATGCCGGCCAGCAGGACCAGCGCCAGGCCCCATGGACGAGCCTCGGCGGGCGCCACGGCAGCTCCCCTTCCCGCCCTGTCCTCGCCCTGCTCGCGCAGCATCATGCCGTCCTGCGCGCCAGGCTGACCGTGAAGATGCCCCACGGATCGATACGCTGCGCAACCTTCTCGAAACCAGCCTGCCGGACCAGTTCGTCCATCTCCGCCTGCGAGCGGCGCCGCATCACCCACGCCGAGCCGGCACGGTGGCTGGTGAGCGCGCGCGCGATGAATTCCAGCTGCGGGTGCCAGGGCTGGCCGGTATAGACCAGATAGCCGCCGGGGGGCACCGCGCGCGACAGTCCGCCCAGCGAACGCGCCACCATGGCGTTGTCGCCGAACAGTTCATAGAGGCCGGAGACAATGGCCAGCGTGGGAGCCGGGTCGAGCGCCGCGAGATCGTCGCCGTCGAAGGCGTCGCCCTTCTCGAAGCGGGCGATATCGGAAAGCCCCTTGCTGCGGATCAGCGCGCGCCCCTGCATGACGTTGATATCGCTGTAGTCGCGCAGCAGAATGCTTTGCACCTGTTGCGCGGCAGTGCCATTGAAGCCCTTGGCGGCCAGCGCCTCCAGGACGTAGCGGCCGTGGCCCGCGGCGATATCGACGATGCGCACCGGCGCGCCGGCAGCGCGCAGGCTGCCGATGGCCATGCCCAGCAGTTCCTCGATATTCACCTTGCGCTGGCGAATCCCCCGCCAGCCGATGGCGTCCAGGTAGTTGCGGTCGACCACCGGACCGACGCCAAACCGCCCTTGCGCCTGATTACAGTAAACGTAATCCAACGTGGAGCCCGAATCGAATCCGGTCTGGTGCCCGAGCCGCACGCCGTCGGACAGCAGGCCGCCGAATTTCAGGCCAGCCCGCGTCAAGGCCCAGTAGATGCCGGCCGGGCTGGCCGCGGACAGCGGACGCGCCAGCCGGTCTGACTCTTCCTTGAAAGCGCCGCTGCGGTCGGCGTCGAGCAGCGTGACAGGCGGCGATGGCGATTCGAACTCGCGCACGATAAAGCGCCGCGCCGCCGCCACAGCCTGCGCCCGATCGCGCTCGCCGAGGGTGTCGTGGTAGAAGCCGTCCAGCACGATGCGCTCCTTGACGCTGGAACCCAGGCGCTCGTAAAACGCGTCCTGCGGCGCGCGGTGCACCACCCAGTCGGCGCCAGAGATCAGCAATTGCGTGGGCACAGTGATGGCGGCCGCATCGGCCACGATGCGATCGGCCGTCTCGTAGAGATCCAGCAGGATATTGACCGCGATCGGACGCGTAATCAGCGGATCTTGCTGATAACTGGCAATGCGTTCCAGGTCGTGCGTCAGGAACTTCGCCTTGACGTAGCTGTCGACGAAGAACTTGCCACGCAGCTTGTGCATGAGCTTCAGGCCTGGCCGCGCGAACGGCACGTAAAGCTTGACCTTGAACGCTGGCGAGGCAAGCACCAGGCAGCGAATCCGCGGTGCATAGTCATGCACCCAGGTGGAAGCCAGTACCGCGCCCACGCTCTGGGCTACCACCGCGATGCGTTCCACCGGGATGCCATGGACCGCCGCGATATGGTCGACAAAGGTCTGGATATCGCGCACGGACGTGGCCAGGCTGGGGCTATAGCCGCGCTCGCCGGGCGAACGTCCATGGCCGCGCGCGTCCCAGGCGAAGAATGCGTGGCCGGGCAAGCCCAGTTCGTCCACCAGGTGGGCGATACGGCCCGAGTGCTCATGCCCGCGGTGGAACAGCACGACGGCGCCCTGCGGTGCGTTGTCCGCGGTTGGCCAATGCCGGTAGAACAGCGACTGGCCATCGTGGGTTTCGAACTGCGCCTCGACGGGGGTACGGCTGGTTTGACTATCCACGTAGTATCACTCCACGGGTTGGGAAGAGGATCAGGCGCGCGGTGCCGCCTGTGCACGTGCCTGGCGTAGCTGTTCCGCCTCGGCCACGCCGCGGCGCACCCGGTTGGCGATGGTAAGCAGCGACAGCAGCGACAACAGTACCCACAACCAGTGCGCGGCATATGCGAGGCTCAGGCCGAGCCCGACCCACAAGCCCAGCGCGCCCAGCACCAGGGCCCGGTCGCTCTTGCCAAGCGGGCCGTCATAGCGCCGGCTGGCGCCGGCCAGCGGCCCGATCAGGCCGGCGCACTCGACGATCACGGCCAGGACGGCGAAGACCATGACCTCCCCCGCGCCGAAAGGCGAAACCAGGGCAAATGGCAGGATCAGCGCAAGATCGGAGACGATGTCGCCCAGTTCGTTGAGATAGGCGCCCAGCACGCTTTGCTGGCCATGTTCGCGCGCCAGCATGCCGTCGACGGCGTTAAGGGCCATGCGCATGAACAGCCAGACTGGCATCAGCAGGAAGACTGCGGGCAGCCAGGCCAGCGCGGCCACCAGGGCGCCAATGACCAATGAGCCCGCGGCGGCGGCGAGCGTCACCTGGTTGGCGGTCACGCCGCGCGCGGCGAGGTGCTTCACCAACGGTCGCAGAAGTGCCTGGAATTTCGGTTTGATCTGGTAAAGCGTCATGTTCCATGGCCGTTGAGGCCTTATGTTATTGGCGGCCATGGTGCCTGTACGCACGGCAACCGGCCATGTCAGTTCCCTGCCCCGGCCTCCCGGCCGCCTCCTTGGCGCCCGTCCGGTGTGCTGCGTTCCCGACAATCGGCAAGCATAGCCGGATATTGCACGCTTACGTCATTTTTTAAGAATTTATGAGATTTTCGACACATTCAAGACACGTTTGACAGGCTGCGGCAGCGCGCTGCGTTGCTTTACATGATTGGAGATGCGGCGCGATTTCGCAATATTTTGGATGTCCTGACGGGCATTGCGCGAAATTGCAAGAATTTGGAGAAATCGAAAGGCCGGGCCAGCAACCGCACGGCATAGCGCGGGCAGTGGTTGAGTACCTGGCTGCCCGGCCTGGCGGTCGGGGACATGCATGACAGCATTGTCATGTGCCAGTCATGTTGCCGTGGGCGCGTGCTTTTTAGACTGTCAGCACGGTCGATCCATGCCGGTCGCCGCCCCCTTGAATCCTCGGAGAAAAAGAATGCGTACTCTCAAGCAAGCCCTGCTGGCCACTGCCATTGCCACCACGCTGGCCGGTGCCGCCGGCCTCGCCAGCGCCGCCTCGCGCAGTGTCGACCCGTACCTTGACGGTGCCGCCACCGGCCAGGCCCGGGATATCTATACGCAGGGCGCCAGCAAGCTCGGTGCGCGCGACCCGTTCACCGATGGCGCGCACAACGGCGCGCGCGACCCCTTCACCGACGGCGCCCGCAACGGCACGCGCGACAAGTTCAGCGACGGCGCATGAGCCTCCTCGCTGATCGCCGGGATTCAGCGGATCTCGCTGTAGATATGCCTGGCCTGCTCGGCCGTGGCTAGCGGGCGGCCCAGCGTCCGCGCTCCCTCCGCCGCCTGCCCGACAAGCGCCGCGTTGCCTGGCGCGGTGCTGCCATCGCGCAGCTTCAGGTTGTTCTCGAAGCCCACCCGCACATGCCCGCCAAAGGCGGCGGCCGTGGTCACGCAGGCATTCTCCTCGCGCCCGAAGGCGCAGATCGCCCACGGCAGCGTGCCGTCGAAGGCCTGCAGGAACGGCAGCAGGTCGCGTGGTGACGAAACCTGCCCCGCCGAATACCGGCCCAGCACAAACAGCACCGACCATGCCCCCGGCGGCACCAGGCCGCGCGCGCGCAGCGCTTGCCAGCGCGCTACATCGGCCGCGTCGTACAGGATCATCTGCGCCATCACCCGCTCCCGCGCCAGCCAGCCCAGGAAATCGCCCAGTTCCGCCTCGGGGATATCCGGCACCGCGATTTCGCGCAAGCCGATGGAAACCGCCTCGGGACGGAGTTCGCGCACCATCGCGATCTGTTCCGCGGCGCGGTAGATGCCGGCGGCTTCGCTGGTCACCTGCACCAGCAGTTGATCGCCGACCTCCCGCTTCACGGCGGCAAGCGCTTCGCGATAGATCTGCGCATCCAGGGAGTGGCGCCCGTCGGGCTGGCGCACGTGCATGTGCATCATGGCCGCGCCGGCTTCGAGGCAAGCCCGCGCCTCGGCCGCCAGCGCCGCCGCGGTCGTCGGCACGGCCTGGTGGTCGGCGGCGGTCTTGTAGGCGCCATTGGGCGCCACGGTAATGATCAGCGGCGAATCCGCCAGCAAAATTTGTTCACTCATATTGCACTCGGTGTCGGTGTGGCCGGGGTCGCCCGGCAGGCCTCAGTCGGATACTGAAAGGTTCAGGGTTGGATCTTGGGCAGCTCCGGCGCGATCAGGTCTAGCCCCGCGCGCAGCAAGCGATCGTAACGCTCACGTTCGGCCGCGATGGTCTCGGGCGTCCACTGGTAAAACCCTTCGCCGCTCTTCATGCCGTGGCGGCCGTCCGCCGCGCGCTCGGTCAGGCACCGGGCCGGCACCGCCGAGTTGTTGAAGGTGGGATACATGGTAGCGCCGGCCGCCGCGTGCACGTCGATGCCGGCATGGTCGCGCTGCATGACCGGCCCTGCGGCCAGGAAGCGGAAGCCAAAGCCGAAGCGCACCGCCGCGTCCACATCCTCGGGCGAAGCGATGCCGCGGTCGATCAGATCGAAAGCTTCGCGCGACAAGGCGTGCTGCAGGCGATTGGCGAGGAAACCGGGCAAGTCTTTCTTCACCTTGACCGGCACCATGCCGCAACGGCGCATGAAGGCGATCAGGGCGTCCGCGCCAGCCTCGGCACTGCCCTCTCCCAACACCACCTCCACCAGCGGAACCAGGTGCGCAGGCATGAAGAAATGCAAGCCGAACATGCGCTCGCGGGTGGGCAGGCCTTCGCCGATGGCGCTGATCGGAAAGCTGGAACTATTGCTGGCAAGCATGGCGTCGGGGCGCGCGCGCTGCACCAGGTCGGCGAACAGGGCGCGCTTGATGTCGAGCCGCTCGGGAATGCATTCGATCACCAGGTCCACGGTGCTCCAGTCGACGGCTTCGAGCGATGGGGCCACGGTCAGCCCGGCCAGGCCGGCTTCGGCTGCCGGCCCGATCGCCGCAAGATTGGCGGCGACCTTTGCCGCCACCGCGGCGGCGCGCTGCGCCTCGGTCTCCACCACCGTGGTGCGGCAGTGCGCGCGGGCGAGCACCACGGCCACGTCGGCGCCCATGGTGCCGCCGCCCACCACCACGGCATGGGTGGCGCCGGGAGCGGCTAGAGAAAAGGTTACGGGGGCTTCGGCCATGGTGTTCCTTTGTACTGTCTGTCGGGCGTTGTCGTTGGGGCAGCGTGACCACGCTTGCCATGCAAATATGGCTAACGCAGCGCTTTGCCATTGGTCATGGCGCCCCGGTCTGGCGGGATCGAGCGCCAGTGTAGACAAGCCGCTTTGATTGATGAATCAGATTTTTTGGATAAAATGATCGGCAGATGAGATCAATCCCATGAAAATCAACCTGTCGATGCGCGATGTCGAGACCACGTTGGTGCTTGGCCGGACCCTTAACTTCCGCCAGGCCGCGGGGCAGTTGCACTTGTCGCAGTCGGCGCTTTCGACCCAGATCCTGCGCATCGAGGATTCCCTGGGCGTGCGGCTGTTCGACCGCACCACGCGCACGGTGCGGCTGACCGCGGCGGGCGAGGTCTTCATGCAGCAGGCGGCGATCCTGCAGGCGGCCTTCCGCGATGCCATCGATGCGGTCAGCGGCATTGCCAGCGCCGAACGCGGCCAGGTTGCCGTGGCCGCCCTGCCGTCGCTGGCCGCCCGTTTGCTGCCGCGCGTGCTGATGGCCTATCGCCGGGACCACCCCAAGGTTACGCTGAAGGTCTACGACACGCTCTCCGGCCCCGCTTTCGACCTGGTGCGCGCCGGCGAGGTGGATTTCGCGCTGACAGCAGCCGACCCGCAGCAGGCCGACCTGCACTATGACCCCATGATGTCGGACCGCTTCGTGCTGCTGATTCCCGGCGAGCACCCGCTGGCGCAGGGCAAGGGGCCGCTGCGGTGGGCCGACACTGTCAGCGCCGAACACGTTTCGATGACGCACCCCAGCAGCGTGCGCCAGTATGCCGAATGGGCTTTCCTGCAGAACCGGATCCGCTTCCAGCCGGTGTTCGAGGCCGAGCACCTTGCCACCATCGCGGCGATGGTGGAATGCGGCTTCGGCGTTGCCGCGCTGCCGGAGATCGCGGCCGGCACCGTGCGCCAGTCCGGCATCGTCGAGCGCCTGCTCACCGCGCCGGTGACGGAGCGCTCCATCGGGCTGGTGACAGCGCGCAACCGCAGCCTGTCGCCGGCGGCGGCGGCTCTGGTCGGCGTGTTGCGCGCCCACCTGGCCCAGGCCGGCGGCGGCGTGCCCGCAGCCGTATGAGAGGCGTGACGGCCACCTCGCCCGGCGCGCCGGCCTGGTGGCACGCGAATCAATACTATGCCGGCCCGCCGGCGCGTTCACGCTCCGCCGCAAGGTAAGCATCGCGCGAAGGCAGCAGGTGATTGCGGCACAGCGCAATCAATGCCTCGCGCCGCCCTTCGCGCAATGCTTCGATCATGGCCCAGTGCTCCTGCCTGGCGCGTTCGCGATAGCCCGCCGCCGCCAGCGAGCCAAAGCGGATCGGATGGGCGCGCCGCGCGTATTCCTCGATGGCTTGCCGCAGCACCGCGTTATCGACCAGCGCGAACAGCTCGCGATGAAAGCGCTGGTTGATGCGGAACACGGCGCGCGCATCGCCGGCGGCTACGGCGACGTCGTGTTCCTGCTGCACCGACACCAGCGCCTGCAGGCGCACCGGCGGCACCGGCAGCGCGATCAGGCTGGCGGCGTGCGCTTCCAGCACCTCCCGCAAGGCATACAGCTCCATCACCTCGCGCGCCGGAAAGGCCCGCACCACGGCACCGACATTGCGCTTGCGCTCGACCACGCCCATGCCTTCCAGCGTGACAAGCAACTGGCGCACCACATGGCGCTTCAGGCCAAAGCGCGCCATCAGGTCGTCCTCGACCAGCCGCTCGCGCGGACTCAGCAAGCCGAAGACGATGTCTTCCTCGAGGATGGCGGCGGCGGCCAGCAGCGCATCCGCACCGCTGCCGGGCGCATCGTCCTGGTTGCCCTGCGCCGCCTGCGCATGCGTACCTGCACGGGTTGGTCGATCCATGACAAGGCCCTCAGGACTGGCGCGGCACGGTTTCGTTGGTCTGCGCGGCGCGGAGGAAATCGAAGTCCACGCCCTGGTCGGCCTGCGTCACCGTGGCCAGGAACAGCTTGCGATAGCCGCGCTCGGCGGTGGGCCGCACCACCTCATGCTCGGCCGCACGGCGCGCCAGTTCGGCGTCGTCGACCAGCAGGGATATCTCGCGCCGGGCTACCGACAAGCGGATGCGGTCACCGCTGCGCACGTGGGCAAGCGGGCCGCCGATGGCGGCTTCCGGCGTAACGTGCAGCACGATGGTGCCGGCCGCGGTTCCGCTCATGCGGCCGTCCGAGATGCGCACCATGTCCTTGACGCCGGCGCGTGCAAGCTTCCTGGGAATCGGCATATAGCCGGCCTCGGGCATGCCGGGGGCGCCGGTTGGCCCGATGCGCTTGAGCACCAGGATGTCGTTGGCCCTCACGTCGAGAGTCTCGTCGTCGATGCGCAGGGCCATGTCCTCGGCATTCTCGAACACCACCGCGCGCCCTTCATGCTCCATCAGCACCGGATCGGCGGCGGACTGCTTGATGATGGCGCCACCCGGAGCGAGGTTGCCGCGCAGCACGGCAAGGCCCCCCACCGGGTAGATCGGCGCATCGAAGGGACGGATCACATCCTGCGCGAACGGCGCGGGCGCGGCGTCCAGTTCCTCGCCCAGCGTGCGGCCGGATACGGTGAGCGTGTCGAGATGCAGCAGCGGGCGCAGCTCGCGCAGCAGCGCCGGCATGCCGCCCGCCGCGTGGAAGTCTTCCATGTAGTGCTGGCCGGAGGGTTTCAGGTCAACCAGTACCGGCGTCTCGCGGCTCATGCGGTCCAGCCCCGCCAGGTCGATGTCGATGCCCAGCCGGCCGGCGATGGCGGTCAGGTGCACGATGCCGTTGGTGGACCCGCCGATGGCCAGCAGCACGCGGATGGCGTTCTCGATGGCCTTGCCGGTAAGGATACGGTCCGGCGTCAGGCCGGAGCGGGCCATGGCCACGGCGGTGGTGCCGGTGCGCTCGGCCACCCGCACGCGGTCGGCTGTGACCGCTGGCGCCGAGGCGCCGCCCGCCACCATCATGCCGAGCGCCTCGGTCAGGCAGGCCATGGTGCTGGCCGTGCCCATCACCGAGCAGGTGCCCACGCTGGCAACGAGCTGGTTGTTCACGTCGGCAATCTCGGCCGCGTCGATCTCCTCGGCGCGGTAGCGGCCCCAATAGCGGCGGCAGTCCGTGCAGGCACCCACGCGCTCGCCGCGATGCGAGCCGGTCAGCATCGAACCCGTGACCAGCTGGATCGCCGGCACGCCGGCCGAGGCCGCGCCCATCAGTTGCGCGGGCACCGTCTTGTCGCAACCGCCGATCAGTACCACCGCATCCATCGGCTGGGCGCGGATCATTTCCTCGGTGTCCATCGACATGAGGTTGCGCAGGTACATGCTGGTCGGCGCGGAGAAGCTCTCATGCACCGAGATGGTGGGAAAGTCCACCGGCAGCCCGCCCGCCAGCATGACGCCGCGCTTCACGGCTTCCACCAGCTGCGGTGCGTTGCCATGGCAAGGGTTGTAGCTGCTGTTGGTGTTGACGATGCCGATCACCGGGCGCGAAAGCGCGTCGTCGGTATAGCCCGCGCCCTTGATGAAGGCCTTGCGCAGAAACAGCGAAAAGCCCTTGTCACCGTAGTTGGTCAGCCCCTTGCCCAGCCCGCTCTCGGCGTCATGCGCGGGCTCGAAGGGGTCCTGCGCCGCAGTAGAGGGGTTCTTGGGGGAGTCTTGGGAGCCGGCCATTCTTATCTCCAATAATATTATTGATAATCCAGGAGGGCATGATAGCTGGCACGGCAATACCGACGCAATGGGAAATTGGATCCGCTGGCTTTAATTGAAAATTCAGATCAGTCGATAGAAAACTTCTGATTCTTCAATCAAGAGACGCCCCCTACACTCTGCCGTAGCGACGAGCCGGGCGTCCCGCGCTGCACTGCAGCGCAAGTTTTCCCATTCATACCAACCCGGCGCAGGAGATCCTCATGACCGGCATTCGACGCCCCGCTCGCCACAGCGTTTCCGCGCCCCGGCGCCAACTGTTGCTTTCCGTCCTGGCCACTGCCGGCGCGTTGCTGGCAGGCGCCATCGCCTTCCCCGGCCTGGCCGCCGCGGCCGACTATCCTTCCAAGCCGATCCGGCTGGTTGTGCCCTATCCCCCTGGTGGCGCCACCGACGTCATTGGCCGCACGCTGGCCCAGCACCTGTCCAGCGCGCTAGGCCAACAGGTCGTGGTCGACAACCGTGCCGGCGCCGCCGGCAATATCGGCGCGGAACTGGTGGCCAAGGCTCCGGCCGACGGCTACACCTTGCTGATGGGCGCGCTGACCAGCCATGCGATCAACGCTGCGCTGTACAAGAGCCGCGTTTCCTATGACATCGAGAAAAGCTTTGCCCCGGTGGCAATCGTCGGCACCGTGCCGCTGGTGTTCGTGGTCAATCCCAGCGTCAAGGCCAGCAGCCTGCCGCAACTGATCGCGCTGGCCAAATCCACCCCCGGCACGATTACCTTCGCCTCCGCCGGCAACGGTTCGCCGCAGCACCTGGCCGGCGAGATGTTCAAGCGCATGGCGGGCGTGGACATGCTGCACGTGCCGTACAAAGGCAGCGGCCCCGCCATGACCGATCTGATCGGCGGCCAGGTGCTCAGCATGGTCGAGACCGTGCCGGCGGCGCAGGCCTACGTCAAAGGCGGCAAGATCCGCGCGCTGGCCGTCACCACCAGCGAGCGCGTGACGGCGCTGCCTGATGTCCCGACCGCCAGCGAAGCGGGCCTGAAGGACTTCGAGGTCAACTCCATGTTCGGCATCGTGGCGCCGGCCGGCACCCCGGCCCCAGTGGTGGACCGGCTCAACGCGGAACTGAAGAAGATCCTCGCCGAACCCGACGTGAAGGCCTCGCTGCTCAAGCAAGGTGCCATCGCCACCTGGACCACGCCGGCGCAAACGCAGGCCCGCATCAAGTCCGAGCTGGCGAAATGGACGGCGGTGATCCGGGAAGCCGGTGTCAAGCCTGAGTAAACGCGGCGGAACTAAGCGCGGCGGAACGCCCGAGGGCTGGCCATGCGAGCCCTCGCATCCGGCATGGCGTTGCCCGCCCCGTCGCGCAAGTGACGCGGCGGGCGCAGTTCGCTCCGGCTCTTGACACCCCGATGATTGCGCCTATCATGACAAGCGCAATGCTGCGCCGCAGCAAGCAATGATTGCCACCGGCGAAATCCCTTCGCACGCGTTGCATCGTCCATCGGAGACGCTTATGGCCACCCCCTCTCACTCCGAAGTCATCGAAGTGCCCGCGCCCTATCCGGGCATGGCTTTTGGCCTGGTTGGCGCGTGGGCGCAAGTGGCCCAGAAGATCGGCGCGCTGAACCTGGAAACCGCCAGGGCCGCGGTCGCCGAGAGCAGCGAGTACTTTCGCGAAGCGGTAACGCAGCCGCTGGGCTTCGCCTTGTTCCGGCCGGAACTGGCCGACGTGATTACCGAGCACTTTGCCGCGTATGCCAACAGCCTGCAAGAAATCCTGTTCGGCGCGAACGGGGAATTTACCGGCGAACTGCAACGCCAGCTCGCCGCGATGACCGGTCAGGATCCGTTTCAGTGGTGCCTGATGGGACGGGATTTCCTGCCGGACTATGGCAGCACCCTGCCCAACATGAGCGTGGCGATGACGGGGTGGGTCGCGGCCTGCCTGCCGGGCGCCAAGCCGCTGCCTGTAGCAACAGCCGAACCCGCGCAGCGCAAAACGCCGCTGCTGGCAGCACCGGCCGACGCCAGGCCGGGCGCGGCAGCGGAATAAGCCGGAGCGCGGTTGCCCAGGTCAACTAGACCTCGACCACCAGCATGGAGGCCGCCGCATTGCCCGTCACCCGGCTCAGATGGCCCTTGCCGGTAACGTCTTCCAGCAGCAATGCGCTTCCCGCGCCGAGGGACCGGCGCTGCCCGTCCGAAGCTTCGAACTCCATCTCACTACTGAGCAGGACAATCCACATGCGGATTGGGGAAGGATGGAGTTCGCCGCGCCACCCGCAAGGCAGCAGCAGGAAACCGTAGCGGGATGCCTGCCCGAACGCCGAAACGTTGAACGCCGGCGCGGGCGGAGCGAACTGGCGGGGGACGGTCTCGATCGCAACCGGCCCGAAGTGGGATTCTCCGGCTGCGTCGGCATGGATTCGCTCATAGGCTAGTACCGGCGTCAGCGATGCCATCTCAACCCTCCCGTACACACGAAAAGCGCTGATCAGGAAAGTCCGTATCAGCGCTCGCCAGGCCGCCCCGCTTTCCGGCATGGGCCGTCACTGGCAGGCGGTACCGGGCACAGGCTTGCCCGAGTGGGTCACGCCCTGGCACGCGTCGCCGACATTGGTATCGGCATCGAAGGCCGCGCTGTTGTACGGCTTGAGCCGGCCGGCTACCGTGCAGCAAAAACGCGGCTCCGACGGGGCCTGCGCAGCCGGAGCAGCCGACGTGGGCGGCGGCGGCGGCGGGGGCGGCGCGTTCTTCACCATGCGGGCGGAGGTGGGCGCTTGCGCCGGGCTTGCGGTGGGCGCCGGAGCGGGGGCGGGGGCAGGAGCGGGAGCAGCGCGAGAAGCTGGCTGCCTGGAGGCCTGGGCGGCGGCATCCTGCTCATCGTCATCGGGGGAAACGCACTGGCCCTTCTGGCAGATTCGCTCCCCTTTGCACTGCATGTCATATTGGCAACCCGCTGCATTCGCATGCAGCGGTAGCGCTATCGCCATCGACGTGGCGAACAGCAAGCCCAGCGTTCTCATATGCCCTCCTACGCGACCGCCATCGATAAACGCTCACGCAGCGTCCCCACTCAGCGCTAGCGCCATCTTCAGCCTCCGGCATCTGCGGCCCGGCGGCCCTGGCCTCCTGGCTGAACACCGGGTTGGCCGGAGCGTTCAACCACCATCTTTAGAATAGCCAGCGATAGGGCACATCGGAGCACCGCGCGGAAAATTTTGTGAGCGCCGCCCCACCAACGATCGCGGTGGCTTGCAAAGCGGCATCCGGTTTCCAGCGCGGTCCCGACCAACCATGCCGTGACAGCGCGGGCGCCGAAACTTGCCGCGACGCGCCCTTGCACAAAGCGAACTTCCTGTTCAGCGCACCAGGAGCACTCGCAGCGTCAACGGCGCAGCCCGTCCACGTGCGCGCGTGCCTGGTCCCGCCGCGCGGCCTCGGCGACTTCGTTTGTCACCACCGTCTGGCCGATCGGCGCCAGCGCGATGCCGGCCAGCTTGAGATGCTGGATGGCAAAAGGAATGCCGATGATGGTGACAAAACAGGCAATGGCGGATGCCACATGGCCAAGCGCGAGCCAGACGCCGGCGAAGACGAACCAGATCACGTTACCGGCCAGGCCAAGGGCACCGGTGCCGATGTCATCCCGCTGGTGCAGTTCGCGGCGGCTGATAGCCTGCTTGCCGAACGGGAAGAAGGTGAATTTACCGATCACGAAGCAGGCCTTGCCCCATGGGATCCCGACGATGGAAACGAAGGCGAGCAGCCCGGCCAGCCACCAGGCCAGGCCCATGAATACACCGCCGAGGATGAACCAGAGAAAATTTAAGATGGCACGCATGAATCTCCCTCAGACAATTGAAGTCACGGCAGATGATACGCGAAGGTAACTTGCTTGCCCGCGGGCACAAGGCATGGCGTGCGCCAGACAGGATCGAGACCTTGTAAGATCATCGTCGAACGCCATCCCGGAACGCTTCCCCGCACACGAAAAGGCAGGGTGATCGACGACTTCAAGAAGGTCAACGACCGCTATGGCCACGATATCGGCGACGACGTGCTCAAGCGCGTTGCCGCGGAGATCAGGGAGGTGATGGCCGGTTGCCAGTTCGCGCGCCTGGGCGGCGAGGAGTTCGGCATCTACCTGAGCGAGATGTCGCGCGCCGAGGCGGAGGTACGTATCGACCTGCTGTGCCGCAGCGTCCGGGATCTGCCTTCGGCCCATCCGGTAACCATCAGCATTGGCGTCGCCCACCTGGACGGTGACACGCTCACCAAAGCCCTCATCAAAGCCGACGAGGCGCTCTATGATTCAAAGAGGACCGGCAAGGATAAATACACGTTCCACCGGGAAGCCAGTGCGCCGGGCGCCAAAGCCGGCCTGACCGGCCAGAACGCTGTTGGCTAGGGCGTTACTGGCGGGCCCGCTGGCCGGGCATCTCCCGGAACATCCGGCGCCACCCGGCGCAAGAGGATCGCCATGACCCGCTTCAGCACGCTACGCGCCACCTGGCTGGCATCCGCCTGCCTGACCGGCGCGGCACTGGCCCAGCAAAGCACCGTTGTCATCAACCAAAGCGGCGTCTCGGCCTCGGGAGCCTCCGGCAGCAGTGTCGTCGTCATCAATGGCCAGGTGCAGTCTTCCGTCGACGCCACCAAGGGAACGGGTCCCGAAAGGACCGAACGGCGCACGGTCGGGGCGTTTTCAAGCGTGCAGCTCAATGCCCCTGTCGAAGCGGTATTTTCGGCGTCGCCCACCGCGTCCGTTTCCATCACTGGCCCCGCGGACATCCTGCCGCTGATCGTGACCACCGTTGCAGACGGCAAGCTGTCGATCGGTCTCACGGCGCCGGTCGTGCTGGCCGCGCCGCTCAGGGTAGCCATTACCGGGCCATCGCTCCAGGCGGTCAGCATTCCCGGCGCCGGCACCTTGCGGGCGTCCGGGCTGCATGAGGCTTCCATCGACCTGCGCTTGTCCGGTTCCGGTTCGATCGTGGCCGAGGGGCAGGTCGGCAGCGTGCGCGCCGCCATCTCCGGCTCGGGCGAGGTGGACGCCAGCGCGCTGCGCGCGCAAAGGCTGGATGCGCAACTGAGCGGCTCGGGACGTATCCTCGGATACGCTTCGGATGCCGCCAGCGTGGCACTGACGGGATCGGGCGATATCGTGGTCGCCGGCAGGCCGCCCCAGCGCGCGGTCAGCCGGACCGGCTCGGGCCAGGTGTATTTCGAGTAGCCGCGCGCCGGATTGCTACCATGCGGCCAGCCCGTCCACGGCCTGTTGGGTGATGGCGACGCCATGCCGCACCGTGGCATCGCGCCAAGGCTGGGCCACCGGGATGAAGGCATCGAGCATGTCCGCCCGCAACTGCGCATAACGCCCGGTGCCGCGCTCCGCCCTGAAGCGCAGCCATTGGTCCAGACGCAGTGCATGCCCCATATTGCTGCCCCGCGTACCAAACTCGACCACCGCGCCCACCAGCGGCCGCTCCCCGAGGAAACGTTCGACGCCATGGAATACCAGCCCGCTATAGGCCGGCCGTGCCAGGCCGTGCGGGCGGACACCGAGCACGCGCTGCTCACCCCACCAGCTGGCGGCACGCGCCTGCTGGCCGCTGCCATCCGGGTTGAAGCACAGGAAGAAGGGTTCGCCGTACTCGCCGATGCCGGTATGCCAGTCGATCAGGCCGACCCGCCCGGCATGCGCCAGGTGCTCCCGCACGATGGTCTCCAGCGTCAGGTTTGACCACTCCCGGTGGTGGCCGCCGAACACCAGACCATCGGGGTGGCTGTACTGGCCGCGGGCGCGCGTGTCGAACAGGGCGTCGGCGCCATGCCTGGCCCCGTAGGCTTGCGCCGCGGCTTCCGCGTCGGCAACGCTGTCCCAGCTCCACTCCGCCGGAATCAGGCTGGCATGCAGTTCCGCATAGCCGGGATTGGCGGGAACCGGCTGCGCCGCGTCGAAGAGATGCGCGGCGAAGTTGCGATTCAGGTCGACATTGTTTTCGGTGGTGCGGGTGCCGTGCGCGAAGCCATAGGGATTGAGGCCGTGCACCAGCAGCACGCCCAGCCCCGCGGGCAATTGCCGGGCCGGCGCGCTGCGCAGCCATGCGACCTGCGCGGCCGAGCCGGCGTAGCCTTCCTGGCCATGGGTGCCACTGATCAGGACCAGCTGGCGCGGCGCGCGCGCGTCGCCGAGATGCGCCACGTCGATGGCCAGCGGCTCGCCGGCCGGCCCGCTGGCGTGCGGATGCGGGTAGACGCTGAGCGCCGCGCCGGCCGCATCGGCAGCCGCGCGGAACTTGTTGCGGGCGCCGGTGTAGTCCGGCGCGTAGAAGTCCGTGAAATCCATCGGGATATCGTCCGCGCTTATTCGGTGAAGGCGACGGTGACACCCGCCGCTTCGGCCGGCGGCACCACCAACAGGCCGTCGATTTCCGCGATACCGCGCACCTCGCCCGCCGCCAGTGCGGCACGCGCCGTTTCCAGCGCCGTCGTGCGCAGTACCAGCGCGACCATGCGGTCGCGCCCGTCGATCAGCGGCGGCACGCTGGCGCCAAAGCGGCGCACTGCCGCTTCCGGGCTTAGCACCACCACGGAGGCGCCCCCGGCGCGCAGCCGTTGCCCGTGCTGCCCCTGGCTCACGTGCTCGCTGCCAAACAGCCGCGCCAGCAGGCCAATGGTGCGCGCCGGGTCGGCTGCCGCGATCACGTATTCCGCGACGCCGGTCACGCCATTGGGATGCGCCTGCCAGTGGCCGCGCCAGACCAGCTCGGGCGTGAAGTGGTGGCAGAAGTAGATGCGGCCGTTGGGCACCTGGTGGGCCGCCAGCCGCACCGTGCGAAAGCGCGCGTCGGCGGTGGCGCCGGGCAGCTCAACCGGGCGCGTGAACTCGCGCGGGGGCCCTTCCACCTCCAGCCCGCGCGCCAGTATCTCGCGGTGCAGCCCGGTCGAGTCGGCGCTCTTGAAGACCAGCCCGGTCAGGCCCGGGGGCTCGGCCAGCAGGTCGCCGCGGCCCGTGGTGGCCTTGCCGGCTTCGAAGCCCAGCAACTCCAGGTAGTCCGTGTCGAAGATCGCCAGGTGGTTGCTCGACCCGAGGGAATGGTGGCCGCGCGGCGTGAGCTGGAAGCCAAGCCTGCGATAGCGGCTGGCCGCGTCATCCAGGCGTTCGTGGACATTGACGACCACGTGGTCGAGCAGCGGGATCAGGTTCGGCATTTCAGGGTTCCGTTTGAACGGGCGCGGGCTGGGATGGGATGGGAAGGCTATGTCCGCGGCCGGAGCGCATGGAGATTACGTGAGCCTGGCCCGTTACCCAACTGCGCGTTTCGTCTTTGCTTATGCGTGCCGATGCCATGCCGGGGCGGCAGCGCAGCGAGCGCCGCCACCAGCCAACTACCGTCTTTGCTTAGACGAAAAGCGCGTTTCCCTCGCGCGGCGGCGCCCCCTACACTCGCTGGCTGTCCAGCCTTAGTGCTTTTCTCGATCCTTGTGGAACCCCAGCCATGTCCCTGACCCGACGCGACTTCCTGATCCAATCCGGCGCCCTTGCCGCTGGCGCCGCCCTGCCCGGCACGCTGCTGGCACAGTCCGCCGAAGCGCCGCGCAAGGGCGGCGTGCTGACGGTCCTGCTGGGCGGCGAGCAGCGCATCCTCAACCCTGCGCTGCGCGCATCCACCGGCGTCTACGTGGTCTCCAGCAAGATCATCGAATCGCTGGTGGACCTGGACGCCAGCGGCAGGCCGGCACCCGTGCTAGCCACCAGCTGGAGCAGCTCGCCGGACGGCAAGACCATTACCTTCAAGCTGCGCGAGGGTGTCACCTGGCATGACGGCAAGCCCTTCACCTCGGCCGACGTGCAGTACAACGCGCTGGAACTGTGGAAGAAGCACCTGAACTACGGCACCGCGCTGCACCTGTACCTGGAAGCCGTCGACACGCCCAATGCGCAGACCGCGGTGTTCCGCTATTCCCGCCCGATGCCGATCGAGCTGCTGCTGCGCGCGCTGTGCGACCTGGGCTACGTGGTGCCACGCCATAAGTTCGAAGGCACCAGCGTATTGGAAAATCCGGCCAATACCGCGCCCATCGGCACGGGTCCCTTCCGCTTCGTCCAGTATGAGCGCGGTCAGTTCGTGATCGCCGAGCGCAATGCCGCTTACTGGCGCAAGAACACGCCTTACCTGGACCGCGTGGTGTGGCGCATCGTCACCGACAAATCCGCCGCTGCCGCCGCGATCGAAACCGGCGAGGCACAGCTGACCACCTATTCGCACGTGGGGCTGGCCGACCTCGAGCGCTTCAAGAAGGACGGTCGCTTCAAGGTGTCCACCAAGGGCCTGGAGGCAAATTCGTACAACAACACGCTGGAGTTCAACGTGCGCCGCAAGGAGCTGTCGGACGTGCGGGTGCGCCGCGCCATCGCGCACGCCATTGACGTGGAGTTCTTCATCAAGAATTTCCTGTACGGCACCGCCAAGCCGGCCACCGGCCCGATCCCCTCGACGTCGTCCTTCTATCCGGGTGGCAAGCAGCCCTACCCGTTCGACCGCAAGCGCGCCGAGGCCCTGCTCGACGAAGCCGGCTTCAAGCGCGGCGCCGACGGCAACCGCTTCACGCTCAAGCTGGTGCCGATCCAGAACGGCGAGGACGTGCCGCTGTTCGCCACCTTCGTGCAGCAGTCGCTGGCCCAGGTGGGCATCAAGGTCACGGTGCAGCAGCTCGACATCGCCGGCGCGCTGTCGACCGTCTACCGCGACTGGAATTTCGACCTGGCCACGGGCTGGCACCAGTACCGCGGCGATCCGGCGGTCTCGACCACCGTCTGGTACCGCTCCGGCAGCCCCAAGGGCGCGCCCTGGACCAACCAGTACGGCTGGCAATCGGCCAAGGTCGACAAGCTGATCGACGATGCCGCTTCGGAAATCAACCCGGCCAGGCGCAAGGCGCTCTATGCCGAATGGGTCAAGGAGGTCAACGACGAGCTGCCGGTCTGGATGGTGACGGAGCGCGAGTTCTACTCGATCACCAGCAAGCGCGTGCACAACGACCACAACACGCCGCGCTGGCCCTCCAGCAGCTGGTATGACACCTGGCTTTCGGCCTGAGCCGGCCATGCGTGTGTTGTTGCTCGCGCTGCGCAGGCTGGCCGCCAGCCTGCCGTCCCTGCTGCTGATCCTGTGCGGCCTGTTCCTGCTGCTGCAATTCGCCCCCGGCGACACCGTCGACGCGCTGGTGGCGGAGATGGGTGGCGCCGATGCGGCGGTCATTGGCCAGTTGCGGCAGTTCTACGGACTGGACGCCTCCACCACGGTGCAGCTCGGCCGCTACCTGTGGCGTCTCGTGCATCTGGACCTGGGCTACTCCGCCATCTATGGCAAGCCGGTGGCAGCGGTGATCCTGGAGCGCCTGCCAGTCACGCTGCTGCTGATGGGCTGTGCCCAGGTGCTGGCCGCCGTGTGCGGCGTCGCGCTTGGCGTCGCCGCGGCGCGCCGGGCCGGCCGCTGGCCGGATACGCTGGTGTCCATGCTCGGCCTGGTGTTCTATGCCACGCCGTCGTTCTGGTTCGGCCTGATGGGCATCGTGGTGTTCGCCATCCACCTCGGGTGGCTGCCGCCGGGCGGCTACCTGGATGTGGCCGCAGGATACAAGGGGCTGGAGCGCATCGCCGACATCGCGTGGCACCTGGTACTGCCCACCGTGACGCTGGCGCTGATCTACCTGGCCATCTACCTGCGCATCATGCGCGCGTCGATGCTCGAAGTGCTGAGCCTGGATTTCGTGCGCAGCGCACGTGCCAAGGGGCTGGCGGAATACGCGGTGCTGGTGCGGCATGTCTTGCGCAACGCGCTGCTGCCGCTGCTGACGCTGGCGGGGCTGCAGTTCGGCACCATGCTGGGCGGCTCGGTGGTGATCGAGAGCGTGTTCGCACTGCCCGGCCTGGGCCGGCTTGCCTATGACTCGGTGGTGCAGCGCGACCTGAACACCCTGCTGGGCATTGTCTTTATCAGCGCGCTGCTGGTGATCGCGATCAATTTCATTGTCGACATGCTGTATGCGCTGCTCGACCCCCGCATCCTTCACGAACGCAAGGCATGAAGCTGCTCCAACGCTATCTGCGCAACCCGGCCGCCTTCGTCGGCCTGCTGGTGTTGCTGGCGGTCATCGCCATGGCGGCCTCCGCCCCGCTCTTGTTCCCGGCCGACCCGCTTTCGCTGGCCGGGCGCCCGTTGCAATGGCCGCTGGAGGACCCGCGCTTCTGGCTCGGCACCGACCAGACCGGCCGCGACATTGCCGCCCAGATTTTCCATGGCGCGCGCGTATCGCTGCTGATCGGCTTCGTGGCCACGCTAATCGCCGTCTGCATCGGCATCCTGATCGGGGCGTTCGCCGGTTATTACGGCGGCTGGGCCGACAACCTGCTGATGCGGCTGACCGAAGGCTTCCAGACGTTGCCCAGCTTCCTGTTGCTGCTGGTGCTGGTTTCGGTATTCGGCTCCGGCATCGCCACCGTGACGCTGGCGATCGGGGCCGTATCCTGGCCCGCCACGGCACGGCTGACCCGTGCCGAGTTCCTGACGTTGCGCAACCGCGACTTCGTCCACTCGTGCCGCGCGCTGGGCATGCGCGACCTGCAGATCATCTTCCGCGAGATCCTGCCGAATGCGCTGCCGCCGGTGGTGGTGTACGCCAGCGTGGTGATGGCGCTGGCCATCCTGCTGGAAAGCGCGCTGGCCTTCCTCAACCTGTCCGACCCGAACGTGGCCTCCTGGGGCAACCTGATCGGCGGCGGGCGCGGCGTGCTGCGTTCGCAATGGTATGTGTCGGCCATCCCCGGCATCGCCATCCTGCTGACCGTGCTGGCGGTGTCGCTGGTCGGACAAGGCCTGAACGATGCACTCAACCCCAGGCTGAAGCGCCCATGAGCGGACCCTTGCCCTTTCTTCTCAGTATCGACGCGCTGAGCGTCGCCTTGCCTGCCGGCGCCGATCGCGGGCTGGCGTTGAACAACGTCTCGCTGGCGCTGGCGCCTGGCGAAGTCCTGTGCGTGGTCGGCGAGAGCGGCTCCGGCAAGTCGATGACCGCCGGCGCCGTGCTTGGCTTGCTGCCCGACGGGGTGCGGCGCAGCGCCGGCCACATCCTGTTCGAAGGCCGCGAGCTCATGGCCCTGTCCGAAGCCGGGTTGCGGCGCATACGCGGCGCCCGCATCGGCATGATCTTCCAGGAGCCGATGACGGCGCTCAACCCGCTGCGCACCATCGGTGACCAGATTGGCGAGGTGTTCCGCACCCACACCCGGCTGGGCAAGGCGGAAATCGCGCGCAAGGTGCTGAGTCTGCTGGAAGACGTACAGATCCCGCAGCCACATGCTGCCGCCGGCGCCTACCCGCACGAGTTGTCGGGCGGGCAGCGCCAGCGCGCCATGATCGCCATGGCGCTGGCGCTCGAACCCAGCCTGCTGATTGCCGACGAGCCCACCACCGCGCTCGACGTCACTACCCAGGCCCAGATCCTGCGGCTGATCCGCGAACTGCAGAAGCGCAAAGGCACGGCGGTGCTATTCATCACGCATGACTTCGGCGTGGTGGCGGAGATCGCCGACCGCATCGCGGTCATGCGCCAGGGGGAAGTGGTGGAAACCGGGCCCGCCGCCGAGATCCTGGCGCGGCCCCGGCACCCCTATACCCAGGCGCTGCTGGCCGCCGTGCCCGCGCTGGAGCCGCCGGCGCCACGCGTGGTGGCGGGTGACACGCTGCTCGCCATCGACGGTATCGGCAAGACTTATCGCAGCGGCAGCTGGCTCGGCCGGGGCCAGCGCCAGGTCCATGCACTCGACCAGGTCTGCCTGACGCTGCCGCGCGGCGGCGCGCTGGGCATCGTGGGCGAGAGCGGCTCCGGCAAGAGCACACTGGCACGTTGTCTGGTGGGACTGCTAGACCCGGACCGCGGCAGCCTGCGGCTCGATGGCGAAGATCTTCTCGCCGGCGGCGCGGCGCGGCGCCGGCAACGCGCCCGCCGTATCCAGATGGTGTTCCAGGACCCGTTCGGTTCGCTCAACCCGCGCCGGCGCGTGGGGGAACTCGTTGCGCAGGGACCGCTGATTCACGGGGAGCACCCGCTGCGGGCACGCCAGCGAGCGGCTGAGCTGTTCGAGCTGGTGGGACTGGACCCCAGCGCGCTCGACCGCTATCCGCATGAATTCTCCGGCGGCCAGCGCCAGCGTATCGGCCTGGCCAGGGCGCTGGCGCTCGAGCCTGACGTGCTGGTGGCCGACGAGCCGGTCTCGGCGCTGGACGTCTCCGTGCAAGCCCAGGTCCTGGCGCTGCTCGACGACCTGCGCTCGCGCACCGGCTTGTCGCTGATCCTGATCACGCACGACCTGCGCGTGGCCGCCCAGGTCTGCGACCGCGTCGCCGTCATGAAGGACGGGCGCGTGGTGGAGCAAGCGGCTACCGCAGCGCTGTTTGGCTCGCCCCGCCATCCGTACACGCAGGCCTTGCTGGCAGCGGTGCCGGGCAGGCAGGCGGTGGCGGGCCGGGCAAGGGCCGCTGGGGTCTCGCCTGCCTGCGCCGAACCCGATGCGGTGCAGGCAGGCCTCTGGTGATCCCCTGGCTGAACGCCACAAAGCCCGTCGTCCTGGCCCGTTCCGGTACCCACTTGCATTTGCCAGGCATTCGCCTATGATCTTGTAAACCGATTTACTAAATCGTTTTACTAAAGTGTTGATTAAGACGGCGAGGACGCGGAATGTATCGAAGCCATGCAAGACGGCTGTCATGCGCACGATCTGCCTGACGCACGGGCCCAGCGCGCGTGCGCTGTACTTCAGCGGCCGCGCGCTCGCCAGGCTCGGTGCGGTGGCCACTCTCAGGCTTAATGACAGCGAGGCCGGGCTCGCGCCGGACGAACTGGCAAGCGCCGCGGCCGGCTGCGACATCATTGTCGCCTCGCGCGAGTTGGCGGTGCCCGCCGCGGTGTTCCAGGCACTGCCGGACCTGGTGGCGGTGTGCCGGGTTGCCGTGGACATACGGGAGATCGACGTCCAGGCGGCGAGCCGTCACGGCGTCCTGGTAACGCGAGCCTCGCCCGGCTTCGCCGCCTCGGTGTCCGAATGGGTGGTGGGAGTGATGATCGACCTGGGCCGCGGCATCAGCCGGGCCAGCGCCAGCTATCACAACTGGGGCCACGCGACGCCCGCGATGGGCTGCGAGCTGCGGGGCGCCAGCCTCGGCATCGTGGGCTACGGCACCATCGGCCGCTATCTCGCCTCGCTCGGCCGCGCACTCGGCATGAAGTTGCTGGTCAGCGATCCCTATGCGGACGTCGATGACCTCGCGCTGGAGCGCCTGGACTTGCCCACCCTGCTGTCGCGCGCCGACTTCGTGGTCTGCCTTGCGGCGGTCATGCCGGGCACCCTCAATCTGTTCGATCGCGGCGCCTTCAGCGCCATGAAGCGCGGCGCCTGCTTCATCAACGCCTCACGTGGTGATCTGGTGGATGAGCCGGCACTGCTGCACGCGCTGAACCGGGGGCATCTCGGCGGGTGCGCGCTGGATGTCGGGCGGGGGCACGATCAGACACCCTCCCTCGCCCTGGCCCGCCACCCGCTCGTCATCGCTACGCCGCATATCGGCGGGCTGACGCCGCAGTCCGCCGAACACCAGGCCATGGATGCCGTGCGCCAGGTGGAAGACCTGCTGCGCGGACGCATACCCGATGGCGCCGTCAACGCCGAACATGCCAGCAGGTTGCCGCGCCTGCGCGGTGTGCCCGCTGGCGGACATGCGCAGGATGCCGGCAAATAGCCCGGCGCCTGCAAGGAAGTCATGGCCCGTGGCAATGACCGCGGACCAGGAAGCGGGAGTCATGGCATCGGGACGGCCCGGTGCGCGGGGATTCTCGCCAGAAAAGCGCGGAGGAACGACATGGTGACTGACAAAGCGGAACGGCGGCTCGCGGGGCCCGCCTGGACCTGCACGGAGGGAGAATATGCGATTGACGTGGATATCTTGCCGGTGGAGGACGGCCGCTGGGGCGCACTCGTCCGCTTATGCAAGCCGGGCAACGGCATGGAGCTCTCCTCACAATTCATGCTCAACCGGACTTTCGACAATCGGATCATGGCGCTGGCCTACACGCTGGCGCTGACGCGCGAGTGCGTGCAACAATTTGCTCCCGCCACAGCCGCGTCGATCGCCCGCATGCTGACAACCGGGAGCACCGGCAAGGCTTGTTGACGCTGCATTGCAAGAATGGCAGCATTCCCGGCTTCGGGGGGGCTGCCCACTTTGTCACATTCACCCGCGCTCACCGCGGGTCCTGGAGTTTCCTAGTCATGCGTGTTGCATTTATCGGCCTGGGTGTCATGGGCTATCACATGGCGGCCCATCTCGCCGCCAAGGGCCATCAGGTCACCGTGTACAACCGCACGGCAAGCAAGGCCGAGCAGTGGGTCGCGGCCTTCGGCGGCAAATCGGCGGCCACCCCGGCGCTGGCCGCCCGGGACGCCGAAGTGGTCTGCTCCTGCGTGGGCAATGACGATGACTTGCGCGCGGTGCTCACCGGCGCCAATGGTGCTTTCGGCACGGCGCCGGCAGGCTGTGTGTTCGTGGATCACACCACCGCCAGCGCCAATGTCGCGCGCGAGTTGTACGCCGCCGCCGGCGAGCGCGGGCTGCACTTTGTCGATGCGCCGGTGTCGGGCGGCGAAGTCGGCGCGCAAAAGGGCATCCTGACCATCATGTGCGGCGCCGACGAGGCCGTGTTCACCCAGATCGAGCCGGTGCTGGGCGCCTATGCGCGCGCGGTCACCCGGATCGGCGGCGCGGGCGCCGGCCAGCTGGCCAAGATGGTCAACCAGATCTGCATTGCCGGCCTGCTGCAGGGCCTGTCGGAAGCCATCGCCTTCGGCGAGCGCGCCGGGCTGGACATGAAGGTCGTGCTCGACGTGATCAGCAAGGGCGCCGCGGGCTCGTGGCAACTGGAAAACCGCGGCCCCACCATGATCGAAGGCAAGTTCGACTTCGGCTTCGCGGTGGACTGGATGCGCAAGGATCTCGGCCTCTGCCTGGACGAAGCACGCCGCAACGGCGCCAGCCTGCCCGTCACGGCTGTGGTCGACCAGTTCTACGCGGACCTGCAGCAAGACGGCTGCGGCCGCGCCGACACCTCCGCGCTGATCAAGCGCTTGCGCTAACAGTTGGCGGGCAGCCCTTGCCCGCTGACTTCCCCTTCCGCCTGGACCGCCTCCCTCCCTGACGCCGCGCTCGCGGCGTCGTCCAATTCCTACATCCTTATCAGAGGCAGCCCCGCTGGTGCCGCCAACCTGCCCGGCTATCTTGTAGGCATGGCTGGTGTACCTGTCACGCAACCGGAACCACGCATCAAGGAGACCAACATGCTGAGACTGGCAAGCGCGCTCATCGCGGGCGCGGTACTTCTGATCGGGCTGAACGGCTGTACCGCTACCGGCGCCGTGGCCGGCGGTGTTGCAGGCCATGAACTGTCGCACGGCAATACGGCGGCAACCATCGGCGGCGCGGTGGCTGGCGGCGTCATCGGCCACGAACTGGGCAAGTAACGCTGGCCCCGGTCCGCACCGCATTGCATAGCCCGCACAGAACAACCATAAGCACCCCATAGGCATCCCATAAGCACCTCACGCTTATCCATTCGTCAAGGAGCCCGTCATGGCCATCGGTACGATCTTGCTTATCCTCCTCGTTCTGCTGCTCGTCGGCGCATTGCCAACCTGGCCGTACAGCACCGGGTGGGGCTACTACCCAAGCGGCGGCCTCGGACTGGTCCTGCTGATCATTGTGGTCCTGGTCGTGATGGGTCGGCTATAGAGACAGAGACCTGTGGAAATCCGTATTCGCTCAGGGAAACAAGGGCGCCCCGCTGGCATCGGCGGGGCGCCCTTTATTATTTTCATCGCTGAAAGAATGCGGGTTCCCCGCGCGGGATTGTCCCGCCGCCTCGTCAATAGGACTTCGGCAAACCCAGCACGCGCTCGGCGATATGGCACATGATCAGTTGCGCGCTGACCGGTGCGATGCGCGGGATATACGATTCGCGCAGGTAGCGCTCCACCTGGTACTCGCGCGCATAGCCCATGCCGCCCAGCGTCAGGACCGCGGTCTGGCAAGCCTGGTGGGCGGCTTCCGCCGCCAGGTACTTGGCGGTATTGGCTTCTGCGCCGCAGGGCTTGCCCTGGTCATACAGCCACGCTGCTTTCCAGACCATCATGTCGGCCGCTTCCAGCGCCATCCAGGCCTGCGCCAGCGGATGCTGGATGCCCTGGTTCTGGCCGATCGGGCGGCCGAACACGGTGCGCTCCCTGGCATAGCGCGTCGCCGCTTCCAGCGCGACGCGGCCGAGGCCGACGGCTTCGGCCGCAATCAGGATGCGCTCAGGGTTCAGGCCATGCAGGATGTATTCGAAACCGCGCCCCTCTTCTCCGATGCGGTCTTCCACCGGCACCGTCAGGCCGTCGATAAAGAGCATGTTCGAGTCCACGGCGGCACGTCCCATCTTGTGGATCTCGCGCACCTCGATGTGCTTGCGGTCCAGCGCGGTGTAGAACAGGCTCAGGCCCTGGGTCGGCTTGGCCACCTGCTCCAGCGGCGTGGTGCGCGCCAGCAGCAGCATGCGGTCGGCCACCTGGGCGGTGGAGATCCAGATCTTGCGGCCGTCCACGCGATAGCTGCCACCATCGGCCGACAGCACGGCCTGGGTCTTGAGATGGGTGGTGTCGAGCCCGGCATCGGGTTCGGTCACGGCGAAGCAGGCTTTCTCCTGCCCGGCGATCAGCGGCGGCAGCGCCGCCTCCTTCTGGCGCTCGTTGCCGAACACCACCACCGGGTTGAGGCCGAACACATTCATATGGATGGCCGACGCGCCGGAAAAACCGGCGCCGGACGCCGACACCGTCTGCATGATCAGCGCCGCCTCGGTAATCCCGAGCCCGGCGCCGCCATAGGCCTCCGGCATCGCGATGCCGAGCCAGCCCGCCTTCGCCATGGCCTGGTGGAATGCATGGGGGAACTTGCCTTCGTCGTCGAGCCCCGACCAGTAGTCGGCGCCAAAGTCGCTGCAAATCTGCGTCACCGCCTCGACGATGGCGCGCTGTTCGGGGGTTCTTTCAAAGTTCATGCTTGCCTCATTCCGGCTGGATGCCGGCGTCCTTGACCAGCTTGGTCCACTTGACCAGTTCGCCGGCGACGAAGCCGGCAAACTGCTTGGGCGTTTGCCCGAATGCTTCAAACCCCAGCGCCTCGAAACGCGGCGCCACTTCCTTGCTGGCGGCGATGCGGGACAGCTCGCGGTTGAGCCGCTCGACCACGTCCGCCGGCGTCTTCGCTGGCGCGAACACGCCGTTCCAGGAGGTAATGTCAAACCCCTTCAGCTCAGACGTGTCTCCCAGCGGCGGCAGGTCCGGCAGCAGGCGGCTGCGCTGCGCCGTGGTCACCGCCAGCGCGCGCAGCTTGCCTGCCTTGACGTTGGCAATGCCGGCCGCCACGTCGACGAACATCATCGGCACCTGCCCGGCAATCACATCCGTCATGGCCGGCGGCGTGCTCTTGTACGGCACGTGCAGCAGGTCCAGCCCGGCCATGCGGCCCAGGGTGGCGCCCGACACGATGCCGGTGCTGTTGCCGCTGGCGTACGACATGCCGGGATGAGCGCGCGCGTAGGCGATCAGTTCCGGCACCGTCTTGACGGGCAACTTGGGATTGACCACCAGGATGAAGGGCAGGTTGCCCATGCGCGCCACCGGCGTGAAATCGCGGATCGGGTCATACGGCAGCTTCTTCATCAGCGAAGGGTTGGCCGAATGCGTGGTGTTGGTGGTCATGAACAGCGTGTAGCCGTCAGGCGCGGCCTGCGCGACGATTTCAGCGGCGATGGCGCCGTTGGCCCCGGGACGGTTGTCCACCACCACGTTGGCCTTGAGCGCATCGCCCAGTTCCTTGGCCGTGATGCGGGCTACCGCGTCGGTGCCGCTGCCGGCGGCGAAGGGCACCACCATGCGGATCGGCTTGCTGGGATAGGCATCGGCCGCCGCCGCGTACGGCGCCGCGGCGAGTGTCAGCAATGGCAGCGCCGCGCGCAGCAGCGTGGTAAATCTTGGCATCGTGTTGTCTCCTGCTTCTTTCTGGTTAGCGATCCCTCTGCGATGGATCCGCTTTGTGGTGGTGGCTTGGAACCGACGGCCGGACTAACACCCGGACCGGCAGCCCCGCCGCTTCATGGCGCGGTCTTTTCTTTATAGTTCGTGTCCTTCACCAGCTTGGCCCAGCGCGCGGCGTCGTCGGCAATGATGGTGGCGAACTGCTCGGGCGTACTGCCGACGGCTTCATAGTCGATGGCGGCGAGGCGCGCCTTGATCTCCGGCATGGCCACGATCCGGACGATTTCCTGGTTCAGCCGCGTAACGATTTCCTTTGGCGTGCCCGCCGGCGCCAGCAAGCCAGCCCAGGAATTGAAGTTCATGCCCTGGATGCCGGCTTCCTGCATGGTCGGGACATCCGGCAGCGCCGGCGAGCGCCTGGACGACAGCACCGCCAGCGGGCGCAGCCGGCCCGCGCGGATCATTGCCATCCCGTTAAAGGGGTCGATGGTCATGTCGACCTCGCCCGCCACCACCGCCTGCATCTGCGGGCCGGTACCCCGATAGGAGACGCTGACGACATCCGGCGTGCCGGCGGTTGTCTTGAAGGTTTCCCCGATCAGCTCGATCATGCTGCTGCCGGCCGACAAGCTCAGCGGACGGCTCTTGGAGCGCGCCAGCCCGACTAACTCCTGCACGGTCTTGGCCGGTACCGACGGGTGGACCACCATGACGAAGCCGATGCTGCTGATCAGGCTGATTGGCGCGAAGCTTTTGAGCGGCTCGTAGCCGGCCTTGTAGAGGACAGGGCTCAGCGTCTGCGCGCCGGCGGTGTTCAGCAGCAAGGTGTAGCCATCCGGCGCGGCACGCGCGACCTGGTCGGTGCCGATGATGCCGTTGGCGCCCGGCCGGTTCTCCACCACCACCGGCTGCTTCAGGGCCTCAGACAGCTTCTGCGAGACCAGCCGGGCCACCACATCGGAGGCTCCGCCCGGCGCGTAAGGCACCACCATGCGGATCGGCTTGCTGGGATAGGCGCTGCTCCAGGCCAGGGCCGGCGCAGCACTCCAGATCGCGGCGCACAGCATCAGGCGGCGTCGGGAAGACAGTTTCATCGGGATCCTCCAGGCTTCAACTACGAACGTCCGTTCGGCTGCGGGCAACCGCCCGGGACGGGGCAATGCTCAGGCGGGACGGATCACGCGATCCGGGGATTCCTCATAAGGCGGGGCGTAGATCACCAGCAGCTTGACGGGCTCGTCGCTGATGACGGTGAACACGTGCATGGATCCGGCGGGGAAGAAGCAGCAGTCGCCGGGCCCAAGCTCGCGCGACTGGCCGTTCACCTCGGCGAGCGCCCTGCCCTCCAGCACGTAGCAAACCTGCTCGATACCGGGATGGGCGTGCGGCAAGGCGCCCTTGCCGCGCTCGATGGTGCCGTGGATCACCTCAAGCTGGGTGGCACCGACATTCTCGCGGCCAATGATGCGGCGGTTCAGCGTACCCACATGGTTGGCCGGGTGGTAGCCGGGCACGTCTTCGGCACGGACGAAGCAGGTCGGCGAGGACGAGGGGGATGTCATTGCAGTCTCCTTGCCAGTTTCGCCCCACCCAGGGAGGGCGACAGGCAAACCGATCATTTTTTCATGTTTGTGAATTTTATTTTATACCCATGAAAACAAACACGTCCAGCAAAGGTACGCCCAGCAAGCGCCTGATGGAAGTGGATGGCAGTTCTACCGCCAAAATTACCGTCCACAGATAGAAATATCCGGTTTAGCATTCTGTAGATGTAACAAAATTTGGCGGATATGGGTTCCGCCAGGGAGGGCGCGGAGCGCTGTTGGCATGAAGCCACGCAGGAACGGCACCGAATTGGGGGGACGCGCGAAGTGTGACGGGCGCCCGTCCTGGCCACGATGCCTGATTTGGCCGATTCCCGCCGCGGCGGGGGCGGCAAGGTGAATCGCGTAGGGCTGCTACAATCGCACCAAGTTTTTTTACTGGCTGGACACGATGGGCTTCGAACAACTGGCGGCACTGAAGGAACAACTGGCAAGGCAAGCGAAGGCCGCGCCACAGGCTAAGACGCGGCGCGCGCGTCCGGTGGCTCCGGTCAGCCCGGCGAAGCCCGTGGATCCGGTGCTGCAGGCCATCGCGAAGCTGCAAAAGCGCTTCCCGCAAACTTTTCCGAAGAATCCTGCGCCGAAGGTAGCGCTCAAGATCGGCATCTTCGAAGATCTCGTCCAGCACGCGCAGGAACTTGGCCTGACGGAGTCGGTGCTGCGCGACGCGATCCGGACCTGGTGCCGCGGCACCCGCTACTGGACCTGCCTGGTGGAAGGTGCCCCGCGTGTCGATCTGGCGGGTCAGGAAGCGGGACACGTCGCACAGGCCGATGCGAACCGGGCGCTGCAACTCCATGCCCACCGCGCGGCGCGTGCGTCATCTCGAACCGCGACTGCGCCCAAGCCTAGCTGATCAGCGACATAGACACCCTCCGGACTCGAATCGGCCCGGTGGTGTTCCTCGATCCGCGGATTTCGGCGAGCGCCTAGATTTGAAAATCCGCGGCGATGTCTTCATCCGTGCGCGCCTCCAGCCGGCCAGAGCGGCAGGCACCGACAAACACGTCGTAGTCGCGCTCGACCTGATCCGCATACGCGTTCGAATACCCCAACAGCGCATCGGCCATCGCATCGCTATTGCCAAGGTAGCCGCTGATCTCCAGCGCCATCCCGCTGGCCTTGGCATGGGCCCGCGCCAGCACCCAGCCGCACAGCGCCGCGAACCTGCCCAGCAATTCATGATCCATCAGCTCGATCGCGGGCGACAGCTTCATGTCGCGCAGTTGCCGCATGTAGAAATGCCGGCCGGACGGCCCGTTGTTCCAGCCAAGGAACACGTCGCTGGCCGCCTGCATCAGCCGCTGGCCCTCCACCACACGCCGGCCTTCATGCATCACCGGCGGCGACTTGAAATAGCACGCCACTACTGACTGTGTGGCCTGCTTGCTTTGCAGGAACAGCGGCTTGCCGTGCTTGTCGATCATCAGGATGATCAGGCAGCGCGTGCCGACGCTGCCCACCCCCACCACCTTGAAGGCGGCATCGTGGCGCGTGAAATGGCTGAGCAACTGGCGCCGGTCGGGCGACAGGGTGCCCAGGTACGCCTCGAAAGACTTGTCGAGCGCCTTTCCGGCGTCGTCGATCTTCATCCAGTCGTCGTCGGGGGAGAACAGCGTGTTCTGGCCGTGTAGATGGAAGATGGCCGGCGGTGCGTCGCGGATAACCCAGCGCTCGCCAACCCGCTCCGACAGCTTCGGCAACAGCGCCTCGCTGGCGCGCTTGGTCGCGCGCGCTATCCCGCGCTCCAGGCGCTGGCGGATCTGCGGTGAAGGCGTCTCGGCCATCAGGCGCTCGAAGGTAATGCAGTCGTACCAGGTGTCGAGGATGCCCATCCCGGCATAGGTGGCCATCCGCTCCTGATAGCTACGCACGACCCGATAGACCAGGTCGTCGATCACGCCCCGCTTGTGGCGCAGATGCCGGCCCGCCACCACGAAGCTGGCGGTAAGCCGCTTCAGGTCCCATTCCCAGGGCCCGAGGCTGGTCTCGTCGAAATCGTTGAGGTCGAACAGCAGCGAGCGTTCAGGGCTGGCAAACCCGCCGAAGTTGGCCAGGTGGCAGTCGCCGCAGATCTGGATGGGGAGATCGGAATTCGGCGTACCGGCGAGGTCATGCGCCTGGATGATGGCGCTGCCACGGTAGAAGGTGAAAGGCGATTCGATCATGCGGCCATAGCGCAGCGGCACCAGCCGTTCGACACGGCCGGCGCTGTTGATCTCCAGCAACTCGACGGGATCTCGTTCGACGTTGCCGACCGCGACATGCGCGCTGCGGGGAACGTGTTTGCGCGTGCCCTTGCCGCGTTCGCGGCGGGATTCGATGTCTACAGGGGTGTCCACAAGCGCTCCTTGAATTTCGGCTCTGTCTCTGTGCTTTTCTGTGTTATTGCCGGTAGGGATTGCAACGCTCGCCTATCTCCGTAGCATAGGCCACCCCCGCCCCATAAGGGATCTGGTTGCGGGTGCCGCGCTGCGTCACGACGGGACTGTCGCCGCCATCGCCCGTGAGTGGAAAGAACGGGCACGCCAGAAAGCGAAGCGGTAGATCCAAGAAGAGATCGAGAATCAACCAGGGCAGACCAATTTATGCCGCATCGCGCGGAGACGCTTTTTCGGCAGATTCGGCTAAATACTCCGTCCGGATGCTTGACCTTGACATAATCGGAAGCTCTAAAGTGGCCACCGTTATGAAGGAGCTTCCCAATTTTTCAAGGAGCAGTGATGAGTTCCAGCCCGACAGGCAGTGTTGCGATCAGCATCCCGGTCGAAGGCATGACTTGCGCTTCGTGCGTGGGCCGCGTCGAAAAGGCCCTGAGGGCCGTGCCAGGCGTGAACAAGGCCAGCGTCAACCTCGCGACCGAGCGCGCCGACATCACTTTTGACGGGGTACCGAATGTCGAGGCCGCTGTGCAGGCGGTGCAGAAGTCCGGCTATAACGTGGCTTCGAGCACCATTGAGTTATCGGTAACGGGCATGACCTGCGCCTCGTGCGTGGGCCGCGTCGAAAAGGCCCTGAAAGCCGTACCGGGCGTCAACAATGCAACCGTCAACCTCGCGACTGAGCGCGCGCGGATCAGCGCCGCTGGCGGCACCTCGCCCGAAGCCCTGATCCAGGCCGTTGCCAGGGCAGGCTACGAGGCGCAGGTCATCTCGGGCGACACCAGCAACACCGATGCCGTGGCCGAGCGCCAGGCTGTCGAACTGAAGTCGCTAAGGCGCGCCCTGACGATTGCCACGCTTTTCGCCCTCCCCGTTTTCATCATGGAGATGGGCGCGCACCTGGTTCCGGCGTTTCACCACGTGATTGCAAAAAGCATCGGCACGCAGAACAGCTGGTATATCCAGTTCGTGCTCTCGAGCATCGTGCTGTTCGGGCCGGGGCTGCGTTTCTTCAAGAAGGGCATCCCGGCGCTGCTGCGGGGTGCGCCGGATATGAATTCGCTGGTGGCGGTAGGTACCTCCGCCGCCTATGCCTACTCGGCCGTGGCTACGTTTGCGTCGGGCCTGCTTCCCGCCGGCACGGTCAATGTCTACTACGAAGCCGCCGCTGTCATCGTGGCGCTGATCCTGCTTGGCCGCTATATGGAAGCCCGCGCCAAGGGCAACACCTCGGAAGCGATCAAGCGGCTGCTCGGTTTGCAGGCCAAGACCGCGCGTGTGGTGCGTGATGCCGCGACGCTTGAGGTTCCTATCGAAGAAGTGGTCGCGGGCGAGCTGATCGAAGTTCGTCCCGGCGAGCGCATTCCTGTGGACGGCGAAGTCGTGGCCGGCAATAGCTTCATCGACGAATCCATGATCAGTGGCGAACCGGTACCCGTGGAAAAGAAGCCCGGCTCGGAAGTGGTGGGGGGCACTGTCAACCAGAACGGCGCGCTGACATTCCGCGCCACCAAAGTCGGCAACGACACCGTGCTGGCGCAGATCATCCGCATGGTCGAGCAGGCGCAAGGCTCCAAGCTGCCGATCCAGGCGATGGTTGATCGCATCACCATGTGGTTCGTGCCGGCAGTCATGGCCGCCGCCGCGCTGACGTTCGTTATCTGGCTGAGTTTCGGACCGGACCCCGCCCTGACATTCGCGCTTGTCAACGCGGTTGCCGTGCTGATTATTGCCTGCCCGTGCGCGATGGGCCTGGCGACGCCGACGTCGATCATGGTGGGCACCGGGCGCGCGGCGCAAATGGGCGTGTTGTTCCGCAAGGGCGAGGCACTGCAATCCCTGAAGGACGCCAGGGTGGTGGCCGTTGACAAGACCGGAACGCTGACCAAAGGGCGTCCCGAACTGACGGATCTGATCGTTGCCCCGGGACTCGAACGGTCAGTGGTGCTGGGCAAGGTAGCCACTGTCGAAGCGAAGTCCGAACACCCGATTGCACAGGCCATCGTCGACGCCGCCAAGGCGCAAAAGATCGCCCTGGGCACCATCGGGCAGTTCGATTCGATTACGGGCTTTGGGGTCAGCGCCCGGGTGGATGGCGATCTGGTCGAGATTGGCGCCGATCGCTTCATGCGGAAGCTGGGCTTGGATGTCGAAGCGTTCAGCGCGGATGCGGCGCGTCTGGGCGACGAAGGCAAGACACCGTTGTACGCAGCTATCAATGGCCGGCTTGCAGCCATGATTGCCGTCGCCGACCCGATCAAGGAAACAACGGCGGCCGCCATCCAGGCCTTGCACGGCCTTGGCCTGAAGGTTGCCATGATCACCGGCGACAACCGTCGCACCGGCGAGGCAATCGCCCGCCAGTTGGGCATTGATGAGGTGGTTGCCGAAGTGCTGCCCGACGGCAAGGTCGAGGCGGTACAGCGGCTTAAGAAGCAGTACGGTCCTATCGCGTATGTGGGCGATGGCATCAATGACGCGCCGGCGCTGGCCGAGGCCGATGTGGGACTTGCTATCGGTACAGGCACGGACATTGCCATCGAGGCGGCGGACGTGGTGCTGATGTCCGGCGACCTGGGTGGCGTGCCCAACGCGATTGCATTGTCGAAGGCCACGATCCGCAACATCAAGCAGAACCTGTTCTGGGCGTTTGCCTACAACGCTGCCCTGATTCCGGTCGCGGCTGGCCTGCTGTACCCGGTCAACGGCAACTTGCTTTCGCCGGTGTTTGCTGCAGGCGCCATGGCCTTGTCCAGCGTGTTTGTCCTTACCAACGCGCTGCGGCTGCGCGGCTTCGTTGCCCCCTTCGCGGTCAAGGCTTGAGGCGAGACTGGTCCGGCCGGGAGGTCATAGCCGTGTAGGCGGGCTTTTTGGTTAAGCATCGCCATGGTATGAATCTCGAAGGACAGCCCAACTGGCGTGAGCGGCTACCAAGCGGCCGGCTCCCGGCGTCGCCCGGTTTGCCGCGGCGAACCCTGGCATTCCCCCGGACAACGCCAGCCTGGCAAGCAGCAATTCACCGTAGGAATTCAATGTCAGATCAGGGAGTACCGGCCCGGCAATCATCCAGTAGTCGAGGGCTCCCGTGTGACGTCTCCCATCGCGTCTGCCCATACAAGCCGGCGATGCGAAAATGAGAGGATCGGCGAGCTTCGCCGGCCGCCCCGCCGCTTCCCCTTTCCGCATTCCCCTTGCCCCATAACGGTTCCTGACCACCTGATCCGCCAAGCCCGGTCAGGGGCCGGTGGCGCTCGCCACGGCAGGCGGCAAAAATTTCTCCGGCGGCCCGGCAGATTCTCCGATCTCGCGCGTCAGGGATACAGAGACGCTGCGAGCTTATGCCCGGCGTCGCGTGAACCACCCGGCCACCACCCTGTCTCCACCCCCTTTTCGGAAAGGAAAACCGCACCTTGGCTCCCCGCCTGCCCCCGGACACCGGCCGCTCTTGCGCGCCGCCCCTTGCGAGCGCTGCCGCATGAAGCATCCCGCCCCCTCCCAAGCCATGCGGATTGCATCGCGCGCGGCCGCGGCGATCCTGGGCGGCTACCTGCTCGCCTCCGCCAGCATCCTGGCCTGCGCCGCGGTGCTGCCTGGCCTGCGGGCCGAAGCCGTCATGACCACCAGCCTGCTCAGCTACGCCATCTACACCGGCGCGGCGCTCTGGGCCTTCGCGGCCCGCTCGGCCCGCCGCGCCTGGCTGGGGCTGCTGGCGCCATCCACCGTCCTGCTTGCAACCGCCGCGGCCGGGCACTGGACGCGAGGCCTGCCATGAAAGGGACGTTCCGCCAATCGATGGCATGGCTGCACACCTGGTGTGGCCTGTGGCTGGGCTGGCTGCTGTTCGCCGTGTTCCTGACTGGCAGCCTTAGCGTGTTCGACGGCGCCATCACGCGCTGGATGCAGCCGGAGCGGCTGGAAGTCAGCGCCGGAATGCCCGACCCGGCGCAGGCGCTGGCCCACGCCCAGCGCTACCTGGAGCGCCATGCGCCGCAATCCGGCCACTGGGAAATCGAGTTTCCCTCGCCCGAAGACGCCGCCATGCATGTGCACTGGGACGGGCAGGCCGGTGGCGAGATCCGCCTCGACCCCAACACCGGCGCCGTGCTGCCGGCACCGCGAGACACGCTGGGCGGCCATCACTTCGTGCTCTTCCACTATGAACTGCACGGCGGCATGCTGGGCGTATGGATCGTCGCCTTCGCCACCATGGCCATGCTGGTAGCGCTGGTATCGGGCATCGTCACCCATAAGCGCTTCTTCAAGGATTTCTTCACCTTCCGGCCGGGCAAGGGCCAGCGCTCCTGGCTCGATGCGCACAATGCGCTGGGCGTGCTGACGCTGCCCTTCCTGTTCATGATCTCGTACACGGGACTCATCATCTGGTGGCCCGATACCATGCCGGCGGGGATCCGGACGTACTACGAAGGCAGCGAAGCCAAGCTGTTCGGCGTGCTCGGGCGGGCCGGCTGGCTCGAGCCCAAGGTCCTGCCTCCTCCCGGCGCGCCCGCCACGCTGGTGGCATTGCCCACGCTGCTGGCCGATGCACGCGCACGGCTGGCTGCGGCGGACGACGCCGGCGCAAACGCGATCGCCTCGGTGGCGGTGGCGCGGCCCGGCCGCGGCAACGCCACTGTCAGCATTGCCGGCCTCTATCGCTACGATGGCCTCGCCTTTTCGTCGCAGCGCGAGTTCCGCTACGACGGCGTCACCGGCGCCTACTTGTCGGCCCACGCCGAGGACGAGATGCTGGGCACCGGCGGCGCGGCGCCGCTGGTCGCCGGCTCGGTCATGCGCACGCTGCATATGGCGCGCTTCGGCGGCAATGCGGTGAGGTGGCTCTACCTTGCCTGCGGCCTGGCGGGCTCCGCCATGATCGCCACCGGCCTGCTGCTGTTCTCCACCAAGCGCGGCAACCGCAAGGCGCGCGAGTTCGGCGCCGCCAGCGCGCGCGTCTACGGCACCATCGACCGCCTCAACGTGGCAGCCGTCGCCGGCCTGGCGATTGCCTGCGCTGCCTACCTTTGGGGCAACCGCCTGCTCCCGGTGGCGCTGGAGGCGCGCCACGAGTGGGAAATCGCCGTGTTCTTCTCCATCTGGCTGGCAGCCACGGTGCACGCTTTGGCCAGCCAGCCGGCCAAAGCGTGGCCGCGCCAACTGGCGCTGGCCGGCCTGCTTTGCCTGATCCTGCCGCTGCTCAATGCGCTGACCACGGGCTGGCACCTGCTGCGCTATGCCTCGCTCGGGGACTGGCAAAGCGCCGGCCTGGAACTCGGCGCCCTCACCCTTGGCACCCTGCTGCTGTGGGCCGCCGCCAGGGTGCGCCGGGCCGGCCGCCAGGCCATGCCCCGTTCGCCAGGCAGGCGTGCCGGCGCGGCGGCCACGCCGGGAGAAGCATGATGGCCCTGATATCGATGCCCCCGGCGCTGGCCGCCTCGGCAACCCTGGCCTTGTGTTACGCCGGCATGGCCAGCCTCAGCCTGGCCATGGACCGGCACCACGGACAAATCTGGCGGCGCGATCCCGCCCCTCCGGCACGCTGGCTGCTGCGCGGCTGCGGCTGGCTGCTGCTCGCCCTGGCGGCCTGGCCCTGCCTGCGCGGCTGGGGCGCCAGCATCGGCGCCGTGGTCTGGGCCGGCTCGCTCTGCGCCGGCGCCCTGGCTTACGTGCTGATGCTGGCTTATCACCCCCGAACGGCAGCGGCGCTGGCCTTGCCGGCGACGGTCTTTGCCGCCGCCAGGCTGGCGGTGCCGGCGTAGGGCTTGCCAGCGTGCCTCACATGCCAGTTCAACTTCCGCGGCGCGGCCACCCCGGACCGCGCCCTCACCTGGTCAACCGGAAAACCCTTAACGCATGGCGCAGCCTCACCGACTCCTTCCCATCACCGGCATCGCCGTCCTGGCCCTCGCCGCGCTAGGCGCCGTGGCCTGGTGGAGCACGGACGCCGCACCGCGCTACGACACCGTCACCATCGCGCGCGGCGACATCGAAACCAGCGTCACCGCGCTCGGCACCCTGCATCCACGCAGCTATGTCGACGTGGGGGCGCAGGTCTCCGGGCAGATCACCCGCTTGCTCGTGCAGGTGGGCGACACCGTGGAACAAGGCCAGTTGCTGGCCGAGATCGATGCCAGCGTGCCGCGTGCCACGGTGGATGCCGGCCGCGCCGAACTGGCCGGCCTCAAGGCACAACTTGCCGAACAGGAAGCGCTGCACATGCTGGCGCAACAGCAGGATGCGCGCCAGCGCCACCTGGCTGGCCAGGAGGCCACCCGCGACGAAGACGTGCAAACCGCCGCGGCCGCGCTCAAGACCGCCGCTGCGCGCATGGCCCGCCTGCGGGCGCAGATCGAGCAAACGCAGTCCACCCTGAACGGCGACGTCGCCAAGCTGGGCTACACGCGCATCTACGCGCCCATGGCCGGCACGGTGGTCACGCTGGAAGCACGCCAGGGGCAAACCCTGAACGCCACCTACCAGACGCCCGCGCTGCTGCGCATTGCCGACCTCGCCACCATGACGGTGTGGACCGAGGTGTCGGAGGCAGACGTGCGCCGCGTGCGCCCGGGCATGCAGGTCAGCTTCACCACGCTGGGCGGCGAGCAGCGCCGCTGGCGCAGCAAGGTGCGCCAGGTGCTGCCGGCGCCGCCGACCCCGGGCAGCCAGGCCCAGCAGACGCAGGGCAACCAGCAGGCCACGCCGGCGAGCAAGGTCGTGCTGTACACCGTGCTGTTCGACGTCGGGAACAGCGATGGCGAACTGATGCCGCAGATGACCGCCCAGGTCTCCTTTGTCTCCGCCGAAGCGCGCGGCGTGGTGGTCGCCCCGCTGGCCGCGCTGCAGGCCGTGGACGGCAGGCCCGACCGCTTCCGCGCCCGTGTGCTGGACACTGCCGGCAAGGCGCAGGCGCGTGAGATCCGCGTTGGCGTGCAAGACCGCTTGCGCGCGCACATCGTCGATGGGCTGCGCGAAGGCGACCGGCTGATCACCGGCGAGCGCAAGCCTGCAGACGACATGCCGAGGTTCCGCCTGTGAACCTGCCCTTGAACCCACCGGCACTGCTGGAGCTGCGCGGCATCCGCAAGCGCTATGGCGGCGGCAGCGACGGCGCCAGCCCTGCCACCGAAGTGCTGCGCGGTATCTCGCTGCGCATCGAGGCGGGCGAGTTCGTCGCCATCGTCGGCAGTTCCGGCTCGGGCAAATCGACGCTGATGCACCTGCTGGGTTGCCTGGACCGTCCCAGCGAAGGCAGCTACCTGATCTGTGGACAGGACGTGGCGGGATTCGACGCCGACCAGTTGGCATGGCTGCGGCGCGAAGCCTTCGGCTTCGTGTTCCAGGGCTACCACCTGATCGCCACCGAAACGGCGCGCGAGAACGTGGAAGTGCCGGCCATCTATGCCGGCCAGCCCACCGCCGCCCGGCAGGCCCGCGCGGAGGCGCTGCTCACGCAGCTCGGCCTTGCCGGACGCGCCGGCCATCGCCCCGGCCAGCTCTCCGGCGGCCAGCAGCAGCGCGTGTCGATCGCGCGGGCGCTGATGAACGGCGGACGCATCATCCTGGCAGACGAACCCACCGGCGCGCTCGATTCGCGCAGCGGCGCCGAGGTCATGGCGCTGTTGTCGGGGCTGGCGGCTGCCGGGCACACGGTGATCCTGATCACGCACGATCGCGGCATCGCGGCGCAGGCCCGCCGCGTGATCGAGATCCGCGACGGGCTGGTGATATCGGACTCCGCCAGCGCTCGCCATGCGGCGCCCGAGGCCGCCGATGCCAACCCGCCCGCCCAAGGCGCCAACGACGCCGCCCAACTGCTTGCCCGCATGCGCGCGGGCAAGGACCGCCATGCCTCGCTCGCGGCCGACGTGGCCGAGGCCGCGCGCGCCGCGTGGCGCGTGATGTGGAGCAACCGTTTCCGCACCGGGCTGACCCTGCTCGGCATCGTTATCGGCGTCGCCTCGGTGATCGTCATGATGGCGATCGGCAGCGGCTCGCAGTACCAGGTGATGAAGAAGATGGCGGTGTTCGGCGCCAACAAGATGTATGTGGGCGTGCTGCCCCCAACCACCCGCGACCGGAGCGGGCCGCTCACGCTGGCCGATGTGGAGGCCATCCGCGGCGTGCCGAATGTGGAACTCGCCATGCCGTATATCGAAGGCTTCGTGATGGCGCGGCGCGGCAATGTCGACCACCGCACCGAAGGCGGCGGCGCCACCACGGATTTTGCCGCGGCGCTGGACTGGGGGCTGGCCGAGGGCGTGTACTTCGACGCCCGCGACGAACGCGATCTCGGCAAGGTTGCGGTAATTGGCAAGCGCGTGCGCGATGCCTTGTTCGAGGACGGCAGTGACCCCATCGGCCAGACCATCCTGCTGGACAGCGTGCCGTTCCAGGTCATCGGCGTGCTCGCCGAGAAGGGTGCCCTGGCCGGCAACGCCGACGAGGACGAGCGCGTGGTGGTGCCTTTCTCCACGGCCAGCGCGCGGCTCTACGGCAATCCCTATCCCACCTGGGTCGCGGTTTCAATCCGCGACATGCAGCAAGCCAGACAGACCGAGCAGGCCATCCTGGCCGCCCTCGCCGCCCGGCGCGGCAACCAGGATGCACGCGTGTACAACCGCGCGGAGTCGATCCGCGTAAGCGCGGAGACCGAACGCACCATGACACTGATGCTCGGCCTGATTGCCGCCATCTCGCTGCTGGTCGGCGGCATCGGCGTGATGAACGTCATGCTGATGACGGTGCGCGAGCGCACCCGCGAGATCGGCATCCGCATGGCCACCGGCGCGCGCCAGCGCGACATCCTGCGCCAGTTCCTGACCGAAGCCGTGCTGGTATCGCTGCTCGGCGGCGTGACGGGCGTGGTGCTCGGCATCGCCGTGGGCCTTGCCCTGCAACTGGCCAGGGTGCCGGTGATCTTCTCGCTCACGGCCATCGCCGGCGCCTTTGGCTGCGCCGTGGCCACCGGCCTGCTGTTCGGCTACATGCCAGCCCGCCAGGCGGCTCGCCTCGACCCCGTACAAGCACTGGCAAGCGAATGACAACCATGAGCGCCCTGACTTCCCTCGCCCTGCGCGCGGCCTTGCTGGCGACCGCGCTGGCCACCGGCGGCTGCGCCACGAAGGCCACACCCGAGGCCCCGCTGCCCGCCACGCCCGCGCAATGGCGCTACGCGCCCCCGGACCGGGCCGGCGCCGATCCGGTCAGCATCGACTGGTGGCAATCGCTAGGCAATGCCGAACTGGATGCGCTGGTGCGGCGGGCCCGCGCCGACAATCCCGGCATCGCCGCCGCATACGCCCGGGTGCAGCAGGCACGCGCCAGTGTCACCATTGCCCGCGCACCGCTGCTGCCAGAGCTCACCGGCTCCGCCGACGCCCGGCGCTATGGCGGCTCGGGCATCAGCAGCAGCGACAGCTCGGCCAATTTCCGCCTCGGGCTCGCGGCCAGCTATGAAGTGGACCTGTGGGGCGGCAACCGCGCCGCCGCAGGCAGCGCCGCCGCCTCCTTGCGCGCGGCCGGTTTCGCGCAGGATGCCGTCACGCTGTCGGTGACCGGCGAAGTCGCGCTGGCCTGGCTGCAAACCGTCAGCCTGCGCGAGCGCATCGCCATTGCCACCCGCATGCTGGACAATGCCCGCGGCGTACTGGCCGTGGTCGATGCGCGCCAGCGCGCCGGCAGCGCGACCGCGCTGGAACTGGCGCAGCAGCGCGGCCTGGTGGCCGGCCGGGAGCGCACCTTGCGCCTGCTGGCGCAACGCGCCAACGACAGCCAGGTCGCGCTGGCGATCTTGCTGGGGCAGTCCGCCAGCAGCTTCGAAATCAGCACCGCCAGCCTTGCCGGCCTGCGCGATCCCGCCATCGACAGCGGCCTGCCCGCCGAACTGCTTACGCGCCGCCCCGACCTGGCCGCGGCAGAGGCCAGGCTGGCGGCCGCCGACGGCAATATCGCCGTGGCCCGCGCGCTGATGCTGCCGCGCCTCGCCCTGACCGCGAGCGCCACCGGGCAAAGCGACCGCCTGCACACCCTGTTCGAGAACCCGGTCTACGCCATCGCCGCCGGCGTGCTGGCGCCGATATTCAACGCCGGACGGCTGGCCGCCGGGCATGACATGGCCATCGCGCAGAAGCAGGAATTGCTGGCGGACTACCGCCGCGCCATCGTCGCGGCCTCGGGCGATGTGGAAGTGGCGCTCAACACCATCGCCGGCGTCGGCGCCCAGCGTATCGCACAGGATGAGGAGCTGGCGCAGGCCCGGCGCGCCTTCGCGCTGGCGCAACGCCGCTATCGCGCCGGCGCGGAAACGCTGCTGATCGTGCTGGACGCCCAACGCACCTTTTACGCCGCCGAGGACGATGCCGCCCAGTTGCGCCTGGCTGCCCTGCAAGGCTCGGTGCTCCTGTACAAGGCCCTTGGCGGTGGATGGAGGCCGGATACGCAATGGTAGGGAGATGTGCCCGCCCCCTCACGGCAGAAGCACGCCTTGTTTTTGAGTAGCGACCTCGCATACAATGCGAATCATTCTCAATAGCGTTTGGCGCATGGCGCCCGCATTATCCAGGCGCCATGGCCACGGCAGATACGCTTCCCCAGTCGGAACTCCACACGCTCTACCGCAACCACCACAGCTGGCTGGTCAACCTGCTATGGCGCAAGCTGGGCAATGCGGACAACGCCGCCGACCTGGCCCAGGATACGTTCACCCGCCTGCTGGTGGCCTGCGACGCCAGCTCGCTGCGCGAGCCGCGTGCCTACCTGACCACTGTGGCGAGCCGGCTGACGGCGCAATATTTCCGCCGCCTCGCGCTTGAGCGCGCCTATCTCGAAGCGCTGGCCCTCCAGCCGGAAGCCACCGCCCCTTCGCCCGAAACCCGCGCGCTGGTGGTAGAGGCGCTGACCGCCGTGAGCACGGTACTCGACCAGCTCCCCCCACGCGTGTGCGAAGCCTTCCTGCTGTCGCAACTGGATGGCCTGGCCTACCGCGAGATCGCGCAGCGGCTCGACGTCACCGTCAACGTCGTGCAGAAATGGATGAGCAAGGCCTTCCTGCATTGCTACACCGCGGTCTACGGATGACGCCGGCATCCCCGCCCCGATTGCCCATGGCCTCGCGGCAACCATGAAACCCTTCACACCCCAGCTTGCGCCGCAGGCAAGCGATGCCCGTGCAAGCGCACGCATCGAACCGCACGTCATCGCACAGGCGGCGGACTGGATGTCGCGGCTGCAGTCGGGCGCGGCCACCGCTGCCGACCACGCCGCGTGCGAGCAATGGCGGCAAGCCGATCCTGCGCACGAACTGGCCTGGCGGCGCATGGCCCTGCTCGGGCAGGATCTGCGCGCCGGCCTGGACCAGATGCCGGCGGCCGTCGCCCGCAAGGCCCTGCACACGGCCAGCACCGCGGGCACCGCCCGCCGGGCCTCGCGGCGCGCCGCGCTGAAGTCGATTGCCGGCCTGGGTGTCGCGGCGGGCGGGGTCTGCCTGGCGCGCGAGCAACTGTCCTGGCGCAACTGGAACACCTGGACGGCGGACCACCGTACCGGCAGCGGCGAGCGCCGCACCATCGAACTGGCCGACGGCACCCGCGTCGTGCTCAACACAGGCAGCGCCATCGACGTCCGCTTTACGCCGATGCAGCGCGAACTTGTCTTCCTGGCAGGCGAGATCCAGGTGACCACCGGCCATGACCCGGCCGGAAGACCGTTCTCGGTGGCGACCCGCAACGGCAGCATCACACCCATTGGGACGCGCTTTATCGTCCGCGATGGCGTGCTGGCGCCGGACGGCAGCGGCGACAAGCGCGATCCGATCGCTGTCTCCGTGCTCGAAGGCGCGGTGCGGATCCGGGCCCGCCAGCTAAGCGCGCCGCTTCGCCTCGATGCGGGACAGGAGACTGTCTTCACCGCCACCGCCATCGACACGCCGGCCTCCGTTCACCCGCAGGCCGGCGCCTGGCTGGACGGCATGCTGGTGACGGAACAAATGCCGCTGGCCCGGTTCATCGCGGAGCTGGCGCGCTACCGCGCCGGCTCCCTGCGTTGCGATCCGTCGCTGGCCGCATTGCGCGTGTCTGGCGCCTTCCCGCTCGACGATACCGATGCGGTGCTTGCCATCCTCGAAGAAACGCTGCCTGTGCGGGTGCGTTACTTCACGCGCTACTGGGTCTCGGTGGCACCGAAATAAGGCCACGGCACGTTCCAGCGCTTCGCTCCCATGCCTTGATCCGGCAGCGGCCGGCAAGTATCCCGCCTCCTCCCTGGAAATCTTCGTCCGCGCGCGGCAGCTTTTCGCTTCTCGCGCATCAAGTGAATTAGCGGCGCTGCAGAGCCATGCAGCCCACCGCCCTTCCATCACACAAGAATCCAGAGGAACCAGCATCATGGCGCACCGCCCCAGCCCTTGCACGAACCCGCAAGGCACCACGCTACTGTCGCAGCCCCGCGGCCGCTATCGGCACACCCCGCTGGCGCTTGCGCTGCGCGCGGCTGTGCTAGGCACCACATTGGGCGTGGCCACGCTGGCGCCGACCCTCGCCCGCGCCCAGGCGGCACCGGCCAGCGGCAAGCAGTACGACATTGGCGCCGGCTCGCTGGACCAGGTGCTCGGCCGCTTTGGCCGCGAGGCGGGCGTGCTGGTCGCCATCGATCCGGAGCTCACCAAAGGCCTGCACAGCGAAGGCCTGCACGGCACCTATACCGTGACCGAAGCGCTGGCCGCGCTGCTGTCCGGCCAGCAGCTCGAAGCGGTCAGTGGGCCCAGCGGAGGCTATCGCCTGCGCAAGCGCAGCGCGCCGTCCGCGGCGGGCGCCGAAGCCGGCGGCCCCATGCTGGCGGAGGTGAAGGTCACGGCAAACGGGCCGGGCGACGGCGTCACGGAGGGCACCGGCTTGTACACCAGCGATGAGAGCAACACCGCCACCCGGCTGGCCATCACCCTGCGTGAAACACCGCAATCGGTCAGTGTCATAACCCGCCAGCAGATGGACGACCAGGGCCTGACGCAGCTCACCGACGTGATCACCCAGACGCCCGGCCTGATCCTCAACCAGAGCGGCAACCTGGGCTCCGACACCAGTTCGGTCTACTCGCGCGGCTTTCAGGTGGAGAACTACCAGCTCGACGGCGTGCTGCAGCTGAACAGCGGCTATAACTCGCTGTTCCAGACTAACGACATGGCCATCTACGACCGTGTGGAAGTGGTACGCGGTGCCACCGGGCTGATGAACGGCATCGGCTCGCCGGCGGCCACCATCAACCTGGTGCGCAAGCGCCCGGCGCGGGATTTCCAGGCCTCCGTCAGTGTCGAGGGCGGCTCGTGGGACTATCGGCGTTTTGGGGCGGATGTGTCCTCCCCGCTGAACCAGGCCGGCACCGTACGCGGCCGCCTGGTCGCCGCGTACCAGGAAAACAACGGCAACATCGAACGCCTGCATGAGCGCCGTGAAATCTTCTACGGCGTGGTCGAGGCCGACCTGACCCCATCCACGCTGGCCACCGTTGGGTTCTCGTGGCAGAGCTTCGACCTGACGGGCCACGCGCGCTCCGGCCTGCCGCTGTACTTTGCGGACGGCACGCGCACGGCATGGGCCCGCTCGAAGTCGGCGGCCGCCGACTGGGCCTATTCGGCCCGGCGCAACCAGACCGTGTTCGCCTCGCTGGAGCACAAGTTCGACAATAGCTGGCGCGTCAAGGGCACGCTTAGCCACGACACCTACGCCTACGACGAATTGATGGGCTATGCCTCCAACGGATATCCCGTGCAGAGCACCGGTGCCGGCCTGGGTCTATGGGCGGGACGATGGGGCGCCAAACCGGAGCAAACCAGCTTCGATCTTTACGCGACGGGGCCGTTCAGCCTGCTCGGCCGCGAGCATGAGCTTGTGCTCGGCACCACCTTCGCACGGACCACCTACAACACACAGACGTATGGGCTCTGGCGCTTCCCTGGCTGGGACAGCAGTATCGCCAACATCTACACGTGGGACGGCCGCACCCCCGCAGCCCCCGAGACCCCGCCCAACGGCACCACCAGGTTCACCGAGCAGATCACCAGCGCCTACGCCACCGCCCGCTTGCGCCCGACCGACAGCTTGTCCGTGCTGCTCGGTGCGCGCGTCACGAGCTGGCGCAACGACAACAGCACGCTCGACTACGCTTCCGGTACGACGTCGGTGGACAACCGCTCGGAGACCGGCAAGATCACCCCATACGTCGGCCTGGTCTACGACCTGAGCAAGCACTGGTCGGCCTACGCCAGCTACACCAATATCTTCAAGCCGCAAAACAACCGGACAGTCAACGGCAGCTTCCTCGACCCCCTGGTTGGCAACGGTTATGAAATCGGCGGCAAAGGCGCGTTCTTCAACAACCGCCTGAACCTCAGCGGCGCGCTCTACTGGGTCAAGCAGGACAACCTGGCGGTGGCCATCCCCGGCGCCCTCGCGCCCGACGGCTCGCAGGCCTACTACGGCGCATCCGGCGCCAAGACCCGCGGCTACGAGCTGGAAGTCTCGGGCGAACTGACGCGTGACTGGCAGGCAACCGCCAGCTTCGCACGCAACCTCAGCACGGACAAAGACGGCAAGGCGCTCAACACCAATATCCCGCAGGACACCCTCAAGCTGTTCACCACATACCGCATTGCCGCCATTGGCAACGGCCTGACGGTAGGTGGCGGCTTGCGCTGGCAGAACCAGACCTACAGCGACAACCAGGGGCCGCTCGGGGTGCGCTTCACGCAGGGGAGCTACTCGGTGGTGGACCTGATGGCACGTTATGCCATCACCAGGAATGTCTCCGCGACGTTCAACCTCTACAACCTGCTCGACAAGCGCTACTACACCAGCACCAGTTCGTCGTTCTACGGCACGCCGCGCAGCTTCCGCCTGGGGCTGAACGTGAGCTACTGATGCGCGCCGGGCCGGGAGGAAGAAAGTCGCTTGCCGATAGACTATGATGATCGCTTATCTTCCGGCCAACCCGGCCCGTGCCCTCCCCCCAGGCGCGCGGCCTGACCACACATGACCGCCAACGACAACAAAGCGCCGCCCATGAACGTGAAGACGGCGCTGCGCGTGCTTGAGATCATCGAGACCTTTGCCCGCGAGCGGCGCGCGCTCTCGCTATCGGAACTGGCCCGCCTGCTGGCGGTGCCGGCCTCAAGCTGCCTGGCGCTGATCCGCACCCTGACTTCGCTGGGCTATCTCTACGAGACCGGCCGCCGCCAGGGCTATTACCCCACCGGCCGGCTGCTCGCCATGGCGCAGCAGATCGCGCGCCACGATCCGGTACTGGACCGCGTGCACGGCACCATGAACGAGCTGCGTGCCGCCACCGGCGAAACCGTGGTGATCGGCAAGCTGCATGAAGGCCGGTGGGTGGTGTACCTCGACGTGCTCGAATCCCCGCACGCGATCCGCTATATCGCCACCGCGGGCGAGCGGCGCGAACTCCACGCGAACTCCATCGGCAAGGCGTTGCTGTCCGTCATGGCGGAGGACGAGCGCCGCGCACTGATGGCGCAACTCAGCTTCGAGCGGTTTACGCCCCGCACGATATCGGGCGTGGCGCAGCTGGAAGCCGAATTGGAGAAGTCCGCCGAGCTGGGCTGCTTTATCAACCTGGGCGAGTCGATGCCCGATGTTGGCGCGCTGGCCTGGCCGGTGCGGCTATCGGGCGAATGCTATGGGATTTCCATTGCGGGCCCGGTCTATCGCATCGAACCCGCGCTGACGCGCTTCTCTGCCATGCTCAGGACGGCCTGCTCGGCGCTGGAACGCGACGAGCGCAGCCGGTTCGCCCAATAGCTGAAAAGCCCGATAGACCGATAGGCCGATAGACCGATAGACCGATAGACCGGCAGGAATCCGCTATCAGGCCAGGCCGGGCGCTTCCGGCTCGCCGCACTCGCGCAGCAGGTCGCGCAGCTCGTTGATGACCGGGAACACCTCGTGGTTCCAGTCCGCGCCCTGCTTGTCGTGCGCTTCCTGTTCCGCCTCCACGATCCAGCGGTCTTCCTTGAAGATCCGCTCGGTGAACCACACCAGCAGCGGCCACGCCAGGTTGAGCACGCCGGGAATGCCGGGCTTCTTGATCGACAGCAATCCGAAGGTGCGGTTGGTGCGCTGCGCCGCGTCGAGCGGCACATAGACGATCCACAAATCCATCACCAGCGTCCCTTCCGAGGTGCGGATCTGCAATGTCTGGTAGGGATAGCAAGTACGGACCGTCATCACATCCTTGCCGCTCTGCCCGCCGTTCTTGCCGCCGCCGAACACCAGGGCTTCGCCCACCGGCTGCTTGCCCTCTTCCCGCGAGAAGGTGTAGTCGACCTCGACCCACCCCTCACCCCGCCGGCGCCCGAGCGAGCGCGCGCGCATCTGGCCCATCTGCCGGCGGTGCAGGAACTGATGGTTCATATCCATCAGGTTCTCGTGCATGAACGAGTAGTGGCATTTGACCTCGCGGCCGAAGCGGCGCGTCTTGTACGCCTTGTTGGCCACCGAGCCAAGGTCGGGCAGCGGCGTTTCGTCGGCGAGCACAGCACTGCCCGGGAAGACAAAGATCAGGCCCTCCACCTCGCGGCAAGGATAGGAGCGCACCCCGTTGGGCAGCCGCTCGCGGCCCAGGTAAGGGACATCGATGCAGCGGCCCGTGCAGTCGTAGGTCCAGCCGTGATAGCAGCAGCGAATCGATTCCCCATCGACCACGCCCGCATGCAGCGGCACCTGCCGGTGCGCGCAGCGATCCTCCAGCGCGAACACCGCGCCGGATTCCGTGCGCACCAGCACGATCGGCTCGCCCGCGAAGCGCACGCCATGCGCCTTGCCACGCTTGACTTCGCGCGACCAGGCTAGCGGATACCAATAGTCGGGATGAATGGTGACGCGACGCAGGTCGCGGATCGGTACTTCGGCGGGACTACCGTTGGCACTGCCATCTAGCAACGGGACTGCATGCATGGGGGACTTCTCCTTGCAAGACTGGAATCTCGATTGGCCGACTGCATGGGCTGGAACTCATTCAGAGATCAGTCTACCTGAAGGCAAGCCGAAGCATGTGCGGCCGGACACAGCCGACGGCAAGCGAACGCCGCCGGATGGGCAGCGTTCGACAGAAACGCCATGCTTGAAGGAGGCGCCGTCAGGGCGCGGTGATGCGGGACGCCGCACCGTCCCGGGCGCACAGGCGGCGGCAGGCCAGCAGCGGCAGGCGAAGCAGGAAGCCGGCGAGCAGGCGCGCATGCATTCCGCTCAGCAAGAGGTTGTCGCGCACGTAGTTGAAGTGCGAGACGCCGCCTTCCTCGGCGCTGAAATAGCGCACCGGCGCGTCCACGTTCAGCGGCCGCACGCCATGCCAGCACATGCGCACCACCGCCTCGGGATCGAAATCGAAACGCCGCATCCAGCGCTGCTTGCGCATGACAGCACGCAGCGGCGCGATCGGGTAGACGCGAAAGCCGTAGAGCGAATCGCCGATGCCGGCCCAGAGCGTTTCCAGGTTGGCCCAGGCGTTGGAGATACGCCGCCCGTAGACCCGGGCCTTCGGCGCGCTGGCATCGAAGACCGGGCGGCCGAGCACCATGACGCCCGGATCGCGTTGCGATGCCGCCATGAAGGGGGCGATCAGGCCGGCCGGGTGCTGGCCGTCGGAATCCATGGTCAGCACGTGGGTGAACCCTTGCGCCGCGGCCTGCTCCAGCCCCTGCAGCACCGCAGCCCCCTTGCCCTGGTTGCGGGGCAGCACGAGCACCCGCAAGCCCGGGTCGGCTGCCGCCTCTTGCTGCAGCCATTGCGTGCTGCCGTCGGTGCTGCCATCCACCACCACCCACACCGGCGACCAATGGCGCCGCGCCTCGCGCACCGTGTCGCGAACCTTGGCCCCAGGGTTGTAGCTGGGAATCAGGACGAGATGGGTGTTGGAAGGCTTGATCATGCGAAGGTGGATCTGGAAACAGTGAAAAAACAAAAACGGCAAGAACAGGAGGCAGGAGGCATGCCGGCAACCCGCCGGCTAGCCCGGCCGCACAAACCTGGCCGCCTAAACGTTGTGCACCGCGGCGCCCGGACGAAGCGGCTCTCTTTCCGGGCGCGACAGTTCCGCCGCATAGTATTGCGCCAGCTCGGCCATGAAAGCGCGCTCGCTCTCGGGCGCGTCGAAGCGCCGGCCCAGCCGGACGCGATAGCAGACCGGCATATCGGGCTTGCGAAAAATCGGCCAGCCCTTCCCGAGGAACGGCGAATCGGTCTCGATAAACAGCGTCTGCACCGGCACGTCCGCACGCTTGGCAATCAGCCCGACGCCGCCCTTGAAGGCATTGACCGGACGGCGGGTGGTGCGCGTGCCTTCAGGGAATACCAGCACCTGGCCGCCACGCCGCAGCTCCTGCACGGCACATCGGATCATGCCGGCCAGCGTGTCGTTACGGATATAGCGCGCCAGCCTGGCAGCGGCACCGAGGAAGGGATTGTCCACCACATCGGCTTTCATGATGCAGGCCGCCCCGGGCAGCCGCGACAACACCAGCAAGGCATCCAGCAAGCCAGGATGATTCGCCGCCAGCACGAGGGGCGGCCCGCCACGCAGGCTATCCAGTTCGCGCAGGTCGAAGCGGCAGGCGCCCATGCCCTCCAGGGCCCACAGATAGAAGCGGAATATGCACATGATCACGAAACGGCCGAAGCGCCGCCCCAGCCCGGCCGGCAGCAGCCAGTAGCAGGCCGCGGCGAAGGGTGCCCACAGCAGGGACACCAGCGCCAGCAACAGCAGGCCTGCATAGAACACGGCATATTCAGCTGCCACCGCAGCCAGGCCAGGCAAGGTTTCGCGTAGTTGACGCCGCATCAGGCCACCTCCACGGACGCGCGCATTCCCCGCTTTCCGCGCGGATGGCGGATTCCGCGAATATCGGGATCGAGGCCGCCCCGGCGGCCTGCGGGATGCAGTGTCATGTCGCGCTCACGCCAGCACTTCCAGCCCATGGCCGGCCGATGCCTCGATTTCCACCAGGAGATCGCCGCGGCAGATGTCGGCCTGCACATAGGCGGCCGCCACGCCGTGCCCGACCGCGCCCTCCAGTGCCGCGCGCACGCTGGCGAGGGTGCCGCGTTCCTGCGGATGGCGCACGTAAACCCGGTAGGCGAGCTGCGGCAGACCGATCCCCGCATGTCCATCGCGCGCGGCCTGCTCCAGGACGGCGGCAATATTGGCGATGCTCTCGCGCGTCTGCGCGGCCACATCGCCGGCATGCACCGTGCGATGCCCGACAATGCTGGCGGTGCCGGACACGAACAGCACGGGGGCGGCGCATTCGTCGTGCGCCCCGGCCCGCCACACGCCAGCGCGTGCAAAGGTAGGGCTGCGCGGGCCGTATTGAGCAGGATAGTGATAGGCGCTGACCTGGCGCGGATTCTCCACCGCAACCGGCGCGCGCGGGCTGGCCAGGAAGCCGATCGAGAGCGTGCGCTGCGCCACGGGCTGGCCCACCGCGCCAAGCGCGCAGGCCGCCGGCACATTGCCCACGATTTCCCGGCGGCACGCCGTGAAGGCAGCCTGCCGCCCGATATTGAACTGGCGATACCGCTCCATGCCAGACTCCTCCGCATTGATGTCGGCCACGTAATTCCACACCCGCACGAGATAGGGATAGCCCTTCGCATCCAGCAAGCCGAAGATGTCGCGATAGGCGCGCTCTGTCGCCGACTGCAGCATGCTTCCCTGCGCGTTGGCAAAATCCGCCTCGCGCAGCGTGACGCTGCCGAAGATCAGGCCCAGCGCGGCATCCGTGCGGAAATCCACCACGCCGTGCCGGCCGGTGGCAGGCTCGCCAATGGTGTCCCAGGCAGCATTGCTGCCGTGCCAGACCTCGCATACGACGGGGTCCTCGCCCAGTGGCGGCGTGGCCACGCGCGCCAGCGGCAAGTCCGTCCCGGCAAGCATCGCCGGCGGCGTACCGCCGCCATACCACACGGCCCCCAGCGCGCCATCCAGCCAGCCCGGCCGTACCGCCGCCAGTCCGCGGGCCGTGTACTGCGCCAGCCGCAGCGGTGTCGCGTTCATGGTGTCGCGCTTCATCGGCTGGTCACCGTGCCGGCGTCGTCGAGCGGGCGGATATTGCGGCGGCGTTGACGCCATGCGCCCAATGAGCGCCGCAGGTTGAACAGCGCCACGCCGTAGTAGAGCACCTTGAAGGCCAGCAGCGAGCGCCAGATCGGCGTCTTGCCGTAGATGTCGCCGGCCAGCACGGAGAGCAGTGCCTCCTTCATGCGCAACACATTGCGCGGCCCCATGAACAGGTCGCGCATGGTCGGCGTGGTAATGCGGTAGATGAACCAGGAGAACTGCCTGGGGCCGTGGCGCACTACCTTGTCGAAGCGTTGCAGCGCAACCTGCGCCCTGGCCGGCTCGCGCAGGCAGGTTTCGATGGCATCGGCGGCGGCAAAGGCGCTGGTCATGGCCAGCATCACGCCCGACGAGAACACCGGGTCGATAAAGGCATAGGCGTCGCCAAGCAGCACGTAGTTCGGGCCAAAGGTCTGCTCGGTCACATAGGAATAATTGCCGGTGGCCTCCACGTCCGCCACCAGTTCCGCCCCCGCCAGCCGCTCCGCCAGGGCCGGGCACAGCGCGATGGTGTCGGCGAAGAAATCCCTGAGCGGCTTGTCGCGGCGTTTCAGGTAATAAGGCCAAGTCACGGCGCCCACGCTGGTGGTCCCGTCTGAAAGCGGGATGAACCAGAACCAGCCGTGTTCGAACCAGAAAATGGTGATGTTGCCCTCGTTCTTGCCAGGATGGCGCCGCGCGCCGCGAAAGTGCCCGTACAGCGCGGAGCTGTTGTGCTTGGGATTGCGCAGCTTGGTCTTGAAGCGGTTGGCAAGAAACGTATCGCGGCCGGACGCGTCGACTACGAAGCGTGCCTGCCAGTCCTCCCGGCTGCCGTCGTCCCGTACCGCGTGCACCACGGCGCCCGATTCCTGCGCAAGGAACTCCACTTCCCGCACCCGGCATTGTTCGATCACCCGCGCGCCCTTGCGCGCCGCATTGCGGAACAGCAGTTCGTCAAAGGCAGAGCGGCGCACGTGGTAGGCGTATGGCATCGACTTGTCCCAGGCATCGGCGAAATCGAATGCCTGGCCGCCTTCGTGCCACGGGGAGACAAACTCGGCAGCCCACTTCTCGATGGAAATGGCCCGCACTTCATCGGCCACGCCCAGGCGCTCGAACAGCGGCAGGTTGGCGGGCAGCAAGGATTCGCCGATATGGAAACGCGGATGGCGCTCCTTTTCCAGCAGAGTGACCTGGAATCCGCGCTCGGCCAGCAAGGCTGCGGCGGTGGACCCGGCAGGGCCCCCGCCGATCACCAGCACATCGCATTGGCGCAGGCCGGACGCCGGCAACGCGGCCGGCGTTGCGCCGGCGGTGCTGCAAGGAGCATTGTTATCCATCATGTTTCCTGGAATCCCGCGGCCGCACTAGGCCATGCCGCCATTGATGGAGAGCGTCTGGCCAGTGACGTAGGCCGCCGCGTCCGACACGAGGTACGCGATCATGCCGGCGACCTCCTGCGGGCTGCCGGCGCGCTGTGCCGGCACCAGTTGCCGGATGCGCTCAACCGGAAACGCCTCGCCGGTCATGGGCGACTCGATGACGCCGGGCGCCACGGCATTGACGGTGACACCGCGCGAGGCCATCTCGATGGCCAGGGACCGCGTGGCGGCGATAATCCCGGCCTTGGCGGCAGCGTAGTTGGCCTGGCCACGATTGCCCACCAGCGCCGCCACCGAAGTCATGCTGACGATGCGGCCCCAGCGGGTGCGCATCATCGGCATCAGCAGGGGCTGGGTGACATTGAAGAATCCGTTCAGCGAGACGTCGATGACACTGCGCCACTGCTGGCGCGTCATGCCGACCATCGGTGCGTCGTCATGGATGCCGGCATTGTTGACGAGTATCTGCACCGGCCCGTGCGCCAGGATGCGCTGCAACGCAGCGTCGGTGGCATCGGCATCGGTGACATCGAAGGCGATGGCATGCGCGTGGCCGCCGGCCGCGCGAATCGTCGCGGCTACCGCCTCGGCCTGGGCAAGGTGGCGGTTGGCATGGACCCACACCTCATGGCCCGCCTGCGCCATCGCCAGGCAGATAGCCTGTCCAAGCGCGCCGCTGCCGCCGGTGACAAGCGCCAGCTTGCGCTTCTCTTGCTGCTCCATTCACGCTCCCACAAGCGGCTGCTTCGTTACGTTGACAGGGCCCCGCAGCGCATCACAGTCACCTTCCCGATGCCTGCCATTGATGCCCCTCTTCGGTATCCCTTGCCTGTCCTACGGCTTCTGACATCCGGACAAGCCCGGGCGGCCAGCCGGAGGCATCAACGCGTCCGGTTCGCTGCCGCATAGGCGGCGAGACTGCCGAGCGAGGCGAAAATCTCGTGGTTGTCGGGATTGTCGGAGCGCAACTCGAACCCGTACTTCTTAGAGATCAGCAGGGCAATCTCCAGGATGTCGATGGAATCCAGGCCAAAGCCCTCGCCATACAGAGGCGTTTCGGCAGAGACATCTTCCGGCTTGATGTCGGAGATATCGAGTTCGCCGATGATCAACTCGGCGAGTTCATGTTCCAGTTCGGTCATCGTCGCAACGTTGCAAATATCGAAGGGTTCCGCATGCACGCTACGGTAGTCGTCTCCTGCACATGATGGGCAGCCCGGGGCATGCGTGAATTCAGACGGCTATCGTATACTCCGGCATCGTCTTTGGGGCAGATGCTACCAAGCTGGGGTAAATCCCACTAGAAATGAGAAGTTTAGTAACAACATTGTTCGCCGCTTCCTGAAACATCGCTCCACTTCGGCAGTCTTCACGCTATATGCTCTCGTCTTGCTTCCCGGCGCCTGGGTCGGTACCGGGCCGTCCTGCCGGACGCATCCGGCAAGACAAGCCAAGCGCCACAGCCGTCCCCCTATAGCACCAAATGTCATCTTGTGATCCATCCACGACCTGCCGCCCCGATTGCCTGCCCGCCAGGCCTGCGGACGACTGTCACACCAGCAGCGCCACCGCCTCGCCCAAGCAAATGCCGGCCACGGCACATGCCGCTGGCCAGCACCCGCTGCGCCGTCACGGCTGGGTGATCGTTGCTGCATTTTTTGCGTTGTATGAGTACGCCTTGCACCATGTGGCCCAGCAGCCTGGCGCTCAGGAAGCCGGCCTGCTGCTGGGTGCAGCGCCTTTTATCCTGCTGGGGCTGGGCGTCAGCTGGCGCTCCCGCTGGCGGTTCCCCTTGCTTGTGCTGCTGGCGCTGGCCTGCGCCGGCCTGTGGCTGATGCGCGTACCGCTCTCGCAGCATTTCGGGTGGACCTACTACATGCAGCACATGGGTGCGAACACCGCGCTCGGATTGATGTTCGGCCGCAGCTTGCGGCGCGGGCAAACGCCGCTGTGCACCCAGTTCGCCGCCATCGTGCGGGGAGTGCTTTCCCCCGCGCTGCAACGCTACACACGCGCCGTCACGCTGGCGTGGACGCTGTTCTTCGCCATCATGGCGACGGTATCCACAGTCCTGTTCGCGCTCGCGCCCATCGCCACCTGGTCCACCTTCGCCAACCTGTGCAGCCCGGTACTGGTGGCACTGATGTTCGTGGTGGAAGCGGGTTGCCGCCGTTTTGCGCTGCCGGGAGTGGCCCATGCCGGCGTTCGCGAAGCGATCCAGGGATACCGCGCGGCCATGGCCGCGCGCGCGGGGTTGTCGCGTTGATGCCGGCCGCCCCCACCCATCGGCAGCCCGGCAACGGACGCACCTATCCGCTGGTTTCACATACCTCGCCGGATAGCATCATTGCCTGGCATCTCGGCCAGCCAGTGACGGTGCGCCGCTTCCTGGCCGACGTCATGCGGCTGGCCGCCGGGTTGCCGCCGGGCGGCCATATCTTCAATGTCTGCGCCGACCGCTATCGCTTCACCGTAGGCCTGTGCGCCGCGCTGGTGGCCGGCAAGATCAGCCTGCTGCCGTCCACCCATACGCCGGAAATGGTGCGCCAGCTCGCATCGTTCGCGCCCGACGCCTTCTGCCTGCACGACACGCCGGATTGCGATATCGCGCTGCCGCGCTTCCGCGTCCCCGGATTCGTCGGGCAAGCCGCCGCGGCCCCCCTGCCTGAGCCGAGCATACCGTCCATCCCCGGCGAGCGCGTCATGGCCTATGTGTTCACCTCCGGTTCGACGGGGCAACCGCTGCCGCACCGCAAGACCTGGGGCTTCCTGGTCAGCAACGTACGCGCCGCGGCGGCACGGCTGGGCTTGCAGGACGGCCGCGCCTATACGCTGGTGGGCACCGTGCCGCCCCAGCACATGTATGGTTTCGAGTCGACGGTACTGCTGGCCTTGCAAGGCGGTATCGCCCTGAGCGCAGCGCATACCTTCTACCCCGCGGACATCTGCGATGCGCTCGAAGCCGTGCCGCGGCCGCGCGTGCTGGTGACCTCGCCGGTGCACCTGCGCGCGCTGCTGCTCTCTCCCGCCAGGCTGCCCCCGGCAGACCTCATCCTGTCTGCCACCGCGCCCCTGTCGGAGAAGCTGGCATGCGAGGCGGAGGCACGCCTGGCGGCGCCGCTGATGGAAATCTACGGCAGCACCGAAACGGGCCAACTGGCTACGCGCCGCACCGCGCAGACCAGCGCCTGGGAACTGTTCCCTGGGGTGAGGCTGGAAGCGCGGCGGCAAGCCGGCGGCGGAAGCGACGGAAGCGGCGCAGAGGACCAGGTCTGGGCAGCGGGCGGCCATGTGGAACAACCCGTCGCCATGGGCGACGCGCTGGAACTGCTGGACGAAACCCGCTTCCTGTTGCACGGCCGCAAGGCGGACCTGATCAATATCGCCGGCAAGCGCACCTCCCTGGCTTACCTCAACCACCAGCTCAACGCCATCGAGGGCGTGGAGGACGGTGTCTTCTTCATGCCGGATGCGCCGCCGGGCGAGCAGGCCGAAGGCCATGTGCGGCGCCTGCTTGCGCTAGTGGTGGCGCCGCGCCTGCAGGCCGCGCAGATACTGCACGCGCTGCGCGAGCGCATCGATCCGGCCTTCCTGCCACGCCCGCTGCTATTCGTCGACACGCTGCCGCGCAACGCCACGGGCAAGCTTCCGCACGAGATCCTGGCGCCACTGGTGGCAAGGCTGCAGGCGGCCCGGCAGTCCCAACCGCCCGGAGAGGGCGCATGATGCGCAAGGCCCACCTCGAACAAGGCGAAGCGCGCGCCACCGCTGGCTTCGTCATTGCGCCCGATCATCCCGCGCTGGCCGGCCACTTCCCCGGCCATCCGGTGGTGCCGGGGGTGGTGCTGCTGGATCACGCGATCGCGCTGATCGGCGCGGCGCTGGCGCAACCGCTGGAGATCTTCCAGCTCGGCTCCGTCAAGTTCCTGAGCCCGGTGTTGCCCGGCGAACCGGTGACGGTCACGCACGAAGCTGATGCACGCGGCACGATCCGCTTCACGCTCAGCGCCAGCGGCCGGGACGTGGCAAGCGGCACGCTGACCCCGGCGGCGCCGTCGTCAGGGGAAATCCGCGCATGACGTGGCCTGCCAAGCGAGCCGCCAGCGCCGACTGGGCCAGCCGTCAGGAACGCAGCAACACCACGCTGCTGCGCGTCATGAGCTGGCTCTCCTTGCGCCTCGGGCGCCGGTTCGGCCGCGCCGTGCTGCGCCTGGTCACCGCTTACTTCGTGCTGTTTTCCCCGACCGCACGCTATGCCTCGCGCGCCTACCTGGACCGCGTGCTGGGACGCGACGCGGGCTGGAGCGACGGTTTCAGACACGTCTTCACCTTCGCCTCGACCATCCACGACCGCATCTACCTGCTCAACGAACGCTTCGACCTGTTCGATATCCGCGTGCATGGCGGCGAGCTGGTGGACGAGGCGATGGCGCGAGGCGGCGGCGCCTTCCTGCTGGGTGCCCACCTGGGCAGTTTCGAAGTGATCCGCGCCGTGGGCCGCCAGCGGCCCGGCCTGCGGGTCGCGATCACCATGTACGAGGAGAACGCGCGCAAACTGAACAGCGTGCTTGAAGCCATCAACCCGGCCATGCGCCAGGATGTGATCTCGCTCGGCCGCATCGATGCCATGCTGAAGGCACGCGAATACCTGGAGCGCGGCTTCATGATCGGCATGCTGGCCGATCGCACGCTCTCGCAACGCGCCACCGATCCCGTGCAGCAGTGCGATTTCCTGGGCGCGCCGGCGGGCTTTCCCACTGGCCCGCTGCGCATGGCGGCCATGCTGCGCCGTCCTGTGATCTTCATGACCGGGCTATATCGCGGCGGCAACCGCTACGACATTCACTTCGAGGCGCTGGCGGATTTCTCCCAAGTGGCACGCGGCCAGCGTGAGCAGGAAGTCCAGGCTGCACTGACACGCTATGTCGGCATGCTGGAACGCCACTGCCACGACGCGCCATACAACTGGTTCAACTTCTACGACTTCTGGCAGTCCGGCCCGCCGCTTTCCAGCCAGCCGCCTCCCGGCAACGAGCCCTGACGCATGCCTCGATCCCCCGCCGCCCTCGCGCCTTGCCACCTGCGTGGTCTTGCGCGCCTGTCCATGCTTGCCTGCCTGGGCAGCGCGCTTATCCTGGCGGCCCCGCCTGCCGCGCAGGCCGCCGAACCGCCCGCCACCGCTTCCGCGGCCTGGGGCGTGGACCAGTTGATGTCCGCGCTGGCGCAGCGCAAATCCGGGCGCGTGCGCTTCACCGAGACGAAATATCTCGCCATGCTCGAACGTCCGGTGGAGTCATCGGGGGAGCTGGTATTCGTGGCGCCGGATCACCTGGAAAAGCGGACCGTTGCGCCCAAGCCGGAGAACCTCGTGCTCGACGGCGACATGATGACGGTGGAGCGCGGCGGCAAGCGGTTCGTGATGCCGCTGCAAAACTACCCGGAAATCGCGGCCTTTATCGAGAGCATCCGCGGCACCCTGGCGGGCAACCGCAATGCGCTGGAGCGTTACTATCGCCTCGGCATCGAGGGCCGCGCTACCCGCTGGACGCTGACCCTGACGCCGGCCGATTCGCGCATGGCGGGCATCGTCAGGCAGATCCGCATCGACGGCGCACGGGACGCGCTCGAGAGCGTGGAAATCGTGCAGGCAGACGGTGACCGCTCGGTGATGAAGATCAAGACGGCCGGCGCCCCATGACCGGACACGCTCGCCGCGACAGCTGGCGCCAGCGCCTGGCCGAACGGCCGGCGCGCATGGCCGTCGGCCTGTGGATGGTGTTCCTGCTGGCCTGCGCCGCGGTGGTTGCGCGCACCAGCTTCACGGCGGACTTGTCTGCTTTCCTGCCGCGCAGCCCGAGCGCGGAGCAGCAGTTGCTGGTGGACCAGTTGCGCGAGGGGCTGGTGTCCAGGCTGATCCTGCTTGGCATCGAAGGCGGCGACGCCGCCGGGCGGGCCGCTCTCTCCAGGGCCGTGGCGGCGAAGTTGCGGGCCGACCCGCGCTTTTCCTCGGCCAACAATGGCGAGCCGGTCAACCAGGCCAGCGACCAGCGTTTCCTCTATGCGCACCGCTACCTGCTCAGCCCCACGGTCACGCCCGAGCGCTTTTCGCCAGACGGGCTCAAGGCGGCGGTGGGCGAAAGCTTCGACCTGCTCGCCTCTCCGGCGGGACTCTTCACCAAAACGCTCTTGCCGCGCGATCCCACCGGCGAAATCACCTCCGTGCTGGGCCAGCTCGATAGCAGCCAGCGCGTGCCGCTGCGCGACGGCGCATGGATCTCGCGCGACGGCCAGCGCGCCGTGCTGCTGGCGCAGACCGCCAGCGCCGGCTCCGACACCGACGGGCAGGCAGATGCCATCGCCGCCATCCGCCGGGCCTTCGGGCAAGCCCGGCAGGCACAGCCTGCGCAGGCCGGCGCCGCACCTTACCGCCTTGTGATGACCGGCCCGGGCGTGTTCTCCGTCAGCACTCGCGACACCATCAAGCGGGAAGTGGAGCGCCTGTCCACGCTGGGCATCTGCCTTATCGTCACGCTGCTGCTGGTGGTGTACCGCTCGGTGCCCACGCTGCTGCTCGGGCTGGTGCCGGTCGTATCTGGCGCACTGGCCGGCGTGGCCGCGGTCAGCCTCGGCTTTGGCGGCACGGTGCATGGGCTGACGCTTGGCTTCGGCACCACGCTGATCGGCGAGGCGGTCGACTACTCCATCTACCTGTTCGTGCAATCCGCCCAGTACACACATGCCGGCCGGCGCGACGAACGGGCCTGGGTCGGCGCGTTCTGGCCCACGGTGCGTCTGGGCGTTCTGACGTCGGTCTGCGGTTTTGCTTCGCTGCTGCTTTCGGGCTTTCCCGGGCTCGCCCAGCTGGGGCTGTATTCCATCGCCGGGCTGACTACGGCAGCGCTGGTCACGCGCTTCGTGCTGCCGCGGCTGGCGCCGGCCAACCTGCGCATGCGCGATGTCACGCCGCTGGGCACGCGCCTGGCCCGCGCCGCCGCCCATGCCCACCGGCTGCGCTGGCCGATGGCAGCCTTGCTGCTGGCAGCCGGCGCGGTGCTGCTGATGCAGCGCGCCCCGCTGTGGAGCCAGGAAATTTCCTCGCTAAGTCCTGTGCCCGAGCGGGAACAGGCACTCGACGCCGCGTTGCGCGCCGACCTTGGCGCGCCGGACGTGCGCTACCTGGTGGTCTTGTCCGGCCCCGACCAGGAGAGCGTGCTGCAGGGTGCCGAGCGGGTGGCGCGAGAGCTGGATCCCCTGGTGGCGCAAGGCGTCATCGCGGGCTATGAGAGCCCGGCGCGCTACCTGCCCAGCCTGGCCACCCAGCGCGCCCGGCAGGCCAGCCTGCCGCCGCGGCCGGAACTGGCGCAACGGCTGCAGGCCGCGGTAGCGGATCAACCGGTGAAGCCCGGCCTGTTTACGCCGTTCCTGGACGAAGCCGAGCAAGCGCGCGGCGCGGCGCCGCTGCGCCGGGAAGACCTGCGCGGCACCTCGATGGCCCTCGCGGTCGACGGGCTGCTGACCCGCCACGGCGAGCGCTGGAGCGCCACGTTGCCGCTGCGCGCGCCCACGGCGACGCCACAGGGCAAAACGGGACCGTCAGCGGGGCCGAGCCTCGACGCCGCTCCGATCCGCGCCGCCATTGCGCGCGCGGCCCTGGACGACACGCTCTTTGTCGACCTGAAGAACGAATCCGACCACCTGTATGCCAGCTATATGCACGAAGCGCTGCGCCTGTCGCTCGGCGGGCTCGCCGCCATCGCCGTGCTGCTGACGATCGCGCTGCGCTCGCCGCGCCGCGTGCTGAGCACCTTGCTGCCGCTGGCCGCCGCCACGCTAGTGGTAGTTGCGGGGCTCGCCGCCAGCGGGCGGCAACTCACCATCCTGCACCTGGTCGGCATGCTGCTGCTGATCGCGGTGGGATCGAACTACGCGCTGTTCTTCAACGGCAGCGGCCGGCAGGCTTCCGCTATTTCGCCACATACGCTGGTATCCCTGATGCTGGCCAACATGACCACCGTGGCGGCTTTCGGACTGCTCGCCTTCTCGAGCCTGCCGTTGCTGCAAGCCTTCGGCATGACAGTGGGCCCCGGCGCGGTGCTCGCGCTATTGTTCTCCGCTATCCTGGCGCCGCCGGCGCTGCTGTCAGCGCCGGCCAGGAGCCAACCATGAGCCGCATGACACCGACCCCTCGCCTGCAAGCGGACGCCCGCCGGTGGCGTCCTGGCGCCCTGGTCAGCGGTACGCTGGCAGTGCATGCCGGCGCCGCCGCAGCCATCGTGGCACAGCCCGCGTCCCTGCCGTGGGCTGCCGGCGGTGTGATTGCCTCGCATCTGCTGCTGACGGCGGCCGGGCTGTGGCCGCGCAGTACCTGGCTGGGACCCAACCTGCGGCGCCTCCCGCCATCGGCACAGGGTTGCGTGGCCCTGAGCTTCGACGACGGTCCCAATCCCGAGGTGACGCCACGCGTGCTGGACCTGCTGGATCAGCACCGCGTGCAGGCCACTTTCTTCTGCATCGGCGCACGCGCGGCGCAGCACCCCGCGCTAGTCCGCGAGATCGTGCAGCGCGGACACGCGGTGGAGAACCACAGCCTGGACCATCGCCATCACTTCTCCCTGTTCGGCCCGGCCCGGCAGATGCGCGATATCGCCGCGGCGCAGCAGGTACTGTCGGAACTGACCGGCACCGCGCCGCGCTTCTTCCGGGCGCCCGCCGGGCTGCGCAACCCCTTCCTCGAACCCGTGCTGTGCCGGCTGGGCCTGCACCTGGCCAGCTGGACGCGGCGGGGCTTCGACACCGCCGCCGCCGGCGATGCCGATCATGTCGCGCGCCGCTTGCTGACCGGCCTGGCCGAGCGCGACATCCTGCTGCTGCACGACGGCAACCCAGGCCATGATCGCGCCGGCCGGCCGCTGGTGCTGGCGGTGCTGCCGCGTGTGCTGCGGGCCATCGACAGCGCCGGGCTGCGCTGCATAACGCTGCGTGATGCTACGTGACGCCGTGCACCGTGCGGCTTGCCGACACAGGCCATTTGATACAATCGGCGCACCGCGCAAACGGATCCACAAAGCAGTGTCCCCCCTTCTTTTCTCGCACTACACAGCCACCAGTTGCCTAGGCCATGGCCTCGACGCCACACTGGCGGCCTTGCGCGCACAACGCGGCGGGCTGATTCCCTGCGAGTTCAGCGATATCAGGCTGGATACGTATATTGGTGAAGTCGCGCAGGTGGACGAGACGTCGCTACCCGCAGTGCTGGCTGAGTTCGACTGCCGCAACAACCGGCTGGCGCAACTGGGGCTGGAACAGGACGGCTTTGCGGAGCAGGTTCGCGCAAGCGTGGCCCGCTACGGCGCGCACCGGATCGGTGTGTTCCTTGGCACCAGCACTGCCGGCATCCTGCAGACCGAACTTGCGTACCGCCGACGCGACCCCGACACCGGTGCGCTGCCCGCGGATTTTCATTACCGCGGCAGCCACAGCCCCTACTCGCTGGCGGAATTCGTGCGGTGCTACTTCGGCCTGCGTGGGCCCGCGGCATCCATCTCCTCGGCCTGCTCGTCCGGTGCCAAGGTGTTCGCCTCGGCACGCCGCATGATCGAGGCGGGACTGATCGATGCTGCCGTGGTGGGTGGCGTCGATTCGCTGTGCCACACCACGCTGTACGGTTTCAATTCGCTGGAACTGGTATCCAGCCAGCCATGCCGCCCCTACGACGCGCACCGCAATGGCATCTCGATCGGCGAAGGCGCCGCATTCGGCCTGCTGGAGCGCCTTCCCGCGGCAAGCGCCGCGCGCGCGAGCGAAGACATCCTGCTGCTGGGCATCGGCGAATCCAGCGATGCCCACCATATGTCAGCGCCGCACCCGCAGGGCCTGGGCGCCCGCATGGCGATGGCGCAGGCGCTGTCCAGCGCCGGCCTGACGCCGGCGCAGATCGACTACGTCAACCTGCACGGCACCGCCACGCGCAGCAATGACGCGGCCGAAGGCAAGGCCATGCTGGACCTGCTGCCCGCCGCGCCGTGCAGTTCGACCAAGGGCGCAACCGGCCACACGCTGGGCGCGGCCGGCGCCATCGAGGCGGTGATCTGCGCGCTGGCGCTGCGTCACGGCCTGCTGCCGGCGGGCATCAACACCACCGAGCCGGATCCCGAGTTGCCGCTCGACTACCTGCTGGAAAACCGCGAGCAGCCCGTGCACCGCGTACTGAGCAACGCCTTTGGCTTTGGCGGCTCCAACTGCAGCCTGTTGTTCGGGCGCGCCGATTCGCCAGGTTGAACCTATCCATGCAAGTGAGCGCATTCATCGAAGGCATCGGCCTGCTCGGACCCGGTTTCAAGGACTGGCCGCAAGGTGCCGCCGTACTTGCCGGCACGCTGCCCTATGTCGGCGAACCGACCGGGCTGCCACCACCGGCCGGCCTGCCACCGGCCGAACGGCGCCGCACCGGCCCCAGCGTCAAGCTGGCGCTGGGGCTTGGCCAGCAAGCCGCAGCGGCGAGCGGCATGGATGCGGCGGCCCTGCCAACCATATTCACCGCATCCAGCGGCGACGGCCACAACTATCACATGATCTGCGAAGCACTGGCTAGCGACGATCCGCTGATCTCGCCGACGCGCTTCCACAACTCAGTGCATAACGCGGCGGCGGGCTACTGGGGCATCGCCTCCGGTGCCATGGCAGCGTCCAATGTGCTGTGCGCCCGCGACGGCAGTTTCGGCGCCGGTCTGCTGGACGCCCTGTGCCAGGTGGCGGTGGACCGCGAAGCGTGCATGCTGATCGCCTACGACACGGACTACCCGGAGCCGCTGCGCAGCCATCGGCCGATCCCGGACGCGTTCGGCCTGGCGCTGGTGCTGCTGCCCGAGCCGACCCCGCGTTCACTCGCGCGCCTCGACATCACGCTGGCCGAAGCCCCGGCCAGCCGGATGGCGGACCCCGCGCTGGAACGGTTGCGCCAGGGCGTGCCCGCGGCGCGGGCCCTGCCCCTGCTGCAGGCGCTGGCGCAGGGCGGCCCGCGCGAGGTGGTGATCGACTATCTGGATGATCTGCGCCTGCGGGTGGCCGTTACCCCGGCGGCGGCGGCATAACGCCATGCATCCCGACGCGGCACCGCTGGGGCGCGCGTGGATCGCGGCGCATATACCGCATCAGGGCACCATGTGCCTGCTGGACACCGTGCTCGACTGGAGCCCGGAGTTCATCCGCTGCGAAGCCAGCAGCCATACCCACCCGGACAATCCGCTGCGCGCCCACGGACGCCTGGCGGCCGTTTGCGGCATCGAATACGCCGCGCAGGCCATGGCCGCGCACGGCGCCGCCTTGCAACAGCCGGCGCAGCGCCCGCGCGTGGGCTACCTCGCCAGCGTGCGCAAGCTGGACCTGCGCGTGGCGCGCCTTGACGATATCGCCGCGCCGCTGCTGGTGGAGGCCCACCGCATCAGCGGCAGCGAGAACAACATCCTCTATGCCTTTGAAGTCAGCGCGGCCAGCCAGTTGCTGCTGGCCGGCCGCGCCGCGGTCATCCTGGATGTCCCGCTGAGCCCGGCCGCTTAGCGCGCCGGCAGGATCTTGCCGGCCACTTCGCCAAACCCGACCCGATAACCGTCGCCCTGGCACCAGCCGGCCATGACCACTTCGTCGCCGTCTTCCAGGAAGCCACGCTTGCCGCCGTCGGCCAGCGCTACCGGCTCGGCACCGTTGCGGGTCAGCTCCAGCAGGCTGCCATAGGAATCCGGCGTGGTGCCGCTGATGGTGCCGGAGCCCATCAGGTCCCCCACGCGGACATTGCAGCCCGACACCGTGTGGTGGGCCAGTTGCTGCACCATGGTCCAGTACATGGCCTTGAAGTTGGTGCGGCAGACGGTGGTGGCATGCTCGGCGCCTTCCGGGCGCAGGGAGACTTCCAGCGCGATGTCGTAGGCATTGCGCTCCGGCTGCTGCAGGTATTCCAGCGGCTCGGGCGACTGCACCGGATTGTCGCGGCGGAACGGCTCGAGCGCGTCCATCGTCACCACCCACGGCGAGATCGAGGTGCCGAAGCCTTTACTGTTGAACGGGCCCAGCGGCACATATTCCCACTGCTGGATATCGCGCGCGCTCCAGTCGTTGAGGATCACCATGCCGAAGATATGCCCGGCCGCAGCGGCGGTGGTGACCGGCTCGCCAAGCGTCGACGGCTTGCCGACGATAAAAGCCATTTCCAGTTCGTAATCGAGCTTCTGGCAGGCCGTGAAGATCGGGCGCGGCGCGTTGGGCGGCTTGATCTGCCCCTTGGGACGGTGCAGCGCCGTGCCGCTCACCACCACCGAACTGGCGCGGCCGTTGTAGCCGATGGGAATCTCCAGCCAGTTGGGCAGAAGCGCATTGTCCGGATCGCGGAACATGCGGCCAACATTGGTGGCGTGCTCGCGCGAGGAGTAGAAATCCGTATAGCCGGGGATGTCCACGGGCAAGTGCAAGGTGGCCCAGGCCATCGGCACCAGGGCTTGCTCGTGCAAGGCGGATTTTGGACGCAGGATGGTGTCGTCCGCCGACAGCAAAGCCGTCAGGCGCTGTCGGGTTTCGGTCCAGGCCGGCTTGCCGAGCGCGATGAAGGCGTTAAGCGTGGCGCCGCCGAACACGCCCTTCACCGCGGCTGGCAACAGGCCTTCCGCATCCAGCACGGACAGGTCGAGAATCAGGTCGCCGATGGCGACACCCACGCGCGGGCCCTGCCCGTTCGGGGAAAAGATGCCGTAGGGAAGGTTCTGCAGCGGGAAATGCGTAATGCCATCGTTGGCGGAATCGATCCAACTCTGCTGGACGGTAGTCATCGGGGGCTCCGGAAGGGAATGACAAAAGGTGCCGGCAGCTTCGGCCGCGCGCGCACCCGCAAGACGAAATCGTTGGTCGGAATCAGCGCTGGCCGGGGTTGAAATGCTTCTTCAATCCTTGCCAGCACGTGTAGTAGTCGGCCTGCAACTGGGCCGACTTCGCCGCATACGGCGTCGGCCGGATCACGGCCGGCGTCTCGAACATGAAGGCCATGGTATCGCTGATGTGGTGCGGCTGCGAAGTATCCCCGGTGGTGGCCTTGGCGAAGGTCTCGGCATCCGGGCCGTGACCGGTCATGCAGTTGTGCAGGCTGGCGCCGCCGGGCGCGAAGCCATCGGCCTTGGCGTCGTAGACGCCCTCGACCAGGCCCATGAATTCGCTGGCGATATTGCGGTGGAACCAGGGCGGGCGGAAGGTGTTCTGCGCCGCCAGCCAGCGCGGGCCGAAGATGACGAAATCGATGGTATCCACGCCCGGCGTGTCGGAGGGGCTTTGCAGCACCAGGAAGATCGACGGATCCGGGTGGTCGAAGCTGATCGAGCCGATCGTGTTGAAGTGGCGCAGGTCGTACTTGTACGGCGCGTAGTTGCCGTGCCAGGCCACCACGTCCAGCGGCGAGTGCCCGATCGATGCGCGCCACAGGTTGCCCTGGAATTTCGCCACCAGTTCGAAATCGCCTTCGCGATCCTCATACCAGGCGTGCGGCGTCAGGAAGTCGCGCGGATTGGCCAGGCCGTTGGAGCCGATCACGCCCAGGTCCGGCAGGCGGAACAAGGCACCGTAGTTCTCGCAGATATAGCCGCGCGCTTCGCCGTCCGGCAACTCCACGCGGAAACGCACGCCGCGCGGCACCACCACGATCTCCTGCGGCTCCACGTCCAGCACGCCCATCTCGGTGGCCACGCGCAGCCTGCCCTGCTGCGGCACGATCAGCATTTCGCCATCGGCGTTATAGAAGAAGCGATCCGTCATCGACCGGTTGGCCAGGTACAGGTGGATGCCGCAACCCGACATGGCCTCCGGGCTGCCGTTGCCGGCCATGGTGACGATGCCGTCGACAAAGTCGGTCGGCTCGGTGGGCATGGCCGGCGGGCTCCAGCGCATCTGGTTGGGAGAAGGCTGCACGGCATCGAAGCGGCTGACGATGCGCGACTGCTCGACCAGCGTGAACGGCTCGTGCATGGCCGCCGGGCGGATGCGATAGCACCAGCTGCGCCGGTTGTGCGCGCGCGGCGCCGTAAAGGCGGTGCCGGAGATCTGTTCGGCATAGAGGCCATAGGGCGCGCGCTGGGGTGAGTTCTGCGCCACCGGCAATGCGCCGGGCAGAGCCTCGGTGGCAAACTCGTTGGCAAAACCCGACTGGTAGCCGGGCGTACCGTGGTCCGGCGCTTTGCCCGGAACGTTCAGTTGCGTCTGCGTCATGTCTTGTGTCTTCCTCTTGCGCTTACGATTTACGATGACTCTCGGTTTCTTGAAATGCGGCTGGGCGCGGCGTCAGGCTGCGGCCGCCGGGTCGGTGGCGGGCTGGACGACAGCCCGTGCGAGCACGCCCGCACGGGCGAGCTCCATGGCTTCCTGCAGGATGGCAAGGTCGCCGATGTGGTTGGCCAGCAGCAGGATGAGCTGCGCGTTGGCGGACTGGCTCTGGGCGTCGGACAGGTCGCGATGCATCTCGATCAGCGCCTCGTAGAAGTCGTCCGGGCGGGCCAGGTTGGGTTCAGTGTTCAACGGCATCAGCATGTCTCCCTAACGTCTCAGGCCACGGCCGTGGCCGCGGCAATACGTTCGTCACCGGCGGCGCCGTCTTCCTGCCAGCCGAGCGCCCGCCGCAACGCGGCTTGCACCTGGCCGGCATCGAATGCCCGCCAGCGCGCGCACACGTGCTGGTCAGGCCGCAGCAGGTAGACCGTGCCCGGCCGCCCGTCGTAGCGGCGCGCCAGCAGGCCTTCGCTATCCTCGAACAAGCGCACGCCGGCAGGTGCGCCGGGCGTCTCGCCGCCACCTGCCGGGACCACGCACAGCACTGCCAGCCGGACCTGTCCGCAGGCCAGCGCCTGCAAGGCGGTCAGCGCCAGTGCCGGCAAAGCGCCCGCGTCCGCGAAGACCATCGCGGCGAACTGGCTGCCCAGCTGGCGCAAAAGCCACGCGGCCTGGCCGTCCACCTTCACCGGCGCATCGGCGCACGACGTGCCTGGCGCCATCAGCCCCGTGAACTTCGCCTCGCCCTGCTCGTCGGCCGCATCCGGCGTGTTGAGGGGGGACGCGTGCAACACCGCCGGCACCGACAGCCGCCCGCTGTTGACGAGCTGGCGGGCAAAACCGTGCTGCCGTGCCAGCGTCAGCACGGCGTCGCGGAAGACGCGGCTTATGGGTGTCTTGGGCGTGATGAAATCGGTAGAGCGAGTTGAGTGGCGGATATTCTCGTCGGCGGCGTGCTCGCGCTCGCTGGCGTAGCTATCCAGCAAGGCATCCGGCGCGCTGCCCGCCAGCACCAGCCCAAGCTTCCAGGCGAGGTTCTCCGCGTCCTGCACGCCGCTGTTGGCGCCACGCGCCCCGAAAGGGGAAACGCGGTGCGCGGCATCGCCCGCGAACAGCACGCGGCCATGGCGGAAGCGATCCATGCGCTGGCAGGAGAAGGTATAGACACTGACCCACTCCAGTGCAAATTCGACACCATCGCCCAGCAACGCCTGGATGCGGGGGATTACCCGTTCCGGCTGCTTTTCCAGCTCCGGATCGGCGTCCCAGCCAAGCTGGAAATCGATGCGCCAGACATTGTCCGGCTGTCGATGCACCAGCACCGACTGGTTTCGGTTGAACGGCGGATCGAACCAGAACCAGCGCTCGCTCGGGAAGGGCGCCGCCATCTTCACATCGGCAATCAGGAAGCGGTCATGGAAGACGCGCCCCTTGCTTTCCAGGCCCATCGCATGGCGGACCGGGCTGCGTGCGCCGTCGGCCACCACCACGTAGCGGGCCTGCAGGGCATAGTTGCCATCGGGCGTTTCCACATCCAGCGTCACCACGTCGCCATCTTGCGTGAGCCCCGCCACGCGATGCTTCCAGCGGATCGCCAGGTTGGCCAGTTCGGCCGTGCGCTCCACCAGATAACCTTCCACATAGTATTGCTGCAGGTTGATAAAGGCCGGCCGGCCGTGCCCGCACTCGGGCAGCAGGTCGAAGCTGTAGACCAGCTCCTGGTCGAAGAAGATCTTGCCGACGTTCCAGCTCACGCCCTTGTCCACCATGCGCTGGCCGCAACCGAGGCGGTCGAAGATTTCCAGCGTGCGCTTGGCGAAGCAGATCGCGCGCGAGCCGGTGGAGAGCGTGCAGTCGTCGTCCAGCAGCACGACAGGCACACCCTGCTGGGCCAGGTCGATTGCCGTGGCCAACCCGACCGGGCCGGCCCCGATCACCACGACGGGATGGACCGGATGGCCGCCGGCGCCTGGCCGCGGCGCACTCTGCTCTGCGCAAGGCTGGTACGCGAAGGTACAGGCCTGGTAATTGGTTTCCATCTTGTCTCCATCCTCCAGCCATGACCGCTGGCGCGGTTCTCTCGGCAACGCTGCGGGTGGGCCGCGCTGCCGGCATGCCATCCCCGGCCGCGCGCTACTCCTGCAGCGCCGCCCACATATCCTTGTCACGCTGCGCGGTCCAGATACGCGGATGCTTGATGCCGCTGGCCTCGTCGTAGGCACGCGCCACGTCAAAGGGCAGGCAGTGCTCATAGATAAAGACCTGCCCGAACTTGTCGTCCATGGCAGCGCGGGTATGCGCCATGGCGCCCTTCAGGTCGAGCTTCTGCGCCACGGCTTCCTTGCCTCGCTGCAGCAGCGTGCTGACGAAGTCGCGCGTGTAGTCCAGGCCGCGCCCCACCAGTTCGGGATCGGTGAGCGCCGGGCCTCGGCCGGGGATCAGCGCCACCGGGTCCAGTGCGCGCAGCGCTTCCAGCGTAGCCGGCCATTCCTCGAGCTGCGCGTCGCCGCAATAGCAGGCCGCGTCGTACTCGACGAGGTCGCCGGAAAACAGGATCTTCTGCGACGGAATCCACACCACGGTATCGCCCTTGGTGTGACCGGCTCCGAGGTGCATGACCTTGACTTCGAGCGTGCCCAGGTACAACGTCAATTCGCGCTCGAACACCACGTTGGGCCAGGTCAGTCCAGGCACGGTCTCGACACCCGCGAACAGCCGCGGGAAACGCTCGATCTCGGACTTCATGTCGGCTTCGCCGCGCTCCACGATCATCTCGTAGGTGCCGCGGCTGGCGATCACGTTTTGCGCACCTTCCCTGAAGTAGGCCGAAGCGCCCAGCACCCGCACAGCGTGATAGTGCGACAGCACCACATGCTTGATGGGCTTGTCGGTAACAGCGCGGATGCGGGCAATCAGGTCCTGCGCCATTGCCGGCGTAGCGGTCGTGTCCACGATCAGCACACTGTCGTCGCCGATGATCACGCCGGAATTCGGATCGCCTTCCGCGGTATACGCGTAAGCGTTCTCCGACAGCTTGGTGAAGGTGACCTGCTTTTCCTGCAGATCCGCCTGCGATGCAAAGGCCTTGCTCATGGCTGCTCCTGTCTCGTTCTTTCTAGTGGAACCGGCGCCTGACGGGATGTAGTGCCGCCTTGCCGCCAGCCGGCAGGCAGCACCACAGGGGACAGTGGCGCCTGGTGAATTACACCGCCGGTGCGCTTCCAGCATTCTGCCGGGCTGGTAACATCACCTAAAATTACACAATCCGTAATTCATTTACCATATCGTAATCCCAGCCTGCGGACGTGTCAAACCCGCATCCTGCTCGCAGACCGGCTGACAGCCGAGAAATCCGGATGGCTCAGGCTTCTAGGTTAGGCGTGAAATACAGCGACGGGAGCACGGCGCGGCACGAGACAGCACGTGACGAGGCGGTGCGCGGAGATGCTCAGGCGTATACGGAGAACACGGGGAGAACGCCGGAAGGCGGCGGGCAATAGCCGACAGGCCAGCCACGGCGCAGGGGCCGAAGCCGTCAAAAGAGGGCAAGCGTCAGCCAGCCAGGCTGGCACCAGGCCATGCCAGGCAGGCGGGCAAAACTCCTTCAGCGGGCACAGGGGGGTGTGCCCGCTGAAGGTATGGCAAGCGTGCGCCGGCCCGTCCCGAAAGCGGGACCAGCACGAACACTCAGGCTGGCTTGTGACCTTCGCCCGGGCCCGACGCGAAGCCCGTGCTGACCGGGGTGGCCGGTGCAGGGCTGGTGGCGGCGGTGGGTGTCGCGGCAGGCGCCTGTCCGGCCATGGAAGCGGCCGTGACACCGCCATTGCGGCTGGCAATAAATGCGTTGACGTCTGCTGCAAGATGCTGGGGAGCCAGCACCACTTCCAGGCCCAGCGCCTCGCAAGCCGCTAGGAAAGTCGACATGCGGGGGTCGGCTTGACCCGATTCGGCCCGCAAGTAGGCTTCCCGGGAGATCCCGGCCTTACGGGCGACGTCTTCCTGCTTGAGCTTTCGCGCTCGGCGCAACGCCCGCAGTTGCCGGAACGGTTCGCTAGCGCCTCTAGGCACGGCTGTACTGTTCATGTCGGTCTCCAGTCACCAGTGAAAAAAAAGTGCGCGGACGTGCATTCGAGTATAGAGCACGCAAAGCGTTCCGTATGTAATCAGCGCAACACTTTGTGCAGATTTCTTGAGAGTACCTGAAGCAGGCATATCCACGCCTGTCAATAGGTCCAATAAAGCACAATTTTCTGCCTCCGTGGTGACATAACGGACGGCCGGGATTTAGGTTGACGAGAGCGCACTAACACAATATTGACAAACCGACCGGTCGTGCTATTCTTGCCGAATGCAAAAAGGTCAACTCACCCGCGCAGCCATCATCGAGCAAGCCCTGGACACTGCCGCGCAGGTGGGGTTCGAGCAGTTGTCGCTCGCCACGCTGGCGGCCGACACCAGTATGTCGAAAAGTGGTTTGTATGCCCACTTCAAGTCCAAGGAGGCATTGCAGGAAGCCGTCCTGGCGTTGGCCCTAGAGCGCTTCTCCGATGTCGTCATCCGGCCGGCCATGCGTCAGCCGAGGGGCACGCGGCGGGTGCAAGCCCTCTTCGAAGGCTACATGCTCTGGCTTGGCGGATCCGTCAACAGGGGCCGCTGCCTGTTCATGGCGCTGGGCCAGGAATACCGCGACCGCCCAGGCACCATCAGGGATCAGGTGGTGCAATCGCTGAAGGACTGGCACAGCCTCATCGCCCGGGCCGTGACCGACGCCATCGAGGAAGGCGACCTTTCCCAAGCGCAAGACGCGCGGCAATTCGCCTTCGAGATGGTTGGCATCGGCATGTCGTTTCAGCAGTCTTTCAAGCTGCTGGGCCGTGAGGACACCGAGATCATGGCGCGCCGCGCCTTCGAAGCCCTGCTCAGGCGTGCCGAGGTGGCACAACCGGAGCGCAAGTAGCGCGGCACTTACGGGACCGCCTGCGAGACGCCGCGACGCCGCATGAGATAAATCAGGGCGAAATACGGGACGACCGGACGTCGTCTTTTTTTGAAATAAGAAATAGCACGACTGGTCGGTCTTATCGGATGCCATGGTCCCCGAAACCGCAGACCCCACTCAGGACATTGTAAATATTTGCTGGAGGTGCCCGCCGTGACGCAAGCGACTTACCCAACCACCAAAACCCGGCAATCCGCGCCGGTACCAAGCAGCCCGATGCGCTGGGCGCGCCTTGGCTGGCAACTGGCCGGCCTCCTCTACCCCGCCGGCGCCGCGCGCGCGCTGGAACGCGCCTGGTTCCGCCCACCCCATGGCAAAGCCCCCGATGGCGCGGGCCGGGAGTTGCTTGCCCGTGCCCGCGTTGACTGGGCATTGGTGACCGGCCAGGGAGCGAGCCGGCGTGTGCGTGTCTATCGCTGGGGCAGCGAGGGCCCCACGGTGTTGCTGGCCCACGGCTGGGGCGGCCATGCGGCGCAATGGCAGCCCCTGGTCGCGCCGCTGCTGGCCGCAGGCATGCGCGTGGTGGCCTTCGACGCGCTATCGCACGGCGGCTCCGACGCGGGCGCGCGTGGCACTGGCCAGAGCTCCGTCGTGGAAATGTCGCGCGCGCTGCTGGCCACGGCATGGCATGCCGGACCGGTCCACGCCGTGATCGCGCATTCGCTCGGCAGCGCCGCACTGGCGCTGGCCATGCGCGAAGGCCTGCACCTGCGGGCTGCCGTGATGATCGGCCCGCCGGCGGACATGCACAACGCCGCCGCGGCATTGGCCTGGCGGCTGGGCATTGGCCCCGGTGTGCTCGCGCGCATGCAGCGCAACAGCGAGCGCTGGCTGGGCATGCCGTGGTCGGCCTTCAACGTCCCCGCGCTCGGCAACGCCGTGCCGGTCCCACCGACCCTGGTGATCCACGACCGCCAGGACAAGGAAGTCGGTTGGGAAAACGGCGCGGCAATTGCCGGCGCCTGGCCCGGTGCGCAACTGATGGCCACGGACGGGCTCGGGCATCGCCGCGTGCTACATGACGCAGCTGTCATCGCGCGCATGGTGGCATTCATCGGCGGCACTGTCGGCACATCGTCCCTCGGTGTGCCGGCGCGCATGGCCGAGGTCGAAGCCCAAGCCTGAACCTGGACCGGCCAGACTAGCGGGAAACTGCCCCTCCTCGCCAGTTCGCCGCAGCAATCCTGTTGGCCAAGTGGGTATGTGGCATGCCACATACCCACTATTGGTGGCTGGGGAGAATTCCTGGCGGTTAATTGCTTATCGGAGAAAAAACGCTGGCCGGCGTACCGGCCGCCCCCCCCCCGTTGCCAGACCGCCCGCCAGCCTCGCATCAAAACCCTTCGAGTACCAGCTTGCCTATCGTCCGCCCGCTCTCCAGGATGGCGTGGGCCCGGCGCAGGTTGGCCGCATCGATACGCCCGAGGTGCTCCCCCAGCGTGGTCTCCAGCCGGCCGGCATCGACCAGCCGCGCCACCTCGTTAAGCAGCCGGTGCTGCTCGACCATGTCCGGCGTGCCGAACATCGAGCGGGTGAACATGAACTCCCACACAAACGTGGCGCTCTTGCTCTTCAGGTCGCCCACGGCCAGTTCGCCGCTGTTCTCCACGATCGAGCAGATCTTGCCTTGCGGGGCGATCACGCTTGCCATGGTGCCGAAGTGTCGGTCGGTATCGTTGAAGCAAAGGATGTAATCGACTTCCGCAAACCCGAGGCTGCGCAGTTGCGCGGGCATGTCGCCGCGATGGTCGATGGTGTGGTCAGCACCGAGCTTGCGGCACCAGGCGGCCGACTCGGGCCGCGACGCCGTGGCGATGACGGTCAGCCCCGCCAGGGTCCTGGCCAACTGGATGCCGATGGAGCCCACGCCCCCTGCCCCGCCGATCACGAGCACGGAACGCCCCGCGTGCTCGCCCCGGGGTGACACGCCCAGGCGATCGAACAAGGCTTCCCAGGCCGTGATCGCAGTCAGCGGCAAGGCCGCGGCATGAGCAAAGTCGAGCGAGGCGGGCTTATGGCCGACGATGCGCTCGTCGACGAGGTGGAACTCGCTGTTGGCGCCGGGCCGGGTAATGCTGCCAGCGTAGAAGACCGGATCGCCCACCTTGAACAGCGTCACATCCGGCCCGACCGCGGCGACCGTGCCGGCGGCATCCCATCCCAGGACGCGCACGGCGGGCTCCACCTTGTCTTTCGGGGCCCGTACCTTGGTATCCACAGGATTGACTGAAATCGCCGCCACCTTGACCAACAGGTCACGGCCTTCAGGCACGGGGGTTGCAATCTCGACATCGACCAGGGATTGCGGGTCGTCGACCGGAAGGTAACGGGTCAGGCCAACAGCTTTCATTGCAGGGCTCCTTCAAGCAGGTTCTCGGCGGCACGGGACCGCGCCATGACCATAGCGTAGTCCCGTCTGCCCGCATTGATTAGCCGGAAAATACAACAATCAATTTCCCGAAAATCCGGAAAATGGCCAAGCGTCGCCCTACCCTATTGCGTCGTCCCCGGAATCGTCCCCGCCAGGATCTGCCCGCCTCCGTAGCTGGACTGCCGCGGCATCTCTCCGCCCAGCATCATCCGGATCGCGCAGTACTTGAATTCCGGGATCTTGCCAAAAGGATCCAGCGCCGCATTGGTGAGTTTGTTGATGGCGGCCTCGTAGTAGCAGAACGGCACGAACACGGCACCGCGCGGGGTGCTATCGTCCGCCCGCGCGAACAGCGATACCTGCCCCCGGCGCGAGGCCAGCGTCACCAGGTCGCCGGGCCGGCCGCCGAGCGCGGCGAGGTCGAGCGGATGCACCAGCGCCACCGGTTCCGGCTCGATCGCATCCAGCACGCCGGCGCGCCGCGTCATGCTGCCGGTGTGCCAGTGTTCCAGTTGCCGCCCGGTGATCAGCACTGTCGGGTATTCCTCGTCGGGCCGCTCGGCGGCGGGAATGATGTCGGCGGGCACGAAGCGGGCCTTGCCCGTCGCGGTGGGAAACGCGTCGGTGAAGATCACGGGCTCGCCGGGATCGCCTTCGGCACGGCAGGGGTAGGTCACCGCGTTCTCGCGCTGCAGGCGCTCCCAGGTAATGCCGCCGATGCTGGGCATGGCGTGGCGCATCTCATCGAACACATCGGCCACGCTCGCGTACGGCCAGTCCAGCCCGAGCCTGGCCGCCATCTGCTGGATGATCCACAGGTCCTGGCGCGCCTGCCCTGGCGGATCGATCGCCTGGCGCCCGAGCTGCACGGTGCGGTCCGTGTTGGTAAAGGTGCCGGTTTTTTCCGGAAACGCCGATGCCGGCAGCACCACGTCGGCCAGGTAGGCCGTCTCCGTCAGGAAGATATCCTGCACCACCAGGTGGTCCAGCGCCGCCAGCGCCTCGCGCGCATGGCGGGCGTCGGGATCGGACATGGCCGGATTCTCGCCCATGATGTACATGCCGCGTACTTCGCCGCGCTCGATGGCCTGCATGACTTCGACAACGGTCAGTCCCGGCTGGTGGTCCAGCGGCACGCCCCACAGCGACTCGAAACGGGTGATGGCCTCGGGATCGTCGACGCGCCGGTAGTCCGGGTACATCATCGGGATCAGGCCGGCGTCGGAAGCGCCCTGCACGTTGTTCTGCCCGCGCAGCGGATGCAGCCCCGTGCCCGGCCGGCCGATCTGCCCCGTCATCAGCGCCAGCGCGATCAGGCAACGGGCATTGTCGGTGCCGTGCACGTGCTGGGAGATGCCCATTCCCCAGAGAATCATCGAGGCTTTGGCAGTGGCATACATGCGCGCCACATAACGGATGGTGTCGGCATCGATGCCGCAGATGGGCGCCATCGCCTCCGGGCTGTAGGCGGCCACATTGCGCAGCAGTTCGTCGTAGCCGATGGTGCGGCTGGCGATGAACGCCTTGTCGACCAGCCCGTCATCCACGATGACATGCATCATCGCGTTGAGCAGCGCCACATCGGTATCGGGCTGGAATTGCAGGAAACGATGGGCGAAGCGGGCCAGGTCGGAGCGGCGCGGATCGGCCACGATCAGCCTGGTGCCGTTCTTCACCGCGTTCTTGATCCAGCTCGCCGCCACCGGATGATTGACGGAGGGATTGGCGCCGATCACGATCACCACTTCGGCGCGAGCCACATCCATCACCGGGTTGGACACCGCCCCCGAGCCGATCCCTTCAAGCAGCGCCGCCACCGACGAGGCATGGCAAAGCCGCGTGCAATGGTCCACGTTATTGCTGCCGAAGCCGGTGCGCACCAGCTTCTGGAACAGGTAAGCCTCTTCGTTGCTGCCCTTGGCGGAACCGAAGCCGGCCAGCGCGCGCTTGCCGTGCGTATCGCGAATGCCTGCCAGCTTGCCGCCCGCGAGCGCGAGCGCCTCTTCCCAGCTGGCTTCGCGGAATACGTCCATCACGCGTTCGGGGTCCATCACGAAATCGCCGCGCTTGGGGACACCCTCGCGCCGCACCAGCGGCACGGTGAGCCGGTGCGGATGCTGCGCGTAGTCAAAACCGTAGCGGCCCTTCACGCACAGGCGCTTCTGGTTGGCCGGGCCGTCGCGTCCCTCGACAAACAGGATGCGGTTGTCCTTGACGTTGTAGGTGAGCTGGCAGCCCACGCCGCAATACGGGCAGACCGAATCCACCTGGCGCTCCGGCACCGGCAGCGCCGCGTCGCGCGCGGGCATCAGCGCGCCGGTCGGACAGGCCTGCACGCACTCCCCGCAGGCCACGCAGGTGGAAGCGCCCATCGGATCGTCCATGTCGAACACAATCGCGGCGTGGTCGCCGCGAAAGGCCAGGCCGATCACATCGTTGACCTGCTCGTCGCGGCAGGCGCGCACGCAGCGGGTGCACTGGATGCAGGCATCGAGATTGACGGCGATGGCCGGATGGGACAAGTCCGCCGGCACCGCGGCGCGCGGCGCAAAGCGCGGCTTGCCGACTGCCAGCCGCGCGGACCACTGGTCCAGTTCGTTGTTGCGCGTGTAGTGCGCCTCGGGCATATCGGATTGCAGCAACTCCAGCACCATGCGCTGCGCGCGCACCGCGCGCTCCGAGCCGGTCTCGACGTCCATGCCCTGAGCCGGGTAACGGCAGCATGACGGCGCCAGCACGCGTTCGCCCTTGATCTCCACCATGCAGGCGCGGCAGTTGCCGGCGGTGTCCAGGCCGTCCTTGTAGCACAGGTGCGGCACGTCAAAGCCCTCGCGCTGCGCCACCTTGAGCAGGCTCTCGCCCGGCCTTGCGGAGACTTCCCGGCCATTCAGGCGAAAAGTCACCGTGGTGCCGGAGGAGGCTTCGACTTGCGCACGTTCGGCGCGGGTCAGTGCATTCATATCGTCCTCGCGGCTCAGGCCAGTTCCTGCGGGAAATACTTGATCACGCAATCCACCGGGTTGGGCGCGGCCTGCCCCAGCCCGCAGATCGAGGCGTCGCGCATCACCGCGGACAGGTCCGCCAGCGCGGGCAGGTCCCACTTCGGCTGCCCGATCACATCCAGCGCCTTGGCGGTGCCCACGCGGCATGGCGTGCACTGTCCGCAGGATTCCTGCTTGAAGAAATGCATCAGGTTGCGCGCCACGGCAACGGCGCTGTCCTGCTCGGAGAACACCACGATAGCGGCCGAGCCGATAAAGCAGCCGTAGGGCTGCAGCGTATCGAAATCCAGCGGGATGTCGCCCAGCGACGCCGGCAGGATGCCGCCGGAGGCGCCGCCCGGCAGGTAACCGTAGAAGCCGTGGCCGTCCTGCATGCCGCCGCAGTACTCCTCGATCAGTTCCCTTACGGTGATGCCCGCCGGCGCCAGATGCACGCCCGGCCGCCTCACCCGCCCCGACACCGAAAAGGAACGCAGGCCATGCCGGCCATTGCGCCCCTGCGCGGAGAACCATTCCGCGCCCTTCTCCAGTAGCTCGCGCACCCAGTAGAGCGTCTCGAAGTTGTGCTCCAGCGTGGGCCGGCCGAACAAGCCGACCTGCGCCACGTAAGGCGGACGCAGCCTGGGCATGCCGCGCTTGCCTTCGATCGATTCGATCATGGCCGACTCTTCGCCGCAGATATACGCACCGGCGCCGCGGCGCAGCTGGATGTCAGGCAAACCCGGCACCGGCGGATCGGCATGCAGGCGGCGCAGTTCCTCGCCAAGCACCGCCCGGCAACCGGCATACTCGTCGCGCAGGTAGAGATAGATCGCCGAGACCTGCGTCACCGCGGCGGCGATCAGCATGCCTTCCAGGAAGCGATGCGGATCCCGTTCCAGGTAGACGCGATCCTTGAAGGTGCCTGGCTCGCCCTCGTCCAGGTTGACCGCCATCAGGCGCGGCGCCGCCTCGGCCATCACGATGCGCCATTTGCGCCCGGTGGGGAAACCCGCTCCGCCCAGCCCGCGCAGGCCGGAATCCTCCATTGTGCGAAGCACGGATTCGAAATCGCGCTCGCCCGCGGCCAAGTCCCGCAGCAACTGGTAGCCGCCCTGCGCGCGATAGTCGTCGTAGCCCAGATAGGCTTCCGGCTTATGCCGCACGGCGCGCGCGGCCACCGTGCCGGCAATGGCTGGCGCGCTGGCGAAATCAACGGGATTCTGTCCGACCAGCGCCGCGGGCGCGCGCTCGCACCGGCCGATGCACGGCGCCGCCACGACCTTGACCTCGCTGCCCAGCAGGGCCGGCAGCCTGGCGAGCAGGTCGCGGGCACCCGCAAGCTCGCAGGCGATGCCTTCGCACACGCGCACCGTCACGGCCGCCGGCGGCCGGATCGCGCCATCCGGATCCTCGCGCACCACGTCGAAGTGGTGATAGAAAGTGGCGACCTCGTAGACCTCGGCCTGCGACAGCCGCATCTCGTGCGCCAGCGCCACCAGGTGCGGGATGGCGAGCTGGCCGTAATGGTCGTTGATGGCGTGCAGGTGTTCGATCAGCAGGTCGCGCCGGCGGGAGGCATCGCCCAGCAAGGCTCTCACCTCGGCCAGCGCGGCCGGATCGGCCTGCCGCCCCTTGGGTTGACGGCGCTTGCGCTGCTTGCCGATATCCTGGACCGCGATGGGAATGACGACCGGGTTCATGGCAATCTCGGTGACTGTCTCTCGTGGGTGCCGAATGGCAACGGGGCAAGCGCTTGACACGCTTGCCCGCCGCTCTGGTCTTATCCTGCCTTGCCCGCCCGGCGGCCGCGCTGCCGGGGGCGGGCGGCGCGGGCGGGGCGTTGCCTTCGATCATATCCCTATTCCCGCCACGCGCAGGCAAGCTACCGCCTGCAGCCGGCCCAACGCGCCTCTCAGGTAAGGTCCTCAGGCACCGCGCGGTATCCCATCGGCGCCGCGGTATTGGCATGCACGTACTTCCTGGCGTGCGCCTGCCGCATCGGCTTGAGCACGAACAGGGCCAGAAAGGCGGACAGCCCTGCCATGCCGGACGCAAGCATGAAGACCGCGTGCCAGTCGCCGGTCGCGGCGGTGATGACACTGGAGAACGGCACCAGCAGCGCCGCAGTGCCCTTGGCCGTGTATAGCAGCCCGGCATTGGTGGCAGCGAACTTGGGACCGAAGGTATCGCCGCAGGTGGCCGGGAACAGGCTGTAGATTTCACCCCAGGCGAAGAACACGACGCCGGTCAGCACCACGAATGCGATGGGATCCTGCCCGTACCTGGCCAGCAGCAGGATGCCGACCGCTTCGATGGCAAAAGCCAGGCACATGGTGTTCTCGCGGCCGATGTTGTCCGAGATCCAGCCGAAGAACGGACGGGTCAGGCCATTGAGCACGCGGTCGATGGTCAGGGCGAAGGTCAGGGCCGGCAGCGTGAGGCCGAGCAGCGAAACCGGCACGCCATCCAGCCCGAAGTCCTTGGCGATCGGGCCGAGCTGCGCGGTAGCCATCAGGCCGCCAGCCGCCATCATCACGAACATGGCGTACATCACCCAGAAGATCGGCGACGACAGGACCTGGCGCGGCGAGGCGTTGTAGGCGGCGGTCTTGACCGCGCTCGTGACCTGGTTCAGCACCTTGGCAGAAGGCGGATAGAGCGCCATGCCCAGGAAGAACACGATCAGGCCCTGGCCCAGTCCGAACCACAGGAAGGTGGCCTCATAGCCGCTGCTCTTGATCATGTTGGCGATCGGCACCACAGTGAGCGCCGAGCCCGCGCCAAAGCCGGCTGCGGTGATCCCCGCAGCCAGCCCGCGCCGGTTGGGGAACCACTTGAGCGCATTGCCCACGCAGGTGCCGTAGACCGCGCCCGCCCCTACCCCGCCAACCGCCGCAGCGAAGTACAGCATCGGCAGCGACGAAGCCACGGAGTTCAACGCCCACGCAATCGCGCACAGCAGGCCGCCACCCACCACCACGGGACGCGGGCCATACTTGTCGACCAGGTAGCCTTCGATCGGCACCAGCCAGGTTTCGGTGACGACGAAGATGGTGAATGCCACCTGGATCGCCGTGCGGCCCCAGTGGTACTTGTCGTCGATCGGATTGACGAACAGCGTCCAGCCGTACTGCATATTGGCGATCATCGCCATGCAGATCACGCCAAAAACGAGCTGTACCCAAGGTGAGGCAAAGCGTGACTCGGGCGCGTTTTGCTGATGTTCCATTGGTGTCTCCTTACGGCGGGCAGGGCCGCCTTATGTGGAAAGGGCGTCTTCGGACACCTCTTCGGGATGGCGCTCCTGTGCGCCATCCCCGATACTGCGGTCGTTTCAGTGCTATACAGTATGTGATATATCAATATAGTCAAGACGCTTTTGGGCGACTCGGAATCCACTGAAATCGTGTGGCAAGCGCCGCGGTGGCGCACCAGAAGGCGGCACGCAGGTTACTCGTGCGCCACGCGCATCAAAGCAGGCGGCCACGCCAGAATGGCCTGCTGACGGATCAATGACTTAGAGCGCCGCGCCACATCAATGGGGCGTGGGGAATAGCGGTAAACGCAATTGGAAACGGGGCGTGCGGAGTGCTCGGGCCCAAAGCATCAAGACCCACCCTCGGGAAAGTCCCTAGATAAGGTCAGGCTCGCGAACGGGTGAATGTGCTGAATGTCTGGCCCTTCAGGAAAGAAGAGCGGAGAGGCGCAGGCTTGATGCATACGCGTGCCTGTAGCGCAGGCTGCGTTCAGACCAGTGCGCAATAGCGGCGGTCGCAACCAACCGGCACGCCAGGATATCGGACCGAACAAAGTGAAAAACGGAACCCGGGGTGGCTCTGCAGACAAGCCAAAAGGAATACTTGGCGGGTAGGGCCTCAACCAAAGCGTAGTGGCAGCGATCGGCAGCCGGGCTCTGCCGATCACACCACGCCAGCATCAGGCGCGGGCCAGCTGAGGTTGCACACTCACCCCGGTTGCGGCGGGACTGGCGCGGCCAACACCGGCAGTTTCCTGCGACGCGCCGAGGCCGGCAAAGCGACCGTGCTCCTGGGCGCGGATCAGCACGAGGGTAGGCACGCGGGTGGCGATCAGGAAGGTGACACCAACGCCAAGCGAAACCAGGCCAAGGGCGAGACCGAGAAGAAGAGCGCTGTCCATCAGAAAACTCCAGTAAGGATGGTGGGTAGGAGTTTTCATTATATGCTGCGTCGCACTATGTGTAAATATCCTGTATGTAATATATCAGAAGAAGTTTGACATCTCAGCAACAGCCCCTGTGCCGCTCCCCGCAGGCGGTGGCCGCTCCGCCCTACCCCACCCGCGCCACCAACGCCTGCTCATACTCCATCCCCCGCAGCGCATCCCAGATGGCGGCAGCATTAGGCTTGAGCGAACGGCTCTTGCGCCTCACCAGCATCACCGAAGACGTGACCTGCGGCCGCAATGGCCTCATCACCGCAGCTGGGCTCAAGCCAGCCGAATTGGCCCGCGACGGCACGATCCCGATGCCCAGCCCCAACGCCACCATGCCGAAAATCGCCGCAAAATGCCCCAGCGCCTGCAGCGACCCCGCGCGCACGTGATAAACGCCAAACGCCTGCTCCACGGCCGGCTGGATCCCCGAGTGCTGGTCCAGCATCAACACGTTGGCATCGTTGAGATCGCCCCATCCTATCGTCTCCCGCGAGGCCAGCGGATGCTGCGAAGGCAGCACGGCGTGAAACGGATCCGAACACAGCGCTTCGCAATACAGATCGTCTCCCGCCTCCGGATTGGTGGAGATGCCGAAGTCCACCTCGCCGCTGCGCACGCATTGCAACACGGACTCGTGCGAGCGGTCCTTCAGGCAGATGCCAATCCCTGGCCATGCCGCCCGGCAACCCGCCAGCCAGCCAGGCAGCGACATCGACGACAACACCGGATCGGACGCAATCTGCACCGTGCCCTGGCACGGCTTGCCAGCACCCTGGCTCTCGCGCAGCGTCTGCTCGACTTCTTCGATCAGGTGGCAGATGCGCTGCGACAGGTGCTCGCCGGCATCAGTGAGTTCGACCTGGCGTGTGGTGCGGTCGAACAGGCGCTGGTCGATCTCGTCTTCCATCTCGCGCACGCTGCGGCTGATGGCGGACTGCGTGAGTCCAAGCTCGGCTGCGGCGCGGGTAAAGCTCTTCTGTCGCGCCACGGCGGCAAAGGCCTTCAACTGCGGAAGCGAAATATTCATGATTACCCCTTCTGTATGCATGAGGCGCGGCGCATCGTGATGGCAATCGGGCCCGGATTCGCTTGACGCGGTCCGGGCCCGGCTGGGGATTCAGTCGCTCTTGCGGGGGGATAGTCCCGCCAGGTAGGCCGGGCTGTCGGCCGCCGGCACCAGGGACTCGACATGACCGGTGATAAACCGCCTTCGCATCGGGGCCAGCACGAACTTGGCGGACAGTCCGGCGGCGATGGTCACGGCCGCCGCTACCGTAAAGACCGCGTCCCACCCGCCTCGCGCCGACAGGACCGAGGCCAGCGGTACCAGCATCGCTGCCGTGCCCTTGGCGGTGTACAGGGTGCCCGCGTTGGCCGCAGCGAACTTGCTGCCGAAGGTGTCGGCGCACAGCGCGGGAAAGATCGAGAAAATCTCGCCCCAGAACAGGAATGTGAGTGCCGCGAACGTCATGAACCAGTACGGGTTGTGGCCGAACTGCATCAGGCCGAGCAGCGACAGCCCCTCGCCGATGAAGATAAAGAACATGGTGTTCTCGCGCCCGATGCGGTCCGAGATGAATCCGCACAGCGGCCGCGTCAGGCCATTGCACAGGTTATCGATCGACAGCGTCATGGTAAGCAGCGGCAGCGTGAATCCCAGCATCGTCACCGGCATCGATGCGAAACCGAAGTCCCGGGCGATCGGTCCCAACTGCGCGGTGGCCATGATGCCGCCCGCCGCTACCGCCACAAAGGACGCGTAGATGACCCAGAACACAGGCGTCTTCACCATCCGCCCCGGCGTGAACTCGATGGGATTGGTCAGCACCGCCTTGGCGGCCACGGCGCCGGCGGGCGGACGCGGCTTGACCAGCAGCAAGGCCATCAGCAGGATGCAAATGCCTTGCAGGATGCCGAAGGTGATAAAGGCGTGCTCGTAGCCGGAGCGCTGGATCATGTTGGCGATGGGGATCACGGTGAGCGCCGAGCCCGCGCCGAAGCCGGCAGCAGTCAGGCCGGCGGCCAGCCCGCGCTTGTCCGGAAACCACTTGAGCGCATTGCCCACGCAGGTACCGTAGACGCCGCCGGCGCCGATGCCGGCAATCACCGCCGCGAGGTAAAGCTGCGGCAGGCTCGTCGCATAGGCGTTGATGACCCAGGCCAGCCCCGCGCACAGCGCGCCGCCCGCCACCACCGGGCGCGGGCCGATCTTGTCGACCAGCCAGCCTTCCAGCGGCACCAGCCAGGTCTCGGTCACGATGAAGATGGAAAAGGCCACCTGGATGGCGGACTCGCCCCAGTGGTGCTTGGCATTCATCGGGCCCACGAATAAAGTCCAGCCGTACTGCAGGTTCGCCACCAGCCCCATGCAAACCACACCGATTGCCAGCTGGAACCAGCGATTGCCAAGCCAGCCCGAACGGCCCGGGGCCGCCATATTGTCATGCGCCATGTCGTGTCTCCTGCATAGTGCGTATCGCGCTCTGCGGCGCGACGGGTAGGCTTCTCTGTGAGGGGGAGCCCTTGGTCACTACTTGATTGAGCGCGCCTGACATTGCGGCACGTGCATCCGTGGACTGATGCTAGTTCAAACTAAGTTCGGCTAAGCATAAAGTTTTTTATTATGATCATTTACGATCCTTTATAGATTGGGCGGATGAGTGCATGAAGAACGCGACGCTGCGCCAGCTCAAGGTTTTCGAGACGGTTGCCCGGCACCTGAGCTTTTCGCGGGCGGCGGAAGAGCTACACCTGACGCAGCCGGCGGTATCGACGCAGGTGCGGCAGCTCGAAGGCCATGTCGGACTCCCGCTGTTCGAACAGCTCGGCAAGAAGATCTATCTCACGCCGGCCGGGATTGAAATGCTGCACTACAGCCGCAGCATCATGCAGCAATTCCGCGAAGCGGAAGACGCCATGTCGCAGCTCAAAGGGATCTCCGGCGGGCGGCTCAATGTGGCCGTGATCAGCGCCGGCGATTACTTTTTTCCGCGGTTGCTGGCGGAATTCATGCAACGGCATGCCGGCGTGACGCTCAATCTCGCAGTGCACAATCGCGAGGAATTGCTGCACCAGCTTGCCGGCAACCTGACCGACCTGGCGGTGATGGTTCGCCCGCCGGAAGGCATGGACACCATCAGCGAATCGTTCGCGCCCCACCCCTATGTCATCGTTGCCGCGCCCAACCACCGCCTGGTGGGCGAGCGCAACGTCCCGCTCGCGGCTCTGGCAGACGAAGCCTTCGTCGCGCGCGAGAAAGGGTCCGACACCTGGAACTCCATGCAGGAAGGCTTCGCCGGGCGACTGTCCAACCTGCGCATCGCCATGGAGATCAAGAGCACCGAAACCATCAAGCAGGCGGTGATCGCCAACATGGGCATCGCCTTCCTGTCGGCGCATACCGTAGGGCTGGAACTGCAGACAGGCAATCTCGCCGTGCTGGATATCGAGGGGTTCCCGGTAATGCTCAACTGGTATGTGGTGCATCGCAAAAACAAGCGGCTGCCGCCGGTGGCGCTCGCCTTCAAGCATTTCCTGATGGAAGAAGGGGCCAGCCTGATCCAGCGCATCACCGGTGTGGACAGGCTGATAAAGCATAAGCGATAACTTATGGTTATTCAGTTAAACTTTAATTATCGTTAATTGATCGGCAAACCTATCCTCAGCTCAGGCCCACCTTTGATAGCCGCCCGAGGAGTCCGATCATGAACCAGGTCCAGTTCGAAGCCCGCCCCGCCGCCCAAGCCGACGCCGCAGCCCCGCGCGCCAACGACGAATCGCAACTCGCAGCCTACAACGCCGCATTCACCGAGCTTGGCCTGCGCTTTCGCTGGGACAGCGAGATGTACGCGTGGCTGTGCGGTATCGAATGCGAACAGAGCCGGATCGCGCGCTATATCGAGGAGTACCACGCGCACCTGCTCAACGCCTACGATGCTGACTTCCTCAGCCGCCTGATTCTCGACAAAAAGTGCGATTACCTTCGCGCGATGGGCCAGAAAGCGAACTAAGGCAGCGGTAGCCCGACACGACGCAGCAGGCAGAAAAGGGCGCGGGAAAGCGCCCTTTTCTGCCTGCTGCGTGCCGTATTGCGCGCGCCGAATGTGCGCCAGCGCACTGCCGCCGGCGAACGTGGCGCGCTATGGTCTGCCCACTACGCACAGGAACGGAGACTGGCATGGGACAGAACATGTTCGAAGCCGGCGCACCAGCCGGTGCCCGCGCTCAGCGCCGCGAGGGGACGTTCGCCAGCTCCCGTGCGCTTGCATTGCAGAACTGTCCGATCGAACCATCCTGGATCCGTACCGGTGCCCCGCGGACGCATGCCGCCCAGCACTCGGGCGCGATCGATGGCCTGGCATCCACCAATATCTGGGAATGCACCACCGGCACCTTCGAGTGGTACTACGGCTGGGAGGAAACCGTGTTTATCCTGGATGGGCAGGTGAAGGTAACCAGCCCGGGCGGCCAGGTCCATGTGCTCAAGGCCGGCGACATCGGCTATTTCCCCGCCGACACCACCTGGCTGTGGGAAGTCGATGGCTATGTGCGCAAGATCGCCTTCTGCCGCAAGCATGTGCCACTGGTGCTGAATGTCCCCCTGCGGGTACTTGCACGGCTGGGGCTCAGTCGCCGCCTGCGCAAGGGATGCGCCGCGGCATGCAACGCATTGCGCTGGCTGGCCGGGCGCGTCCGGCTGCGCGACACCTCCGCCCTGACCCTGCTGCTGACACTGCCGCTCTGACGCCTGCCGGGCGCTGGCCTTGCCCGCGCCCGCGCACCCGCTCAGCCGCGCATGTGGTTGACCAGCGAACCGATGCCCTCGATCGTCACCTCGACCACGGCGCCATCCTTCATCGATCCGACACCGAGTGAAGTGCCGCAGGCGATCACGTCGCCAGGCATCAGCGTGAGATCCTGCGAGATCAGGCTGACCTGCTGCTCAGGCGAGAAGATCAGGTCCGACAGCGGGTAGTTCTGCCGCTCCGCCCCGTCCAGCCGCGTCACCACGCACGCGGCACGCCAGTCGAAATTCGTGACGATGGCCGGCCCCAGGCAGCCGAAGGTATCGAAGCCCTTGGCGCGGCACCATTGCGGGAAAGCGGGATCCTCGGCAATGATCTCTCCGGCGGTCACGTCGTTGACCACGGTATAGCCAAAGATATGCGAGGCGGCCTCTTCCGGCGACACGTTGCGGCAACGGCGCCCGATCACGATGCCCAGTTCGCCCTCGTAGACGATCTTGCCCCCATAGCTGCGCGGCCGCAGGATGGCATCGCCCGGGCCAGCCACCGAGCTCGCCGGCTTGATCAGGAACAGCGGGTGCGCCGGCACCGGTTTTTCGAGCTTGCGCGCCAGCGCATGGAAGTTGTTCCATAGCGCCACGATCTTGCCCGGGTCGCACGGGCTCAGCAGGCGCAGCCCCTCGCGCGGCAAAGCCGCGCCGGTGGGTTCCGGCCGCGCGTAGCCGGGGCCGTCGTACTCGATGACATGATCCCCCTCGATACGGCCAAAACCGATCTCCCCGTCCCCGGTCTGGAAGCGAATCCACGTTTGCACAGTCCACTCCTCCGGCGGGCGCGGCATGCTGCCCGCGTCCACCCTTGTCCCACATTGTCGAAAGCCGGGCCCGCGCGCGGCGGGCCCGGCCTTGCCGCTGGGTCTTGCCCTCAGATCTTGCCGGCGCCGCGAGCCCACTTGTATTTGGCGCCCAGCACCGCGACCGGGATCTCTGTGGAGTAGGCATACGACGGCACGCCGTGTTCGTACAGGTACTCGGCTGCCTCCTCCACCTGCACGTCGCCTGCCAGCGAGGCCACGATCGGCTTCTCGATGCCACGCGCCGCCATTTCCTCCTTCACCTCCACCACCAGCTTCGCGAACACCATCGGTGGCGTGATGATGGTGTGCCAGTAGCCCAGGATGATGGCGTGGATGCGCGGGTCCTCCATGCCCAGGCGCAGGGTGTTCTTGTAGGTGGATGGCGGTTCGCCGCCGGTGATATCGACCGGGTTGCCCGCCGCGCCAAAGGGCGGGATGAACTTGCGGAAGGCCGCGTCGAGATCGTCCGGCATGGTCATCAGCGACAGGTTGTTGTCCACGCACGCATCCGACAACAGCACGCCCGAGCCGCCTGCGCCCGTGATGATCACCACGTTCTCGCCCTTGGGCGTCGGCAGCTTCGGAATCCCCCGCGCATACTCCAGCAGATCGCGCAGCGAGCGCGCACGGATCACGCCGCACTGCCGGAACACGTCCTCGTAGATCTTGTCGTTGCCGGCCAGCGCGCCGGTGTGCGAACTGGCGGCGCGCGCGCCCATGCTGGTGCGTCCGGCCTTGAGCACCACCACCGGCTTCTTCTTCGACACCCGCTTTGCGGCTTCGGCGAAGGCGCGGCCGTCCTTCAGGTCCTCGCAGTGCTGGGCGATGATCTCGGTGTTGTCGTCCTGCTCGAAGAAGGTAAGCAGGTCGTCCTCATCGATATCGGACTTGTTGCCCAGCCCGACAATGGCCGAAACGCCCATCTTGGCCGAACGCGAGAAGCCGATGATGGCCATGCCGATGCCGCCGGACTGCGACGACAGCGCCGCCTTGCCCTTGACATCGTAAGGCGTGCAGAAGGTCGCGCACAGGTTCTTTGGCGTGTAGTAGAAGCCGTAGATATTCGGCCCCATCAAGCGGATATCGTGCTTGCGCGCGATGGCGACGATCTCTTCCTGCCCTTCCACGTTGCCGGTCTCGGCAAACCCTGAGGGAATCAGCACCGCGCCTGGAATATGCTTCTCGCCCACCTCTTCCAGCGCCCCGGCCACCAGCTTGGCGGGAATGGCGAACACCGCCACATCCACCTCGCCCGGCACGTCGAGCACGCTCTTGTACGCGGTCATGCCCATGATCTCGCCACCCTTGGGATGGATCGGGTAGATCTTGCCCCGGTAGCCGCCGTTGATCAGGTTCTTCATCACCGAGTTGCCGATCTTGCCGTCCTCGTTTGATGCGCCGATCACGGCCACCGAATCGGGACGCATGATGCGGTTCATCTGCCTGACGATGTCTTCCTGGCTGGGGCGATAGCGCTCCGGCTGCGGCGCGAAGTCCACCACGATGCGCACGTCGGCGGCAATGGCGCCGTCCTTGCTGGCGAATACCGGGTTAAGGTCAAGCTCCGAGATATCCGGGAAATCGCTCACCAGCTCCGACACGCGCTGGATCATGCCGGCCAGCGCCTCGCGATTGGCCGGATCGGCGCCGCGCACGCCTTTGAGCACTTCGGCGGCGGCAATGCCGTCGAGCATCGACAGCGCATCCTCCTGGCTGGCCGGGGCCATGCGGAAGGTAATGTCCTTGAGCACTTCCACCAGCACGCCGCCCAGGCCGAAGGCCACGAGCTTGCCGAAGGACGGATCGGTGACGGCGCCAATGATGACCTCCTGCCCGCCGGTAATCATCTGCTGCACCTGAACGCCAACGATATTGGCGTTGGGAGCGTACTTCTTCGCATTCCCGACGATGGTCAGGTAACCGCGCTCCACATCCGCGGCGCTTTTCAGGCCCACCAGCACGCCGCCGGCCTCGGTCTTGTGCAGGATGTCGGGCGAGACGATCTTGAGCACTACCGGATACCCCATCTTGTCAGCCAGCTCGACTGCGCCGGTCGGCGTCCTGGCCACGCCCTCGCCCGGCACCGAAATGCCGTAGGCATCGCACACCAGCTTGCCTTCGGGCGCAGTCAGTGCATTGCGGCCTTCTTCCTTCACGGCGGCGAGAATCTTCCGCACCGCGTCCTTGTTGTGTGCCATGTCAGGTCTCCATCTGTTCATGGATTGCGTAGGGATGAGCCGGTCCGCGCCCTTGCGCGAAAGCGCGAGGGCGGGCGGCTTGCAAACTCACTGCGGGAAGTGCTTGAAGCGCTTGAAGTGCCTCGGGTACGTTCAGGGCATCAGACTGCCCCGGCGGCGCGCAAGGCTTCGATCTGCGCGGGCGTGCGGCCCAGCCAGTCGAGGATCTCTTCGGTATGCTCGCCCAGCAGCGGCGAACGCTCGACCTCCACCGGCGATGCCGACAAGGTGATCGGGCAGCCGAGTTGCACATACTGGCCGCGTTCCGGGTGATCCAGTTCCACCAGGTAGCCACGCTCGTACAGTGACTTGTCCTCGATCAGGTCCTTCATCGACAGGATCGGCCCGCACGGCACGTCGACCTCGTTGAGGGCATCCATCACTTCGAACTTGGTGCGCGTGCGCGTCCATTTCTCGATGATGGAGAAACACTCTTCCAGGCATTTGAGGCGGGCCTCCGGCGAGGCGAACTGCGGATGGGTGATCAGCTCCTCCCTGCCGCACAAGCGCATCAGCGGCTCCCAGCCTTGCGGCTGCACGATCACGTAGACGTAGTCGTTGGCGCCGCCGGGCGCGCAGCGCAGCGCGGCGCCGGGCTGGCCGCCGCCCGAGGCATTGCCCGCGCGCGGCACGAAGTCGTCGAACTCCTGGTTGGGGTACTCGCGCATCGGCCCCGCGGCCAGGCGCTGCTGGTCGCGCAGCTTGACCCGGCACAGGTTGAGCACGGAGTCCTGCATCGCCACTTCCACGCGCTGGCCACGCCCGGAATGCTCGCGTTGCAGCAGTGCCGCCAGGATGCCCACCACGCAGTGGATGCCAGTGCCGGAGTCTCCGATCTGCGCGCCGGTGACTGTCGGCGCGCCATCCGCCGTGCCGGTGGTGCTGGCCGAGCCGCCCATGCACTGGGCCACGTTCTCATAGGCCTTGCAGTCCGCGAACGGTCCCGGGCCGAAGCCCTTGATCGACGCGTAGATCAGCCGCGGGTTCAGCGTCTGCAGGCGGTCCCAGTCGAAGCCGGCGCGGTCCAGCACGCCGGGGCCGAAGTTCTCCACCAGCACGTCGCAGCGCCGCACCAGGTCTTCCAGCAGCGCCTTGCCCTCCGGCGTCTTCATATTGAGCGTGAGGCTGCGCTTGTTGGAGTTCAGCATGGTGAAGTACAGGCTGTCTGCGTTGGGCACATCGCGCAGCTGGCTGCGCGTGATGTCGCCGCGCCCCGGCAACTCCACCTTGATCACGTCGGCCCCCAGCCATGCCATCAGCTGGGTGGCCGAAGGGCCGGCCTGCACATGGGTCATGTCCAGGATCCGCACACCGTCCAGTGCCTTGTTCATGGTTTGTCTCCTCGCCACCGGTTATTTGTACATGGTCTGGTTCTTGGTGCCCGGCGCGTACTCGCGCGGGTCCACCCAAATATTGATCACGGCCGATTTTCCGGTGCGCTGCACCGCCTCGCGTCCGCGCTGCAATGCGCCGGCGATCTTGCCCGGCTCGCGCACTTCCTCGCCATAGCCGCCCAGCATTTCGGCGAACTTGGAGAACGGCACGTCCGACAGCAGGTTGCCGACGTTGCCGCGCTCGTCGCCGTACTTGGCGAGCTGGCCGTAGCGGATCTGGTTCATGGCGGAGTTGTTGCCGATCACCGCCAGGTAGGGCACGCCAAAACGGTTGGCGGTTTCCATGTCGAACGCCGTCATGCCGAACGAGCCGTCACCGTAGTAGCAGAGGATTTCCTTGTTCGGGTTGGCCAGGCCGGCGGCGATGGCAAAGCCTGTGCCGACGCCCAGCGAGCCCAGCGCGCCCGGGTCCATCCACTGCCCGGGACGGCGCGGACGCACCGCCTGCGCGGAAATGGTCACCACGTCGCCGCCGTCGCCGATGTAGACCGTGTCGTCCGACAGGAACTCATTCAGTTCATAGGCCACGCGGTACGGATGGATCGGCGTGTTTTCCGAGCGGAACAGCGGCATCAGCTTGGCGGTGGCGACGGCCTCGGCTTCGGTCAGCTGGCCCATCCATTTCTGCCGCGCCTGGCGCTTGTCGTTCTTGATGCGGCCGCTGGCAGCCTGCAGCACCGCACCGAGGATGGCGCCGGGGTCGCCCACCAGGCCAAGGTCGATCTCGCGGTTCTTGCCAACCGTGCGGTAATCCATGTCGATCTGCACCAGCGTCAGCTCCTTGCTGATGCGCTTGCCATAGCCCATGCGGAAGTCGAACGGCGTGCCCACGATGATCAGTACGTCGGCATTGGCGAAAGCTTGCGTACGGGTGCGGTCGAAGTGGTGCGGATCGCCCGGCGGCAGCAAGCCACGGCTGGCGCCGTTGAAGTAGCCGGGAATATCCAGGCCCTTGAGCAGCGCGATGGCTTCCTCATGCCCGCGCGCGGTCCAGACCTGCTGGCCGTAGAGAATCGCCGGGCGCTCGGCATTGACCAGGATGTCGGCCAGGCGCTCGATATCCTTCGGGTCGCCAATCGATTTAGTGGAAGCGCGATAGTGGCCGGGGCGCGGAATCACCGCGCGCGCCGCATCGACTTCGCGGTCGAGCACGTCGCGCGGGATTTCCAGGTACGACGGGCCGGGCGCGCCATTGAAGCACTCGCGCGCCGCCATCGAGATCATGTCCGCCACGCGCTCGGTGCTGGGGATGGTGGCCGCGAACTTGGTGATGGGCGACATCATGTCGACATGCGGCAGGTCCTGCAGCGAACCCATCTTGTGCTGGGACAGGGCACCCTGCCCGCCGATGTGAATGATCGGGCTTTCCGAGCGGAAGGCCGTCGCCACGCCGGTCACGGCGTTGGTGCAGCCCGGACCTGCGGTGGTCACCACGCAGCCCAGCTTGCCGGTCTGGCGCGCGTAGCCGTCCGCCGCATGAGCGGCTACCTGCTCGTGGCGCACGTCGATGATGCGGATGCCCTCGTCCACGCAGCCGTCGTAAATGTCGATGATATGGCCGCCACAGAGCGTGAAGATGGTGTCGACGCCTTCGTTCTTCAGGGCCCGCGCTACCAGGTGGCCGCCGGAAATAACGCCGGCATCGCGGGTCTTCTGCTTCAGGGTGTCTTCGGCCGTGGTGGATTCGGACCGCGTGGGTGCGACTGCAGACATGTCTTGGTCTCCTCGTTGACTGGGTTGCGACAGGCTGTGACGCGGACCTGGCCCGTTGTCACGACACCCGTTCGCCCTTTGCTGCTTTGCTGCCTGGCCGGTGCCTACCCTGCATGTCACCGGCCCTGCGACGCCATCGATCCATTTCGAAGGATCTTGATGACATACGGTATGTGATATATCAACGAATCTCAAGGGAAATTTGGATGCTTGCCCAGGAGTTTCAACGATGCGATGCAGCAAATCGCCGCAAGATGGATGACAAATAAGAACAATTGCTGAATACGTGCCGATTCATTCCGTTTTCGCACAGCTGATGAGCGCCCCGGCCCCAGCCTCCGCTTCGTGGAAAATCCGCTTGCTTCTCGTTGATATATTACATACCATATTTCACAGCGCGTCTTGCCGGACCATCCGGTTTCGCGGCTCGCCGGCACGCGCATCACCAAGAGCGAGGAGACTTGTGAACATTCACGAATATCAGGCCAAGGAATTGCTCAGGCGCTTCGACGTGGCCGTGCCGCGCGGGGCCGTTGCGTTTACCCCGGAGGAAGCCGCCAGCGCGGCACGCAAGATCGGCGGATCGGTCTGGGTGGTGAAGTCCCAGATCCATGCCGGCGGCCGCGGCGCCGGCCGCTTTGCCGGCGATCCGGGCGGCAAGGGCGGCGTGCGCGTGGTCAAGTCAGTCGATGCCGTGCGTACGCAGGCCGAACAGATGCTCGGCAAAGTGCTGGTCACCAAGCAGACCGGAGAAGCCGGCCGCGAAGTGCGCCGCCTATATGTAGAAGAAGGCTGCGAGATTGCCCGCGAGCTATACCTGGGCATGCTGATCGACCGCGCCACCTCCCGCATCACGCTGATGGCCTCCACCGAAGGCGGCATGGAAATCGAGGAAGTCGCGGCCCGCACGCCGGAGAAAATCCTGAAAGTCGCGATCGACCCGGCCAGCGGCATCCAGCCCTTCCACGCGCGCCGCCTGGCCTTTGGGCTGGGGCTGACCGGCAAGCAGGTCAGCGCGGCATCGCGCTTTATCCTCTCGGCCTACCGTGCATTTACCGAGCTGGACGCGTCGGTGGTCGAAATCAACCCGCTGGTGGTGACGCGCGCTGGCGACGTGATCGCGCTCGACGCCAAGTTCAACTTCGACGACAACGCGCTGTACCGCCATCCGGACATCGAAGCCTTGCGCGACGAAACCGAGGAAGATCCCGCCGAATCCGCGGCGGCCCGCCATGGGCTGAACTACGTCAAGCTCGACGGCAGCATCGGCTGCATGGTCAACGGCGCCGGGCTGGCCATGGCCACCATGGACATCATCAAGCTCTATGGCGGGGAGCCGGCCAACTTCCTCGACGTGGGTGGCGGCGCCACCAGGGAACGTGTGACGGCGGCATTCCGCCTGATCCTCGACGACCCCAAGGTCAAGGGCATCCTGGTCAATATCTTCGGCGGCATCATGCGCTGCGACGTGATCGCCGAAGGCGTGGTGGCCGCCGCGCGCGAGATCGACCTGACGGTCCCGCTGGTGGTCCGGCTGGAAGGCACCAACGTGGAACTCGGCAAGGCCATCCTGCGCGACTCCGGCTTGCCGATCCTGTCGGCCGACCACCTTGCCGACGCCGCGGAGAAAGTGGTCAAGGCCGTTCAAGGCGACGTGCAAACTGGCAATAGCGGCGATAAGGGAGGGAAATGACATGGCCGTACTGATCCATCAAGACACCAAGGTAATCTGTCAGGGCTTCACCGGCGCGCAAGGTACCTTCCACTCCGAACAGGCGCTGGCCTACGGCACGCGCATGGTCGGCGGCGTCACCCCCGGCAAGGGCGGCGAGACGCATCTCGGGCTCCCGGTGTTCGACACCGTAGCCGCCGCGGTGGAGCGCACGGGCGCCGACGCCTCGGTCATCTACGTGCCCCCGCCCTTCGCTGCCGACGCCATCCTGGAAGCCGTGGACGCGGGCATCGGCCTGATCGTGTGCATTACCGAAGGCATCCCGGTGATCGATATGGTGCGGGTCAAGCGCGCGCTATCCGGTTCGGGCAGCCGTCTGGTCGGCCCAAATTGCCCAGGCGTGATCACGCCGGGACAATGCAAGATCGGCATCATGCCGGGCCATATCCATCGCCCCGGCAAGATCGGCGTGGTGTCCCGTTCCGGCACGCTGACTTATGAAGCGGTGGCGCAAACCACGGCCGCCGGGCTCGGGCAGAGCACCTGCATCGGCATCGGCGGCGATCCGGTCAACGGCACCAACTTTATCGATTGCCTGCAGATGTTCCTGGCCGACGACGACACCGAAGGCATCATCATGATCGGCGAGATCGGCGGCTCTGCCGAGGAAGAAGCCGCGCAGTTCCTGCGCGATGCGCGCAGCGGCGGGCAGGCCAAACCCGTGGTGGGTTTTATCGCCGGCACCACCGCCCCGCCGGGCCGGCGCATGGGGCATGCAGGGGCCATCATCTCCGGCGGCATGGGGACCGCCGAGGCAAAGATCGACGCCATGCGCGCCGCCGGCATCCGGGTAGCGCGTTCGCCGGCCGAACTGGGCAAAACCATGGTGGCGGCGATGGGCGCGTAGCACGTTGGCGTTGTCAATGAAAAACGGCGGACAATATCCGCCGTTTTTCTTATTGCCATGGCGTCCGGGACGCTTGCTGCTCAATCGAGGAAATCGCAGTGCTTTTCGACATAGTCGGCGAGGTCCAGCGAATGCTGGCGCACCAGCTTCTCCGCCAGCTCGGTATCGCGCTTCTCCAGCGCCTCGATAATCCGCAAATGATCGACGATGGAACGCGAGGCGCGATCACTCTGCGAGATCGTCATCTTCCGTATCGCGCGCACATGGACAAAGATATTCTTGATCGAGTCCATGATGATCTGCGACTTCGACAACTGCACGATCGCCTGGTGAAAGGCGATATTCGCGTCGGAGTACTCCTCGATATGCTCAGCCGGGGTCGCATCGCGGAAGCTGTCGAACATATGGCGCAACTGCGCGATCTCCGCGTCGCTGGCATGCAAGGTGGCGAGGCGCGCGGCCATGCTCTCCAGCGCCGCCCACACCTGGATCATTTCCACGATCTCGCGCTTGGTCTTGCGCATGATGTAGATGCCGCGCCGTGGCACCGTACGCAGGAAACCCTCCTGCTCCAGGAGCGTCATGGCTTCGCGGATGGGGGTGCGGCTCACGCCCAGCGCTTCGCTCAGGACACGCTCGTCCAGCCGGATTTCCTCGGTCGACTGATAGATATCGGCGTCGGCAATGGCCTGGCGCAGCATGGCGTACGCCTGGTCGCGCAGGCTGGCGCCCGCATTGATGGGTTGCAGGGACAGGGTCAGTCCAGCTGGCTGAACGGCGGATGGGCTTTGCACAGACATGAATGGGCTCTTGTTGATACCAGCGCCTCGGCGCACAGGGCAGTGGCCGGCAGCTTGCCGCCTAGCTTACCAAAAGCAGCCATCACATGAGTCGAATGCATAGCAAAATGCACAATTGACATAAAGGCTGCCGGGAACGGCGGTTTTACGTATATGGTATATCACATGGTGCGCCGCCGTAGTGGGCCGGCGCGGCCATGTGCTACCGGAATGCCTGCCCGGCCATCCCGCTCAAGCCGCCTGCGCCATCCTTTCGCGCTGCTTGATCAGGCCCAGCACCGTGTCCACCATCGGCGTGGGCTGCCGCACCAGCCGCCCCATTTCCTGCACCACGGTCAGCAAGGGGTCGATCTCCATCGCGCGCCCCGCTTCCAGATCCTGCAGCATGGAAGTCTTGTGCGCACCCACCGCGCCGGCGCCGTCGATGCGGCGCTCCACGTCGACGCGGAAATGCACACCGAAGCGCTCGGCAATCGCCTGGGCTTCCAGCATCATCGCCCGCGACAGCCCGCGGGTGGCGGGATCGGAAGTAATGATATCCAGCGTGGCGTGCGTAAGCGCGCTGATCGGATTGAAGCACAGGTTGCCCCACAGCTTGAGCCAGATCTCGTCGCGGATATTGTCGCGGATGGGCGCGTCCAGCCCGGCGGCCACCATCATTTCACTCAGGTGGCTGACGCGCGCCGACTTGCTGCCGTCGGGCTCGCCGAGCGGGAACTTCTTGCCGTAGACATGGCGAATGACGCCGGGCTCGGCAATCTCCGCGGCGGGATACAGCACGCAGCCGATCGCACGCTCGGGACCCAGGCCGCGCCACTGGCGCCCGCCCGGGTCCACGCTTTCCAGCGTGGTACCGGCCAGCGGGCCGCCATGCTGATGGAAGTACCAGTAGGGAATGCCGTTCACGCCAGTCACGATGGCCGTCTTCGGCCCGAGCAAGGGCTGCATCAGGTCCACCACGCCCGGCACGGAATGCGCCTTCAAGGTGATGAAGACGTAATCCTGCGGCCCCAGCTGGGCGGGGTCGTCGGTGCAGTTGACCCTGGCCACCCGCTCCTCCCCGTCGCACAGCAGGCGCAGGCCGTCGGCCTTCATCGCGGCGAGGTGGGGGCCGCGTGCGACCAGGCTGACTTCGGCGCCCGCCAGGGCAAGCTGAACGCCGATATAGCCGCCGATGGCGCCGGCACCATAGATACACACTTTCATCAGTTGTCTCCTGTGGTTTTATGGGTATATCCATTGATATATCACATACTATATCCCACAGAAAAAGAGTACAACCTCAATCTTGCCGGGCGGCGCCCCGGACACGTGTGGCACCGCCATCTACGCTGCGCGGGATCTCGGTGGCCGTTTAAGCCAAAAAATGCCATTTACAGCACTTTCAATCACCCTTTTCCGAACTTTCCTTCACCCCAAGCGTCATTTAGAGTTCTGCCCATTCTGGCGTGTTGCGCCAAGGATCCCTGCCTTCGATGATGAATCGCCGCACCCTGCTCGTTTCCGCGACCGCTTCCGCCGCCCTGGCGGCCCTCGGCATCACACCATCCGTGCTGGCGGCCGGCAAGATCAAGCTGGGCGACGCCCGCCCCTTCAGCTTCGACACCCTGATTGAGCAAGCCCGCACCCTGGCTGGTCGGGCTTATGCGCCCCCCGCCACGGCACCGGCCGACATCCTCGCCAGGATCGACTACGAGGCGCACGGCAAGATTCGCTTCAAGACCGATGACGCGCTGTTCGCGGACGGGCCCGGCCAGTTCCCGGTGACCTTCTTCCACCTGGGCACCTTCTTCCGCCAGCCGGTGCGCATGCACGTGATCGACAGCGCCAAGGGCGCGCCGGCGGCGCGCGAGATCGTGTATGACGAGTCGTATTTCGACATGCCGGCCGACAGCCCGGCGCGCAAGCTGGCGCGCGGCAGCGGCTTTGCCGGCTTCCGCTTCCAGGAAAGCCGCCTGGCCGACCAGAAGAAACTCGACTGGAAGAAGAACGACTGGGTGGCCTTCCTTGGCGCCTCGTATTTCCGCGCCATCGGCGAGCTTTACCAGTACGGCCTGTCCGCGCGCGGCATTGCCATCGACGTGGCCGAGACCGGCAAGCCGGAGGAGTTTCCGAGTTTCACGCATTTCTATTTCGAGACGCCCGCGGGCAACGGCGACAGCGTCACGGTCTATGCCCTGCTCGATGGCCCCAGCGTGGCCGGCGCGTACCGCTTCGTCATGCAGCGCGGCAAAGGCGTGCTGATGGATATCGATTGCGCGCTGTTCCTGCGCAAGGATGTGGCGCGCCTGGGCCTGACGCCGCTGACGTCGATGTGCTGGTTCTCGGAAGCCAGCAAGGGCACCGCCGTGGACTGGCGCCCTGAAGTGCACGATTCCGACGGCCTTGCGATCTGGAACGGGGCCGGCGAACATATCTGGCGCCCGCTCAACAACCCGCCGCGCACCATGGCTTCGAGCTTTGGCGATGACAATCCGCGCGGCTTCGGCCTGCTGCAGCGCGATCGCAACTTCGATCACTACCAGGATGGCGTCCATTACGAGCGGCGGCCCAGCCTGTGGGTCGAGCCGCGCGACGGCTGGGGCGCGGGCACGGTGCAACTGATAGAAATTCCCACCGACGACGAGATCCACGACAACATCGTCGCGATGTGGGTGCCCAAGGCACAGGCCAAGGCCGGCAGCAGCTTCCGCTTGCGCTACCGGCTGCACTGGCTGGCCGACGAGCCTTATCCCAGCCCGCTGGCGCGTTGCGTGGCTACCCGGCTGGGCAACGGCGGGCAGCCCGGACAGGCACGCCCGCAAGGCGTGCGCAAGTTCATGGTGGAGTTCAAGGGGGCGCCGCTGGAGAAACTGCCCTACGGCACCAAGCCGGAAGCGGTACTGAGCAGTTCGCGCGGCACCTTTTCCTATATATTTACCGAAGCGGTGCCCAATGGCGTCGCCGGGCACTGGCGTGCCCAGTTCGATCTCACCGCCGAAGGCAAGGAACCGGTCGACCTGCGCCTGTTCCTGCGCCTGGACGGCAAGCCGCTGTCGGAAACCTGGCTTTACCAGTACCACCCGTTCAACTCGCCGACTGGCCATGGCACTTGAGCGTTGGCGGCATCCCGCACGATGGCCGGGCGATGCCCGCCGCTCTGAGCAGGCTGGTGACGGACATACTGCTGGCATGATGTTGCCGCGCGTGAAGCGGGTATCATCACGGCAACCAGGCAGCCGGCTGTCCACCCTCCCCGGCTGCCGCGCCTTGCGCCATTACGACAACAACACATAACGACCACGGTTTCGACCGCTCCCATGATTTCCGCAGATCTCGCCGGCGCTGCCGGCACCGGTCCCGACGATTCCCTGCCCCGCGCCGAGCGGGCCTACCAGCACCTGCGCAACGCCATCCAGGCTGGGCAACTGCCCTCCGGCACCCGCCTGCGCGAAGTGGAGCTGGCGGCCACGCTGGGACTGTCGCGCACGCCGGTGCGCGAAGCGCTATCGCGCCTGGAGTCCGAAGGCCTCGTCGTCAACGAGCCCAACCGCGGCATGATGGTGACGCGACTCGACGCCAGCATGGTCAGCGAGCTCTATGTCATGCGCGAGGTGCTGGAAGGCACCGCCGCCGCGCTCGCCGCGCGCCACGCCACCGATGTGGAAATCTCGCTGCTGCGCGATATCGTCCAGCGCGACCTCGCCATCGCCGACCAGCCCGACAAGCTCGCCGCCAACAACCGGCTCTTCCACGAAACCCTGCACCGTTGCGCGCACAACCGCTACCTGCTCAAGACGCTACGCTCCCTGCACGAGTCGATGGCGCTGCTGGGCCGCACCACGCTGGCGCTGCCGGGACGCGCGCAGGTTTCCTACGAAGACCACATCGCACTGGTGGAAGCCCTGGAACAGCGCGAGCCCGCGCTCGCCGAGCAAATCACGCGCCGGCATATCCAGCAGGCCTACAAGGCACGCCTGTCGATGTGGATCGAAGAACAATCCGAATCCTGAGCCGCCGCCCCGCCAGTTGCCTCGGGCGGCCTCCGGCCTCCTGAAGTCACGTCGCCGCGACCGCCCGCGCGCCGCGCCAGGTACCCAGGCTAAGCACCGCAAGCGCCCCCAGGATCAGCGCCACCGCACCCAGGGTCTGCGGCGCGATCTGCTCGCTGCCCAGCCAGGCGCCTACAGCCAGGGCCACCGGCGGGTTGACATAGACATAGCTGCTGGAAATCGTCGGCGAGACGTTCGCCACCAGATGCATGTAGGCGGAAAAGGCCACCAGCGATCCCGCCACCACCAGATAAACCCAGGCCCACCACGCCTGGCTGCTGACGGTACGCGGCCAGGGTTCGCCGAGCGCAGCGGAAAGCGCCAGCAGGATTGCCCCACCCAGCAGCATCTCCGCGGCAAACGCCACCGCGCCGCGTGGCAGGTCCAGGTGCCTGGCGAGCTGCGAGCCGAACGACCAGCTGGCAATGGCCGTCAGCAATGCCACAACCCCGGTGGCACTCGCGCGGAATTCCGCGCCGCCGGTCAGCACCAGGATGCCCTGGCTGCCCAGCGCGATGGCCAGCCCCTCATACCAGCGCGGCCGCCCGCCGAAGCAGAATCCCCAGAACAAACCAAAGATAGGCATCGCGCCGATCATCACGGTGGTCGCTCCGGAGGAAATGGTCTGCTCGGCCACCGCAGTCAGCCCCATGCCGCCGACCAGCAGGAAACCCGCCAGCACGGCGCAATTGCGCAACTGGCGCAGCGTCGGCATGGCAGCACCGCGATACCGCAGCCACAACGCCAGCAGCAGGCCCGCGCAGACAAAGCGCGAGCCCATCATCAGGAACGGCGGAAAGCTCTCCAGCGTGAAGCGGATTGCGAGATAGGTCGTGCCCCAAACCAGATAGGTGATCAGCAGGCAAAGGACGAGGCGGGGCGACAGCATGGCGAGCGCGGAGTGCCGCAGAAGACAGGGGCCTCCACGATAACGCCATCCCGCACGGCTTCAAAAGGAAAACGCCTGGCAAGCGTTGTTAGGCAAACTCACAAGGCAGGGAGACTGGTCTACCCGGAAGGCGGCAGCCGAAAGTGGAAGCCGGTGAGCGCTAACCGCGACCTGGTGAGTATCAAATAAAAAAACCGGCCAAGAAGCGTTGCGCTCCATGGAGCGACGCGTTGGCCGGTCTTGCCGCGTGGAAACATCCACGCCGGTTTCACGTAGTGCCTGCCCTCGCTTTTCAACGCGCGCCGGGGCGCGGCGCGAGCGGCAGTGATACAGCCGTCAAACCAAGACTACACACATCAACAACAAACAATAGCTAACTACAGTGCACTACAGCAGCAATTACTCTTGATTCGCGCTTCTTGATGTCGGTGCTCTGGCAATTCGGCAATCAGCCGTTCGCGAAAACGATCTTTGCCTTGCGAGCCTGGCTTTGCAGGCGGCCAAACACGTCTTGCACGGCGGCGATGGCGCTCTTCACGTCATCGATAAAGGCCGGGCTGCGGGGACCGAGTTCGCGTTCAATCAGTTCGCGTTCGAGTTGGTCGGTCATCTTGATATCGGATTGCGAGTTCATGGCTTTCTTCCTTTCAGGGATAACCCTCATCGGGTTTTCCCTAGTATAGCAAAAGGAATGACGCATCGCAGCATTAGGTGATAGTACGTATGCAAGATGCCAACAGAGGCGCTGCTTCACCAGCATCACTCGAAAATGATACTCAAAAAGCACAAAACGACATTGCCACCCGTATTTTGTAACGGATGAAGGAAATGAGCCCGGGCTGGGCAACTTCGGCGAACCGCAGGCCAACCTGCTGGGCCCTGCCCGCTGACAAGCCAGACTGGCCCGCTCTTGGGGTCGTTCCGCTTGGCGGCCGGATAGACAAGGCAACAGGCGCCGGCAGTGGAGAATGGCGCAGAAGGGAATTAGCAGCCGCCCAGGCAATAGATCATCGTAGCCAAGCGTCACCGTGGTGGTGACAGGCAGGCCTGCGTCAGGCGCGCGCCGCCAATTGCTCCAGCACGGACGCCAGGCGGTGCTCGATCATGCCGGCACTAGCGTACCCGGTCGTGATGCCGTGGAGTTCGCTACCAACGCGCAACAGCAGCGTGGGGAAACTGGTGACGCCCCACGAACGTGCCAGGGCAAAGTCCGCGTGCGTCTCGGTGATGGTCGCAGGTGCGCGCCACGCCGCCTCGAACGTAGCGGCATCGATGCCGTACCCGAGCCGTGTCAGCGCTTGCGATGCTATGCCGGCCAGCACGCCGGCATCGGTCGTATTCAGGGCATCCATGTAGAACGCATGCTGCAGCGCATCGAATACGGCGAGCAGGTTGCCCTGCCCGGCGAGGATGCGCGCGGTGACGACCGCCCGGCACACCGGCTCCGTGTCGTAGACGAAATCTTCGCGCGCCAGCAGGCCTTCGCGGTTGAATGGCATGCCGCTGGCTTGCTCGACCCGAGCCCAGTGTTGCAGGCGCACATTCCTTGCCGCGTCGTCCATGATGTCCGTGGCCCCCGCGCGCAGGCCCCCGACCACCACGCCCAGCGGCAGATCCGGGAAACGCGCCACCAGCGCGGACAATTCCTTGCCGAAGCCGTAACACCACGAGCACATCGGGTCCGCAACGTAGATCAGTTCCATTTGGATTCCAGGATTTGACTTTCCAGGTAGCGAATCGCGTGAAGCGGACAATGCGCGCTGCAGCGTTGCCATGCAGGGCTCCATCATGCATGTGAGCGCCCTTGGCCGCAATCCACTTCCGCTGCACGGGAAGAGAACATGGAACAAATCTTGCGTATGCGCTTTTGCCATTCCCGCCGGCGACTGGAAGAAATGTGCGGTGTTTCGCCCACAGTTCCACTCCTCAATCGCCGCGCGGCGCGGTAATATCTATCCAACAGGCCATCGGCGCGCGATGGCCCATTCCAAAGAAGGATTCAAGCGCATCATGGAAGAAGGCTCGGCTGCTCCACTAGAGATCGCCCCTTCCCTCCCTCTCGCACCAAGTGATGTTCGCGGCGTTCCGTCGGACTTCCTTGCCAGCGCGAGCGCCAACATCGGCGCCAACGCGCTGCAGCTCTTCCTGAATCGAGAAGCGAGCCAGCTGGAGTTCAACCGGCGCGTGCTCGCCCAGGCGGAGAATTGCGACATCCCGTTGCTGGAGCGCTTGCGCTTCCTATGCATCTTCAGCAGCAACCTCGACGAGTTCTTCGAGATCCGCGTTGCCGGCCTCAAGGAACAGATCAAGCTGCAGGCGATCGCCAGCGGGCCGGACGGGCTGGACACGCGGCAGGTCTATGCGCTGGTCAGCGCACGCACGCATAAGCTGGTCGCGGAGCAATACCACCTGTTCAATGATGTGCTGATTCCCGAGCTGGACCGGCAGGAAATCCGCTTCCTGCGCCGGCCGCACTGGACGCCGGAACAGGCCGAATGGATTCGCGCCTTTTTCTTCCGCGAGTTGATGCCCGTGCTGACCCCCATCGGCCTCGATCCCGCGCATCCCTTCCCGCGAGTGCTCAACAAGAGCCTGAACTTCGCGGTGGAACTCGAAGGCAAGGACGCCTTCGGCCGGGAGGCTGGCGCGGCCATCGTACAAGCGCCCCGCTCCCTGCCCCGCGTGATCCTCCTGCCGGAAGAGATCTCCGGCTGCAAACACGGCTTTGTGTTCCTGTCTTCCATCCTGCATGCCCACGTCTGCGAACTGTTTCCCGGCATGTATGTGCGCGGCTGCTACCAGTTCCGGGTCACCCGCAACAGCGAACTGTTCGTCGACGAGGAAGAAATCAAGAACCTGCGCGATGCGCTGCAGGGCGAACTGCCACAGCGGCATTTCGGCGATGCGGTACGGCTTGAGGTCGCGGACAACTGCTCCGACGAGATGACCAGGTTCCTGCAGAACCAGTTCGGGCTGGAGGACACCGAGGTGTTTTCCGTGAATGGCCCGGTCAACCTCGTGCGGCTGCTGCCGGTGCCCGACAGCGTGGACCGCGAGGACCTGAAATATCCGCCATGCCGGCCAGGCTTGCCGAAGGCGCTGCAGGGCCAGCCGGACATGTTCCGCGCCATCCGCGACGGCGATATCCTGCTGCACCATCCGTACCAGTCGTTTGCCCCGGTGGTGGATTTCATCCGCCAGGCCGCTGAAGACCCCGATGTGATGGCCATCAAGCAGACTGTGTACCGCGCCGGCAACGACTCGGCGCTGCTGCAGGCACTGATCGGCGCCGCGCGCAGGGGCAAGGAAGTCAGCGTGGTGGTGGAACTGCTGGCCCGCTTCGACGAGGAGGCCAACATCAACTGGGCGGCGCAACTGGAAGAAGCCGGTGCCCATGTGGTGTACGGCGTGGTCGGCTACAAGTCGCATGCCAAGATGGCCATGGTGGTGCGGCGCGAAGGAAAAAAACTCAGGCGTTACGCGCATCTCTCCACAGGCAACTACCACTCGCAGACCGCCAGGAATTTCACGGACTTCGGCTTGTTCACGTGCAAGGAAGCCATGGTCGAGGATGTGGCGAACGTGTTCTCCCAGCTGACCGGCCTGGGCCATCCCGGCACGCTTACCCACTTCTGGCAGGCGCCGTTCACCCTGCATTCGGCATTGCTCGACGCCATCCGCCGTGAGGGCAAGCACGCCAAGGCTGGCCGCAAGGGACTGATCATTGCCAAGATGAACGCCCTGATGGACCCGACTATCATCCAGGCGCTCTACCAGGCATCCTGCGACGGCGTGCGGATCGAACTCATCGTGCGCGGCGGCTGCGCCTTGCGGCCCGGCATACGCGGCCTGTCGGAGAATATCCGGGTGCGTTCGGTACTTGGCCAGTTCCTCGAACATGCGCGGATTTTCTACTTCTATAACGACAAGGCCGAGGACGTGCGGTTGTCCAGCGCCGACTGGATGGAACGCGACTTCTTCCGGCGCATCGAAGTGTGCTTCCCCGTGCTGGACAAATCGCTCAAGAAGCGCGTGATCGAGGAAGGCCTGAAGATCTACCTGAAGGACAACCGCGACACCTGGGAGATGGACTCGGATGGCAACTACCGCCGCCGCCGTGGCCGCCACCTGGTCTCTGCCCAGAGCGCACTGAGCGTCGCACTGGCGTGATGCCGCTGCCGGTCCGGCCGGCGCGCTGCGTCACATCCGCCGCCCGGCTCGTTGTGGGAGATCCTGACCACCGTTGCGTCCGGGCTGGCAAGCTGCGTCGGCGCACAGCCGGCAAGCAGAATGCCCGCCGCAATCCATGCGACGGCTGTGGTGGCTGCGGTGTTGTTGGTGGCGGTAGTGGTGGCGGTGTTCATGAAATCGCGCGAGCTCGCCCAGTACATCGGCATCACCGATGCCCAATCTCTCCCTGCTGAAATCCGGCAAGGTCAAAGGTATCCGTTTCGATACGCTGGAGAAAATCTGCGAGGCGCTGCAGTGCCAGCCGGGGGACCTGCTGGAGTACCGCGCCGATCCGCCGGAGGAGGACCAGGCATGGAAAACCCGCCAGCCGCGCCGGGCTAACTGCAAACAATTGTCGCGCCTGGCATCCGCATTTGCGCTGGTACGGCCAGCAGGCTGGCTTTGCGGCAAGTGCTGCGTCCAGCTCCCCCCAATCGAGTGATATCCCTGCGATAGTGATCTTGCGCATACTCGCACCTTCCCAAACCACTCGCCCCTAGACGGGCGCGGAGCGAGGTGCCTGTGCTCACCTTCATTTACTGCAGCTACGCGATTGCCTGCATCTTCGCGCTATGGCGGGCGGCCCGCTGGGTGGACAAACACCATCCGGCGCTGCGAGACACCCATGTGCCCAAACCGGGTGCGGACGCACCTCGCGAGGCCCCGGAAAGGAACCAGCAAGCTAGCCAGCGCCGCCGTCACGAGAAGCGGCCCGCCGGGCAGGCACGGGTGCCCCAACGTCCTGGCGCAAGCGCGGCTGCCTGCATGGTGCTGTAGCGCGCCCCGCGCTCTGCCAGGCGAATCTGCTCCGCCCGAAGCGGGCTGCCCGTATCTCATCCTTGAAAAACGCAGATTACTGTATATATTTACAGTAACTGTATGGATGAACAGTATTCACGGGAGCCCATCATGGAACACCTTGTCCGGGTACAGAACGAATACGACAGGCAGGTCCTGGCGTGGCTGCGCGCCCGCGTCGGCGATGCGGTGGTGCAAGCGGCCGCGCAGCGGCTGGCGGGAGAACGCAAGCCGTATCTCTCCACGATCTGCCGCAGCCTGAATATCGCGCCGCCGTCCCGGCGCACGCTGCGCGCCCAGTCCAGCCGCGCCAGCCGGGAGGTCGGGGACCGCTACCTTGCCTCGATCCGGCAACTGCTGGCGCGGCCGGCACCGGCGCGGTCCCCGCAGCCGCAGTCCGTCCGAGCTTGTTGAAGCCGTTCAAGCAGGCCGTGCCGAGGCCCGCACGGCGTTAGCGCGGCTCACCCGTCAATGCCGCTCCGGCGGGCGCTCCGCCAGCACCGCCCTGGCCGCCAGCGCGGCATTGATCGCGCGTGGAAAACCCGCATATGCCGCGAGATGAATGATGGCCTCCACCATTTGCTCACGCGAGCCACCCACGTTCAGCAAGCCGTGCATATGCACCTTGAGCTGTGGCGTGGCCGAGCCAATGGCTGCCAGCGCGGCCACGGTCACCAGTTCCCGCGAGACCAGGTCGAGGCCGGGCCGGGTATAGATATCGCCGAAGGCAAACTCGATGATGAAACGACCGAGGTCGGGCGCAATGTCCTCGAGCGAGGCAAGCACGCGCTCCCCCACTTCGCCGTCGATCTCGCGCAAGCGGGCAAGCCCCGCCTCGAAGCGCGATCCGCCCTGGTCCGGCGCGGGAGTGCCGGTATTCACGGCAACGCCCTGCTTCGCGAAGACTTCCCTTGCGGCGGCGATGCCGTTGAGCGCCGCGGGAAACCCGGCATACACCACGAGATGATTCATCAGTTCGACCAGTTCGACCGGCGTGCAACCGGCATGCAGCGCCCCGGCCAGATGGAACCTGAGCTGTGGCTCAAGCCCGCCCATGGCCGCAAGCGCCGCGACGGTGACGAGTTGCCGGTGCCTCCGGTCGAGTCCTGGGCGCGGGTAGATCTCGCCGTAGACGAAACCGATCGCCAGGCTGGCCAGGTCAGGGGCGATGTCACGCAAGGCTTCGACCAGGGACGGCTCGTCCGTCTGTTCGATGGCGGAAAGTTGGGCGCGGCCAAGTGTCATGGTCTGCGTATTCATGCGGTTTCCTTTTTTTGATTCGCATCGGGAGGTCCTGGCGGCGCGGTGCCGTCGGCAGGACAGTGAGGCAAGCTTAGCGAGCGCGTTCGCGCGCCGCCAATGCCTTCGGCGTGATACCTTTGGCGTATCACAAGGACATCCGATGCAAAGCCGCCTGGAACTCTGGCAGTTGAACTATTTCGTGGCCGTCGCGGACGAACTGAGCTTTCGCCGCGCGGCGGAACGGCTGTCGATCACGCAGCCTCCGCTGACGCGGCAGATCCAGGCGCTGGAGGAAACCATCGGTGCGCGCCTGTTCGAGCGGGATCGCAATGGCGTAGCACTGACGCCCGCGGGCAGCCGCCTGCTGCCCGAGGCGCGCGAGCTGCTCGCCAGCGCCGATGCCCTGCTCGCCCGAGCCCGGCAGCGCGCCACGCGCAACCACGGCCTGCGGCTGGGCATCACCACCGTGTTCGATGCCGCCCTGTTCACCTGGCTCGCGCCGGCATTGCAGGCACAGGCGCCGGAGATCAGGCTGCTGCAGAAACGCCAGATATCGCAGCAATCGATTGCCGACCTGCGCCGTGGCGCGCTCGACGCGGCGCTGATCGGCCTGCCGTCCGCCACCGGCGAACTGGCGGTGGAACACTTGTTCGACGACCCGCTGGTGGTGGCGTTGCCGGCCGCGCACCGGCTCGCCAGGCGCAAGCGCATCTCACTGCCGGAACTGCAAGCCGATCCGTTGTTCTGGGGCCAGCGGCGGCTGAATCCCGCCTACTTCGACCACTACGAGGCCGTCTTCCGCGCGCTGGACTATGCACCGCAGCGAGTGCAGGAACCGGCGGACCACCATGTGCTGCTGGGCCTGATCGCCGATGGGCAGGGCGTGGCGCTGGTGCCTTCCTCGCTGCAGGCGATGGCGCGCGCCGGTGTGGTCTACAAGGAACTCAAGGAGCAGGCAGACCTGCGGATCGGCGTGGCCGTGGTCTATGCCGCCAGCAATCCGGCCCCCGCGCTGCCGCTGCTCCTGGAAACCCTGCGCGCCCGCTACCGTCCTGCGCCGGCTGCCTCCCCAGGCCGCAAGCGCCCGGCCACGCGCCGCTGAGCGCCAAGGCTGGCCGCCAGCCCTCGGGACCTTCCCGGCGCGTCCACCCTGCCAGCATCAGGGATTTCTTGACTTATTCATCCCCATCAATGATAGTTATCCTGAATACATTCTCTTTTTGAGAACAAACTTAGTGAAAGGATTGCCGTGGACCTGGCCGAACTTGAGATCTTCCGGGCCGTTGCGCTGGAGGAAAGCGTGACCCGGGCCGCCAAGGCCCTGGACCGCGTGCAATCGAACGTGACCACCCGCGTCAAGCAGCTTGAGGAGGAACTGGGCGTCGCCTTGTTCCTGCGCGACAGCAAGCGCATGACGCTGACGCCCGAGGGCCAGCGTTTCCTGGGCTATACCGAGCGGCTGCTGGCGCTCGCCGAGGAAGCCCGGCAATCGATGCGCGGCGATGTGCCCTCCGGCACGCTGCGCGTGGGCTCCATGGAAAGCTCGGCCGCCAGCCGCCTGCCCCGGCCACTGGCGCGCTACCACGGCAAGTGGCCGGATGTGCGGATCGAGATCCAGACCGGCACCACGCAGGCCCTGGTCGATTCCCTGCTGGCGCATCGCATCGATTGCGCCTTGGTGGCCCATCCGTCGGAAGGCGCGCCGGATGCACTCGACATGGACGTACTCGGCCCCGGCCTGGAAGGCACCTTCCTGTTTTCCGAAGAACTCCTGCTGGTGCTGCCGCCCAGCCATCCGCCGGTGCGCACGCCACAAGACATCACCCTGCGCAGCCTGGCCACGTTCGCGCGTGGCTGCACCTATCGCATGTGCGCCGAAGCCTGGCTTGCCAGCGGCAAAGGCCCGCAGCTGGCGCTGAATGTGCTGGAACTGGCTTCGTACCACGCCATCCTTGCCTGCGTGACGGCGGGATCGGCAGTGGCCATCCTGCCAAGATCGCTGCTGGCGCTCCACCCCGGCGCGGCGAACCTGCAGACCGTGCCGGTACGTACGGCGCACACCTTCCTGGTGCGCCGTACGGGCTTCATGACCTCGGCTTACGCGGCCTTCTTGCAGGAGTTGCAGCATGGCTAGGATCCAGCCGGTCCCCGCGAGCGGGGACGCCGCCCTGCGCCAGAGGATGGCGCCGTGGATGCCATCGCTTGCCGCCGCGCTGGTGCTTGCGGTCGGCATGGGCTTCGGGCGTTTCGCCTTCACCGGCATGTATCCGCTGATGGTGCGCGACGGCTTGCTGAGCGTCAGCGCCGGCTCGCTGGCGGCATCCGCGAACTATGCGGGCTACCTGGCCGGCGCCCTTGCCGTCACCCGCATGCCGGAACGCGCGGCACCGCAACTCTGCCGCATCGCCCTGCTCGGTACGGCCGTATGCCTGCTGGTGCTGGCACTGCCCGCCGCGCCGTGGTTCTTTATCGCGGTGCGCTTCCTGGCCGGCGTTCTCAGCGCGATCGCACTGATCAGCGCCTCCGTCTGGCTGTTCCATGTGGTCGGCCATCCGCATGGCGCACCGCTGTTATTCTCGGGCGTCGGCGCCGGCATCCTGCTCTCCGCCGAACTGATCGCCGCCGGCAACCTCGCCGGCTGGCATAGCCCGTTGCTGTGGATTGCGATTGGCGGCGGTGCCGCCGTACTGGCCTTGCTGGCCTGGCCACAGCTTGGCAGCCACCGCCCGGCGGTGCCCGATGCCGCCGGGGCCGGCGCTGCCCTGGCCCATGCCAATGGCCCCGGGCCATGGCCGCTCGTGGTCAGCTACGGTCTCGCGGGATTCGGCTATATCGTCACCGCCACCTACCTGCCGCTGTTCGTGCGCGATGCGCTCGGTCACATCGACCCGATCCATATCTGGGCCGCCTTCGGCCTTGGCGCGGCACCTTCCTGTTTTCTCTGGCATGCGCTGCACGGCCGCCTTGGCACGCGGCGCGCGCTCGCGCTCAACCTGCTGGTGCAGGCAGCGGGCGTGATCCTGCCCGCGCTCAGCCATTCGCCGGTGGCCTACCTGGCCAGCGCCCTGCTGGTGGGCGGCACCTTCGTGGGCACGGTGACCATCGCCATGCCGGCGGCAAAACGCGTGGCCCATCGCGTGAAGTTCAACCTGCTGGCCATCATGACCGCTGCCTATGGCGTGGGCCAGATCGCCGGCCCGCTGGTGTCCGATGCGCTGATGGCGCACAGCCATAGCTTCAGCGGCCCCCTTGCCGCTGCCGCGGTCGCATTGCTGGCCTCGACCGCCGCGTGCTTTCTCTGAAGGCCATGCCATTGCATACCCGCTCCGCTGGCTACCTCCACGCGTAGCCTGAGCGCACACCGCACAGATCCAACCTCTCTAGAAGGAGCCTGCAAATGAACACCCCCACCCAAGCCACGCAGCCACGCACGCTGCTAGCCCGGCTCGGCATCGCTACCCCCATCATCCAGGCACCGATGGCCGGCGTTGGCACGCCGGCGCTGGCCGCGGCGGTATCGAATGCCGGTGGCCTCGGCTCGCTTGGCGTCGGCGCCACGGATGCCGACGGCGCCCGCAAGGCCATCCGCGAGACCCGCGCACTGACGGACAAGCCGTTCAACGTCAACCTGTTCTGCCACGCTCCCGCCGTCGCCAATCCTGCACGCGAAGCGCAATGGCTGGCCTACCTGGCGCCGAGCTTCGCCGAGTTCGGCGCCACGCCACCGGCATCGCTGCGCGAGATCTACAAGAGCTTTGTTGCCGACGACGCCATGTACGCGATGCTGCTGGAGGAGCGGCCGGCGGTGGTGAGTTTCCATTTCGGCTTGCCGGCTCAGGCCTGGATCGACGCACTGCATGAGGCCGGCATCTTCCTGATGGCCACGGCCACCCATCTCGCCGAAGCGCGGCAGATCGCCGATGCGCGCATCGACGCTATCGTGGCGCAGGGCGTGGAAGCTGGCGGCCACCGTGGCACGTTCAAGACCGAGGGGCATGACGAAGGGCTTGGCACCATGGCCCTGGTGCGCCTTCTGGTCCGCAACACTGCCCTGCCGGTGGTCGCCGCCGGCGGCATCATGGACGGCGCCGGCATTGCCGCCGCGCTGGCTCTGGGTGCGCAGGCAGCGCAACTGGGCACGGCATTCGTCGTCGCCCCGGAAACCGCGGCCGACGCGCCTTACCGGGCCGCGCTGCTGGCAAGCGAGCCGTCCCCCACGACGCTGACCCGCTCCATCTCCGGCCGCCGAGCGCGCGGCTTCGTGAACCGCCTCACCAAACTGGGCGAGGCGCCGGACTGCCCGCCGATTCCCGATTACCCCATCACCTACGATGCCGGCAAGGCGCTGCACGCGGCTGCCAAGGCATGCGGCAATGCCGAGTTTGCGGCGCAATGGGCCGGCCAGGCCGCGCAACTGTCGCGCGCCTTGCCGGCAACCGAACTGATGGCGGTACTGCGCGCGGAACTGGCGGAGGCCATTGGAGGGCTGAGCCGGATGGCGTCCGGCGGCGACTGAACGGGAGGAACGCTGAGGGCGGGCGTCTTGCTGCTAACATGGCGCATCGGCATCGTGCCGGCCCGCGGCGCAGCTCCCATCCCTTCCCGACAAGACAGACGCATGGACGCATTCACATCGACACTGGCCATTGGCGGCGCACTGGCGCTTGGCGCTGTCAGCCCCGGCCCGAGCTTCGTCATGGTGGCCCGTGCCGCCATTGCCCGTTCGCGCGCGGATGCGCTCCACATGGCGCTTGGCATGGGGCTGGGCGGCGTGGTGTTTGCCGCGGCCGCGCTGCTCGGGCTCAAGCTCCTGCTGGCGGCGGTGCCGTGGCTCTACATGGCGATGAAGGTGGGCGGCGGCCTTTATCTTGTCTACCTGGGCGCGCGCATCTGGCGCGGCGCCAGCGAGCCCCTTGCGATGGCTGCCGGTTCGCAGGCCGCCAACGGCGCACAAGCGCCGGGACGCGGCCGCGCCCTGCTGAGCGGATTCGCCACGCAACTGAGCAACCCCAAGACGGCAGTCGTCTACGCCAGCGTCTTTGCCGCGTTGCTGCCGGCCGAGGTGCCGGCGTCCCTGCTGCTCGCGCTGCCGGTGATGGTCTTTGCGATCGAGGCCGGCTGGTACGCCATCGTGGCGGTGGCGTTGTCGTCGGCGGCGCCGCGCGCCTTCTACCTGCGCTTCAAGCTCTGGCTCGACCGCGCCGCCGGCGGCGTGATGGCGCTGCTCGGCATCCGGCTGATCACCTCGCTGCGGCAATAGTCCGGTCGTCAACTGGCCGGCGCTGGCTTTCAGTGCACTTGCTGGAGGCGGCGCAGCAGGCGGCGCCCGGCATCGACGACACCAGGATCGGCCGTCATCTGGTAGCGCACGATCATGCCCTCCACGCAAAGCATCGCCTCTTCGGTAATCGCTTCGGGCTCCGGCAGGCCGAGCCGCCTGACCAGCATGCCGATAAACGCGGCGAGCGCCGCCTTGTGCGCCACCGATTGCTCGATCTGCGTGCCCTCGCCTGAGGCCCCCGCTTCGGCCACCGCATTGATAAAGGCGCAGCCGCGAAATTCTCCGTCGGTGAACCAGTCGGCCAGCGCATCGGCAATGACTTCCAGCCCCGGCGTGGCGGCGAAGCGCGCTTCCACGTCCTGCTCGAACCATGCCATCCAGCTGTCGTGGCGACGATCCAGGAAGGCGGAGATCAGTTCGTTTTTCGAGGCGAAATGCCGGTATAGCGACATCTTGGCCACGCCGGATTCTGCAATGATCTTGTCGATGCCGGTGGCGCGCAGGCCATCCTGGTAGAACAGGCGGGCCGCGGTATCCAGGATGCGCTCGCGGGCGGAAGGCGTGGCCATGGCTGAAAGTTTCCTTGGATGTGCAAAGTTGGGCGGATTATCCCTGATCAAGCTTCGGCCTGTCGCGTACGGCAAGCGCCGCCGCGGCAGGCCGTGCGCCTTACAAGCCGAGATCGCTCAGGCTCGGGTGATCGTCGGGGCGCCGGCCCAGGGGCCAGAAGAACTTGCGGTCGGCCTCCTTGATCGGCGCGTCGTTGATGCAGGCAAAACGCCGCTGCATCAGGCCGGCCTCGTTGAACTCCCAGTTCTCGTTGCCATAGGAGCGATACCAGTTGCCGGAATCATCGTGCCATTCGTAGGCAAAGCGCACTGCGATGCGGTTGCCGTCGAAGGCCCACAACTCCTTGATCAGGCGATAGTCCAGCTCCTTCTGCCATTTGCGCGTGAGCATGGCGACGATGGCCTCCCGGCCGTTGACGAACTCGGCACGGTTGCGCCAGGCGCTGTCGACGGTATAGGCGAGCGCCACGCGCTCGGGGTCGCGGCTGTTCCAGCCGTCTTCGGCGCCGCGCACTTTCTGGATGGCGGTTTCACGGGTGAACGGGGGCAAGGGGGGACGGACTTCGGGGTTGGACGACATCGGTTGCTCCTGGCTGTGAAAGAACCCGGCGGCCGGAATGGCAGCGACGGATTTTAGGAATCGGAAAGCGGGTCCGCAGCACATCCTTCACGGCCCGGCGGGTTCGCGCGACCCATCGGGAACGGATAGAATGATACAGACCTGTCTACATTATTTGTGTAGACAGGTCTGTCTGTCAAGGTGGATTTCACAGGCGTAAAAAAGCCGGCGATCAGCCGGCAGGGACCTCGGGCGGCAGCGCCTTCAGCGCTCAGCGCGGGCGCCGCATGTGGAACAGTGCCTCGGGCCCGATCTCGAAGTAATCGGCGGGGCCGCCACCGCGCAGGATCGGCCGGGCAGCGGCGGTGTCATAAATGCCGTCCTTCAGCAGTGCCTTGTCGACATGCACGCCCACCACCTCGCCCAGCACCAGCCAGGTCGGCACCTTCTCGCCGTTGACGCCTTCGAGCTGGATCAGTTGCGTGAGCCTGCATTCGAACGAGACCGGGCTTTCCGCCACGCGCGGCACGGCAATCGCGCGCGATGCCACGGGCGTGAGGCCGGACAGCACGAACTCGTCGACCTCCGGCGGCACGGCGGCGCAACTCGCGTTCATTGCCTCCGCCAGCGGCCGCGTGGCGAGGTTCCAGCAAAACTCGCCGGTCTGCTCGATATTGCGCACGCTGTCCTTGTAGCCAATGCTGGAAAAACCCACGATGGGCGGCGTGTAGTTGAAGGCGTTGAAAAAGCTATAGGGCGCCAGGTTGACAATGCCATCGGCACCGCGCGAGGAGATCCAGCCGATCGGTCGCGGCCCGACGATGGCATTGAAGGGATCGTGCGGCAGGCCATGCCCGTTGGCAGGCTCGTAGAAATAGGTATCGGCGGACACGAGGCGGGAGACTCAGGGAAACAGCGTTGAAAAACGGAGGCAGCGGCGCAGCCTCCTTCATCCAGGGGTTATCGGGCACCCGTGGGCGCCGGACAAGCTGACTGCGATGCTACCAGTTGCCGTGCACGCGCGTTCGGCGCGGCGCGATTGCCTCAGCGCCCTCCCGCGCCGGCGGCTGGCTCGTCATAAGCGTCCTGCGCCAGCAGCACCAGATCGGCGACGGCCTTGCCGCCCGCCGAAAGATGCGCGCGCATCGCGTCAGCCGCCGCGTCCGCGTCGCCCGCCAGCACCGCCGCCACGATCACGCCATGCTCCTGGAAGGAACTCGGCACGCGAGCGGGGTTGATGAGTCCGCGATGGCGCCAGTAGATCGCCAGCCGCCGCCGCAGCATGCGAATCTGCTCTGCGAGGTACGGGTTGGCTGTTGCCTGATAGAGCACATCGTGGAAATCGCGGTTGGCATCCACATAGCCCGGCGTATCGGCCGCCTCCACGAAGGCCCGGCAATGCTCGAACGCCGACGACAGCGCCGCCCTGCCCGCCTCGGTGATGCGCTGCGTTGCCAGCCGCGCCGCCACGCCCTCCATCTCGGCCAGCGTCTCGAACATCGCCACCAGTTCAGCCACGGTCGGCTTGTGCACGAAGATCCCCGCGCGCGGCACGATCGTCACCAGGCCTTGCGCCGCAAGCATCAGCAATGCCTCCCGCACCGGCGTACGCGAACTGTCGAATTGCTCGGCCAGCGCGCGCTCGTCCAGTTGCGATCCGGGCTTCAGTTTGCCGGCGTGAATTTCTTCCTCAATGGCCTCCCGGATCCGATCCTGGAGCGATTGCACGGGTAAACCTCGATTTGAAGGCTCTTTGGGCATATCTAAAATTATCTTCAATATATCTAAACATCAATCTCATATGCAAAAACACGGCGAACCCCGCCTCAGCATCGATGGAAGCGTTGCAACCATCACCTTCGAGCGTCCCGAAGTAGCGAACCGGCTAAGCCCGCGTGATTTGCAGGTACTTCGCGAGCATATCAACTCCGTCAATGCGATGGAGACTGTTTTGGTACTGCGCTTCACCGGCACCGGCAAGTATTTCTGCAGCGGCTACGACATCGGCGCGCTGGCCAATGCCGACGAGGCGGGGGCGCCGGCCTTCGGCGAGATGATCGACCTGATCGAAGCCGCTCGCCCGGTCACCATCGCGGCGGTCAACGGCGGCGTCTATGGCGGCGCCACGGATCTCTGCCTGGCCTGCGACTTCCGCGTGGGGGCACCCCACTGCGACATGTTCATGCCGGCGGCCAGGCTCGGCCTGCATTTCTACCGGGGCGGACTGGAGCGCTATGTCAGCCGCCTGGGCGTGGACACCGCCAAGCGCCTCTTCCTGACGGCCGACCGGCTCGATGCGGCTGAAATGCTCAAGGTGGGCTTCCTGACCGAGATCGTCGCGGCCGACGCCGACGCCCTCGCGCAGCGCGTGGATGCGCTCAGCGCCACGCTCGCCGGCATGGCACCCATCGCCCTGCTGGGGATGAAGCAGGCCCTGAACCAGATCGCGCGCGGCACGCTGGACACGGCCGCGCTGGAATGCGAGATCGCGCGGGCCGGAGAGTCGGCAGATCTACGCGAGGGCGCAGCCGCCTGGCGCGAGAAGCGCGCCGCGGTGTTCAGCGGCAGGTAGGCGCGCAGAGTCCGGCACGATCAACACAAAACACAGAATCAGGAGACAACGATGACCAAGCGACACCCAACCCTGCTGTTCCTGCTTGCATCCGCACTGGCCGGCCCCGCGCTGGCGGCGGACGCCTTCCCATCCAAGCCCATCCGCCTGGTGATCGGCTTCCCTGCCGGCGGCGGAGCCGACAATGTGGCGCGGCTGTATGGAGACGCCCTGTCGAAGGAACTGGGGCAGCCGGTCATCGTCGACAACAAGCCCGGCGCCGGCACCACCATTGCCGCCGAGACCGTGGCCAAAGCGCCCGCCGATGGCTACACGTTGTACATCGCCGGCGCCAGCTTGATGGGCGGCGACAAGGTGCTGTACAAGAACATTCGCTATGAGCCCACGGATTTCGCGCCCATCACGCGCCTGACGGTCTCGCCACTGCTGCTCGCGGCCAATAAGGCATCCGGGATCAGCAGCGTTGCCGACCTGGTGGCGAAAGCCCGCCAGCATCCCGGCACGCTCAACTACTCCTCTTCAGGCAACGGCGTGATCACGCATCTGGCCGGCGTGCAATTCACCAGGCTGGCGGATGTACAACTCACCCACGTGCCGTACAAGGGCGGCGCGCCCTCCGCGCAGGCGGTAGCCGGCGGCGACGCGCAACTCACCTTCGCCACGCCGGCCTCCGTGCAAGCCATGATCGACACCGGCAAGGTGATCGGCATCGCCGTGACTTCAGCCAGGCGTTCGACGGTGCTGCCGAACTACCCGACCATCGCCGAAGCCGGCATCAAGGGCTACGACGTGACCAACTGGTATGGCCTATTTGCCCCGGCGCAAACACCGCCCGCCGTGATCGAGAAACTCTTCGCCGCCTCGGCCAAGGCCCTGGCCAAGCCGGAATTGCGGGCGAGGCTGGCCGACCGCGGCGAGGAAGTCTCGCCGTCCGCATCGCCCGCGGAGTTCCGCCAGTTCGCGCAGCGCGAAGGCAAGACCGTGGCAGACCTGACGCTGAGCAGCGGCGCCAAGATCGACTGAGCCGCACGCCCTCCCCCCACTCGTTCGATGTACCCGGGGCCTCCCGGCCCAAAAAGGATTTCCATGAATCGCAATGCCGCAGACCTCCCGCTCGCGGGCTTCACCGTGGTGGACCTGACCCGCGTGCTGGCCGGTCCCTACTGCACCATGATGCTGGCCGACCTCGGCGCGCGCGTGATCAAGATCGAGAACCCGGCAGGCGGTGACGACTCCCGGCATGTAGGCCCGTTCGTGGATGGCGAGTCGGCGTACTTCGCCTCGGTCAACCGCAACAAGGAATCCATCGCGCTCGACCTGAAATCCCCGCGCGACCGCGAAGTGCTGGCGGCCATGATCGCCAGCGCCGACGTGCTGGTGGAAAATTTCCGCGCCGGCGTGATGGAAAAACTCGGCTTTACCTGGGAGGCCCTGCATGCGGCTAACCCGCGCCTGGTCTATGCCTCGATCTCGGGCTTCGGCCAGACCGGCCCATACCGCGACCGCCCCGCCTACGACATGGTGGTGCAGGCGATGGGCGGCCTGATGAGCGTGACCGGCCAGACCGGCGGCGACCCGGTGCGGGTCGGCGTATCCATCGGCGACCTGGGTGCCGGGCTGTACGCCGCCATCGGCATCCAGTCCGCGCTGCTCAAGCGCAGCCGCACAGGGCTTGGCGAGCGTGTCGATATCGGCATGCTCGACTGCCAGGTCGCGCTGCTGGAAAACGCCATCGCGCGCCACTCCGCCACCGGCGCCGTGCCCGCGCCGCTGGGCACGCGCCACCCCTCCATCACGCCGTTCGACATGTTCAAGACCGCCGATGGCTTCATCGTGATTGCGGCGGGCAACGACGCCCTGTTCCAGAAACTCTGCGCCGCGCTCGGCCTGCCGGAACTGGCTGCCGACCCGCGCTTTGCCACCGTGGTGGCGCGCAACCAGCACCACACCGAACTCAAGACTTGCATGGAAGCGCGCCTGGCCAATGCGGACAGCGCCACCTGGTCGGCCACGCTGGAAGGCGCCGGCGTGCCGCACGGCCCGCTGCAAAGCGTGGCCGACATCGTGCAGGACCCACACGTGCAAGCGCGCGGCATGCTGCTGCAAGCCAGCATCGGCGAGGACCGCCCGATCACCCTGGCCGGCAACCCGATCAAGATCGGCAGCCAGGCAGGCGCGAGCCGCTTCCGGCACTCGCCCAGGCTGGACGAGCATCGTGCAAGCCTGCTGGAGGAGTTTGGCCAGCATGTCGAGGTAGGCTGAAACGCGATCTGCTTCAAAGCGTTCAATGCCTTGGCTCAAGTTCGAGCCGGTTGTCCGTGACGGCGAGCTTCACCGGATCGCCCTTCTTCCATCGCGCCTTCGGAATCACCAGTTGCCATTCGGCGCTCGACTGCTCACGGAAAAACGCGACGACGCCGACGTATTGCGCATCGTCAGCCATCGGCTCGGACAGGCTGACCGTTGCGGCGGGGCCAAGCGTCACTTCCGTGCGGCCGAGGCTATCCGTTTTCAGCGGGTCGCCGGCACCTTCTAGCAGTTGCGCGTAGGTGGCCGTTTCAAACGCCTTGGAGTCCTTCAACTGATAGATACGCAGCACGACCGGCAACGACACGCCGCGCTCATCCTGATTCAGCGCGCTGCGGCTCACGATCACGAGGTTCATCTGCTTGACCTTCGCGACGAAAACCGCGCTCGTAGCCGCCGCTGTCGTGTCCTTGACCGACTGCCAGGCACCGCAGCCGGCTAGCAGCGTGACCATCCCTGCCAGCCCCAGGGAGGCCGCTGATCGCCACACCCAGCGAAATGTCGCATACATCACGTACGTCGCGTGTTTCACTGCCATCAGAACCCCGATCCGGTGAATTCGGTGGCGGGATAGCCCATCTGCTTGCCGTTCGCGACCAGCACGAGCCGCACCGAATAGTGAAGACTGGCGTAGCGCCCGACGAAGTGACTCAGCACGTCCCCAAACAGCACCACGTCGCCTGGGCCAGCGAAGGCCGCCGGATCAATCTCCACATGAATGGCGAACTCCCGCAGCATGCCCTGTTTCCGCAGGACGCCCTGTTGCTCAAGCCTGACGCGCCGGATCGCCGCGATGCGCTTCGCGTTGTCGTCCAGCCCGGTCCAGTCGTACAGGGCAAGCACGCCGCGCAGCACATCCGTGTCCAGTGTGTTGAACTCGTGACCGGAGAAGTGCGACATGACCTGCCACGGGTATTGCCTGCCTCTCGGCGGATAGAGCGGCAACGTGGGCTGCGTCAGGTTGCGAACGCTGCCGACGTCCCCCGCGCTCGATGCGAGCGCGGTGATCGTCGACTCGCGCAGCGCCATGCGCGGCAACGTGCCGTTGTTCGCCAGCACGCGCACTTTCACGTGCGTATCGGGCGGGCTGCCGGGGGCGTCCCCGAGTTTGTCCCATACGTGGCCGCCCAGCGTGATCCACATCTGGCGGCCACCGGTCACACCAAAGCCCAGCGACGCATGGAAGTACCGTTCGGGCGCCTCGTGCCGCAGCATGCCACCGCGGTGCTGGAATGTCTTGAAGGGCCGGTAGGCGTGCTGCTCCGCACTGTTCAGGTCGGTAGCGGCAACCGACAGCGCATCGTAGGGTTCGATGTGCGCGCCGTCGGCGTCCGGCGCGCGCACCAGGTAGTCGCGATCATGCGCGTTGGGCTGCAGCGGCTGCGCATCGATCTCGAACAGGTTGATCACCGGTGTGCAGAAGAGCCGGAGGTTGCTGGTGCCAAACGCTACGTCGCCGGCGAGCGGCCCGTTGAGCAGGACCTCGAATTCGACACGCGTTTCGCCCGGAGGCACGCTCGCCGCATCGAAGCCGCACAGGTCCACGAAATGGAATTTCTCGGGGAACGTGAAGTACTCGAGCATCGTCTGCTCCCGATCCAGCTCCCGGTTGCGCCGCTCGTGGTCAGACGGCCAGAGCCGCGTCTCAGGACCGAAGCCCGCCACCTCGATCGTCATGCGCGGCAGTGGCTGCGGGCGCCCATCATGGACCCGCGCCATGCGCACTGCAATCGCGTCGACCTGGCGCGTCAACGCCGCATATAACGCCGAGGCGGTTGGCCGGTCGCCATGCAGGTACAAGCGGATGCGCGCCAGGTCATCGAGCGGGCGCTGGTCGAAATGCAGCAATTCGAACGCGATGCGGATCACCGTGCGGCCGTCGGCGCGCACCGCAGGGGCCGCCTCCACCAGCTCGAGCGGCAGCAGGCGCACGGGCTGGGTGGTGCGGTACGCGCACACAGTGCCCTCGGGGCCGACCGGGCTGGAGCGCACCTGAGAGCCCGCGGGCAGCGTGCCGAGCACGCGTGCCTCGCCCGCGCGCGGCACGCATTCGAGGATCGCCAGCGACGGAATCGTGCGCCCGGCGTGCGGCCACAGGTTGTCGATCAGCGGGTCGGTGATCTCCGGCAGCGCGTCATCGAGCTTCGCGCGCATCCGCGCCATCAGGAACGCAAAGCCCTGGTAGAGCTGTTCCACGCTGTCTTCGCGCTCACCCAGGCTCGTCAGGCCCAGCCGGCGCGCCGCATTGGGCTGCGCCGCGGCGAACTCCCTGCTCGCCTCGCGCAGATAGCGCATCTCCGCGTCGTAATATTTCAGCAGCGGATTGTCTTCGTCACTCATGGTGTCATCTCCGGTCGCAATGGAGGCAGAACCGGCGCCGTCCCGGCCTTGGCGACGATAAAGACGCGCTCGGGCATCCTGAAGTCGCGCAGCTTGAGCAGATCCAGCGGACCCGCGCCAACCTGTGTGCGCAGCACGTAGCGCAGCGGCTCACCGTCCGTATCTTTGTCCAACGCCTTCCACGTGAGTGCATAGCGCGTGCTGTCGAGCGGCTGGACCTCGGCCTTCGCCAGCAGGCGCAGGAAGGCCCAGTCGCCGGTCGACTCGAACGCCTGGCGCGTGCCGGCATTGACCGACTGCCACGTCAAGCCCGCGTGGCCGTTCAGGCCATTGCCGGGCCACGCGAGCGGCGTATACGCTTCGCGCTGATTGAAGTAGACGATCTGCTTGCCGTCGACGGACAGCGCCGAACGCGTGACGTTCGGGGTCGGCAATGCCATGATCTCGAAGCGGTATCCCGCATCGCCCTGCACGTACATCTGGGCACCAAGCGTGGACAACTGCCGGATCGCGGCGAGGAACGCGGGATCGAACTGCAACGCCTGCGGCGCCAGTTCATTGGGCACCCACTGGTCGCCTTGCGGCTTGAGCACGCCGGCCAGTTGCGTCGTGACGAAGCGCGCGATCAGTCCCGTGTCGAACCGCACGTAGCGCCCCAGTTCGGCGAACGACGCATCGGCATTCGTATCGAAGAACGGATAGCGGCCGCTGAAGGTGGTCGCAAACGGTGCAGCGACGCTCACGCGCCACGCCTCGTTCAGGCTCGCGGCGGCCGGCTGCAGGATCGTCTGCCAGGCCGTGTCGAGCGGTCGCGCAAACAGCGCGTCGCCAAAGCCCGACCACTGCGTGCCCAGGCTCGCGGCGGTGAGCGCTGCGTCATCCTGTGCCTGTGCGAGTTCCGAGAGCTTCCCCTGGAACACGGCCTGCGCGAGCGAGCGGGCCATCACCTGCGCATCGGGACTCGCCGCCACCTGCTGGAGCTTCAGGCGCATCGTGGTGGCGACCGTCAGGTAGCGCGCGAGGCTCACCCCGTTCAGCGTCGTGGCGGCACTGGCGGCATTCCCGCCGTGACCATCTCCGCTGCCAGCGCTAGCGCTGCCGCCACCGTCGCCCATCAGCGCGAGCAGCGGCCCGAATGGCTTGTCCAGAGGATGGACGGCGGCGGCCTGGGCCTTGTCGTCGCTGCCGATCAGGCTTTGCGCCTTGCGCACCAGTGTGTCGGCCAGCGCCTGCTGCGGACGACCCGCCTGTGCCTGATACTGCACGGACCGCATCAGCGCGATCAGCGGTGACGTCTGCGCGTCCGTCAGCCGAGTGAGCTGGTCGATCGCATCGTTCAGGTTCGCCGCCTGCTGCCACTGGATGCTGTTGAGCATGCCCTGCCATGCGGCCGTGTACTCCGCAAAATAGCGCTCGGTCAGCCGCGCCTTGAGATCGTCGGTGGCGCGTTGCTCCTGCCGTGCGCTCGTCATTACGGCCCCTTGCGCGACGGTCGCCGCCACCGACTGTGCCGCGCCCCCGTTCGCCAGCACCCAGTCGCCATGCACGCGCCGTTCGCGAGCGGCCTTGTCGATCGACTCGGCGATCATGCCGTCCCACGCCGCGCGCGTAAAGACGCCCGGCACCGTGCGCGTCGTGGTGAAGAGCCCACGCGCGTCTGCGCCACCGAGCAGCGTCGCGAGCGATGCATCCGCGTACTTGCCCCGCACGTCATCCAGCACGTTCTGGTAGACCGTGTCGTCGGCGTTCGCGAGGCCGATCTGGTTGACGAGTGTGTTGCGCGCCTCGGCCACGAGGGTATCGGACGCGTTGATGCGCCATTCCGGGTGCGCCTTCAGGTGGGCTGCGTAGAAGCTGGCGAGCCGCTGCGACGTGTCCAGCCACTCGCCGGCCGGCATCACAGCCGGTGCGGGCCATGCGGAGACGATCAACCCGGTCAGGAACGCGGGATCGGTGCGGCGCGGTTCCGCCAGCATCAGGTACCCCTTGAGCGCGTCATAGCCGCGCCGCTGCGCGTCGTGACTCTGCAACGCATCGGCGCGCGTCTGCGCGAGATCGGTGAGCGTGGCCCGCAGGGTCTGCAAGACCGGGCGCTGCAGGTTGCGCTCGGCGACCGTCCTGTACGACTGCCACAGCTCGTCGAGCATCGCGTCATTGCGGTTCAGGCCCGCACGCAGATGCCACGGCGCGCCATGCTGCTGCCGATACTCCAGCATCTCAATGCGCTGCTGCAGCGCGAGTTGCGCGCGCAGGGCAGCCGGGCTGCCGGGCGCGGCCGCAACGGCTGCGTCGGCTGCATCGGCGCTCGCCCGCGCCTGCCGGATGCCTTGCAGGTTGCCGGCAAACGAGATTGTCATCGCCACGCACCAGCCGATCGCTGCCACGGTGACAAGCGCGGCGAGCGCGTTCGGCCAGTAAAAGCCGATGCGCCTGCCTCGATGCCGGCGCAGGCTGCGGCCAATCTCCTGCCACGTGGGCAGTAGCGAGGCCGGCTGCTCACGCAGCGCCATGCTGGAGACGTCGGGCCGGGCTACTTCAGCCGACGCGGCCATGGCCGGCGTCAGAACCGGTACTGCAACCGGCTGGCTCGCGGCAAACACCGGCGCGAACATCACGCCTTGCAGCGGTGCGCGAAGCCACTTCGAGGCCATCAACGTATCCCAACTGGCCACGATCCGCTCGCGTTGCCCGCCAATGTACTGCGATACCTGCGCGAGGTACGGCATGCGCGTCGACTCGTGGCACAGTGGCACGCCAATCGTCCCCGTGCGCTGTTCAAGCATCGTAAGCTGGTCGTTCAGTGCATTGGCAGGCCCCGGAGCACGACGGTGGCATGAACCCGTCAGGAAGGCGCCGATGGCCTGGAACGTCTCGGGTTGGCGGCCGGTCGTCGGCACCGGATGCAGGAACGTCACGGGCGCGGCCCAGCCGAGCTCGGTTGCGATAGTCGAGAGCGTGCGTGCAAGCTCGGCGTCGGGCCGGATGGCCTCACCCGTGCGCACCACCTGCACCACGGCGTCGACCGGACGCCTGCGTCTCAACTGCCTGACCTGTTTGCGCCACAGCCCCGCATCCATGCCGTCAGGCGCCGCATGCACGAGGATGGCATCGGCGATATGCATCACGCCCGCCTGCTTGAGACCGGGGGCTACGGTATCGACCAGCGTATCGCTGCCGCTCACCAGCAGCCACGGCAGCCGATAGCGCCAGAACCAGCCGTGCGAGGCACGCAGGTCTTCGCACAGGTACTGCAGGCGCGCATCGCGTTTGAGCGCGGAGGTGGCCTTGATGGCCTCCTGCTGGCTACCGGTCTCCCGGCGAAAAAGCCGGCCTGCCACGCTGTACGCGCCAAGTCCCAGTGCGACGGGATGCAGGATCAAGACCCCAGCCAGTACGGCGAGAATCCAGATCGAGGCTGTCTTTTTGGCGTCCAGCGTCGGCACATTGAACTGATCGCCCTTGAGCCAGACCAGACCGAGGGCAAGTGCGGCCAACGCGACGGCGGCCACCACCAGCCCCCAGGTGACGAGGGAGCCGGAAGTGCCGGAAGAGTCGTCGCGCGGTGCCAATGCCTTGAGGTTATTCGTTGGATTCGTCATACGGCGAAGTGGGGTCCGTTGTGGGGTCCGCTGCGGGGCTCACATAAAGGATGGCGGCCTGCGCGGCTTGTGTGTGCTCGGGCGTGTGAACGATCAGGTGCGGGCCGGCACTCGCCGACTCAACGGCGGCGGCAATCGACAGCCAGCCGCCTGCCGCGCCCGCGTGACCGATGACGCTATCGGGCCGGCGCTGCGTTTCCAGCTTTGTGATGCCGCTCAGCGAAGCGCTGCCGAGTGCAGACAGCAGAGCCGTATCGTGCGAGGCGTCCAGCCCGCTGATCCAGGCGGGATGGACGGCCGGGGCTTCGGCGTTGCCCCACATCACGGCGTTCGCCAGCACATCAGCGAGCGCATCCAGCTCGCCTGCAACCGGCCGGTGCAGGGTCGCCATGACCTTGACCGGCTCAGGTAGCAGAAACACACCAGGACCGAGCAGTACGGCGACGCCGCCTTCGGTACTGCCAGCAGGCGGCGCATCGTGCCACTGCGCGGCAATCACCAGCAGCGGCCGCTTCTCGCCAGCGTCGAGCCACGCATCGGCTACGAGCAGGCCATTGCCGGCCGGCACCGCCATGCACTCAAGCGCAGGCAATCCGGCAATCCGCAGGGCGTGGCGGACCTGTTGCACACGAGTATCGGCGCACTCCGCGGACGCGAGCACCCGCACGGCGGGCGCATAAGTCGCGCCGTACTGCGACAATGCATGCAGGCTTGGGCCGAGCGTGTCGAGGGTCTGGGCAAGCATCCGCACGACGGGCGGAATTTGCTCACGCGTGGGCGCGGGCGCAACGCTCGGCTGCTGTCCGGCGGCGTCCCCCAAGTCTTCATCCGTCAACGGCGCCGGTTCCTCTTCGTCCGGCTCCGCAAACAGCGGATCGTCATCTGTAAACCGGCTATGCACGATCGTTCCGGCACCAGTGCGCGGCGACTGTGCCTCCATCAAGATCATCGTCCCGGCAAGGGCAGCCGAAAGCGGCTCGCTCTTGAGCGGCAGGCAATACCCAACACCGAGTACCTGCAACGGCTGCTGCGCATAACGCACGCGGTGACTCAGCCATTGGCGCCGGTGCATATTCCGGTAGTGCGCCCGGAACCAGATCGCCTCATATCCGGCACGCGCAATGCCAAGCGTGAAAAGAAACAAGCCGTTGGGCAGGCCCACCACGCTGAACCAGAACCACGGGCCGCGCGCGGGCGTGCCCGCCGGCCACAGCAACAGCGCTGCCGCGCCACCAATCCCGCAGCACAGCACCCAGCCGATAAGCCACGGCACAAGGCGCGGCTTGTTCGCGGGGTACGCACTCGGCAAGCCCACCGCTGCCAGATCGACCGCCATCGTCAGGCGATATTCACGTTTTGCAGCGACGAAAGCAACCGGCAGCCGCACGCGCAGCGGTGATGGTGCATCGCGACCGGCCTCCCGCCCTTGCCGGGAAACGAGGCGTTGCCCTCGGCAATCGTCGTCCTCCCATGCCGCGCACAGAGTGCCTCGTCACCGAGGCACGCCAGAAGCCGGCCCATGAACATCATTTCCGACGAGGCGGTCGTTACGGAACCGCCGTTTTCCAATGCGTCACCGACGCGAATAGGGGATCTCATAATAATCACTGAAAGTTGAATGATTTCTCGCACGATGCGCGTTCAATCCGAGTCCATTTACTCGATTTAATGTCAACAACGTCGACGTATTCATTAGATCCACAACTATGCAAACCAAGAGAAACATAACGTCCATCGAGCGAAATCACTGGCGATACACTTGGAGATGCCTCCCTCCGCATTTTTGACGAACGCATGCCTGCCATATAAAACCCAGGCAAATTAACGATATTTTTATCGCTACCGATTTTCGCAACAACCGCCAGGAAACTCATCGGATTCAAGGAAACGGGAACAAGAGATGCATAAATACCAGCCCGCAGATTTACGTCTGATAAAAATCCGACATGGGGAGCCGCCATCTTTGCGCGAACGACCACCTCAGGCTTACAGTGCATCAATTTATCCACTGTAATATATGAAGTCCCCGACACAATCACCAATTCCCGGTCAGAACTCAACCTTATACCAAGCGGCTTTTTTTCGACCAAGCATCGATTCCGATAGCCGGGCCCTTTTATAACAATCTCCGGCTCAGAATTTACCTCGATACTGAAATCTCTATCTGTGATCGATTCAGCACAAGAAAGCCCGCACATCCACATCAAAAACAAAATAGCGACGCATCGAAAACGTATCGCAATCGGCTTGCCGTCCTTGCCCGGAAGCGACGCGTTGCCCTTGGCGATCGTCGCCCTGCCACGTGAGCCCCGTCGCCCAAACACGCCTGAGGCGGCTATCGATTTCTCATCGCCACTTCCCAGTTTTTCGCCCATTCGAATACGGCTTCGCATTGCTCGCCCCAGATCATTTACCTGCTTTTATTAAAACATTCCTTTTCCGACTTTCGGCAGACGGGTCATGCACAGTCTTGGGATATTTTCTTCGTAGTACGTACTAATAAGCCGCCTCCTCTTTTTATCAACCTTCAGGTTGATAAACCGATATCCACACGCCGGGTACGCTTCCACAAACGTAGAGTTGTTAATTGAATAAAGAAAAACCCTATGGATTGTATAAACACCCATCCCATCATCGACAGACCAAATGGAAAACCCTTTCCGGCCATCAAAGCTATAGTCATCGACTGCGACATGAATGGGTTTTTCCGTGTCGACGCCAATTTCTCCACGATGAACTCTCTTCTCGGGGTTCACAATAGCGAAGGTTACTGAATGACCGTCGACTCTCAAGATGGCCCTCGTAGCTGGAGTCGGCGCGAATGCGATTGTCGAATCTTCCGCAAAAACGCCACAGGAAGCCAAAACCAACGGAACGAGGAGCAATCTATCGATCATGCGCATGGTCATCAATTCTTTTTTTATGCTGAGCCGAATACTGGGGCGACCAAGAGTAAAAATTGCCTTCCCATAGGTATTTCCAAACGCCGTCTGCATAAACTCCGTACACACCCGACTTTCACAGTTACTCCTCCATGAAACGGAGCGTCCCAATCATTTCCATAAACAGGTCGTAACTGAAGCCATTTTCCAGGCTAAGCTCGCGCTTGCGTAGCAGGCACACGGCATCTAATTGGGCCGTCATCTTGTCGTTGCCAACCATGACATGAACGCAGCGATAGCGTGATGTGTACTCCTTCTCTGGCTTGCAACGTCCACGTGCTTTGGCAAAGGTTTCCTCAGCGATCCAGCCATGCCAGTTACTGCCCTGGATCGGCCTTACCTCGGTTTTTATTGCCGGGTCACCGCAGTTTGATGTTTGGTATGCTGAACTCATCACCAGCGTCGGCAGGCTATCTCCGGGTTTCAATCGGAATACGCTGTGACCTTTAGCAGTCAACTTTCTTTCGATTCCGATCTCTTCGACGATGAAGGCAACGCTATCGCCCCCACGGGGGTCGAAGTTCGGATCGTATTGAAAATCCATTTCCATGACGGCATAGTCCTTGTTTTTATATGAACTGGTGCACCCGAACCCAATCACTTGATCAGAGACGCTTTTCAAAGCCGGAGTTCTCAATGACATGCCACATTGCTCCTCCACTTTGGAAGAAGTACGATTAGTTCCGATGCTGCGAAGACGAGCCGCGTCAGTTGCCGATTGCGCATAGGCGATCGAATATAAAAGCAGCCCGCATGCTGCGATAATGCGCCGAATCATGGATCCTTTCCTATCTCAGTGGAGCAGGCATTGTCTGCCCACATATACTTCCAGAAATCTCCGGAAGTATTTTTCATCATGAATTCCGAATATTTCTGAATTCGGTTACTCCATAAAACGGAGCGTCCCAAGCATTTCCATAAAAAGGTCGTAACTGAAGCCACTTTCCAGGCTAAGCTCGCGCTTGCGTAGCAGACACACACCTCCTAATTGGGCCATCATTTTTTCGTTGCCAACCATGACGTGAACACAGCGGTAGCTGTGATTGCTCGTATCCGGCACGTGCAATACCAAGTGCGAGAAGGAGCAAGCCGTTGGGCGGGCCCGCCGCGCCAAACCAGAACCAAGGACCGCGCGCGCGGTTAGCGACGCCGCCCGGGCACCACTCTGTGCGGCCACCGCAGCCCGGAAACCCTTCTGTCAATGAGCCTCCTAACGATGTGCTCGGAAATTGGGCAAAAGATGTGCATAACACAATGGGTTGTACGTCATCACTCTCTACTGACCTACTTGTTTGGCAAGCCTAGCTTTCAAAATTAGAGCCTCATATTTTTTAATAAAAATATTCCCCGAAGATGTATTTGGAGCGCAAAATTTTGTTGTCAGGACATTTTTTTTATCGCCCAGCGCAATTGATACGCATTTTGCGGTCAGTGAATAGCCGTCATTCCTCTTGTATTTAGGCAGCATCTGCATAAATCCGACCCACTCACCTATATACCCCTCCATTCCACTGACAAATACGTGCCGAGCCGGATAATTTTCTATCTGGTGTCGAGTAAAATTCTGGCCATCGATTTCTTCGTATGAAAAATAGTACCTCCCATCATCCAAGTATAATCTGTCAGCATCTGATATCACGGAATCAATGCCATGCCTATCATCAAGGGAGAGATAATTATCCCCACCATAATTAGTGTGGTTTTCTATTTCATAATAGCAATCAGAAATCATCTTAAATTTAAATTCCCTGCTCTCAGGCAACTCAAAATTACACCTCGACTCCGAAAATGCGGTGGAGGATGAAACCGCACACATCAGCGCAAGCACGGCAAAATAGAATAATTTCATCAATCAATCCATTATCAGCTTGAAGTCAACTGAAAATCCATCGACCATATCGGAAAGATACGAATACGCGTGTCTTGTGAGCCTTAGTCGTTCGTCAAACCCAACCGCCTGCGCATTCACGCAAAGCGTGACATTTCTGATCGCACTGGCTAACGCTGTCGAGTCAATATCCTCATCAAACGATACTCTTTCGACCCAATAATTAATGCCTAATTTCCCCAACGGAACAAGGACGTGATTCTCGTTATAACGGTATCTCTGCTTGCTGGCCCAATAATATCCGCTCACATCGCAAGCATTATAAGCCTCTGCAATCACGCTTTCCGGGCCTGGGTCAGTTGCGAAATTCGCACCACCACGATATTTGCTATAATTTCGATAATTATCCCCACCCGTCAGCTGAATCATCCCTTTTCCGGAAAAACGTACGCCGTCCCCGGGATCGCAATTCCCGAGAGGGGACAGTGTTTTCATCTGACCGCCAATCAATCTTTGAACTGGCGTATGACATCGTCCCTCATAATAATTCGTGAGGTAAGCCACCGAGCCATTCTCCCGCATAGAAGAATAGAGACCTGTTTCATGCAGCGTTTGCCCAAACCAGTTTGCCATTCTTGGCTTCGATGTAATTCCATATCTATTCATACATACACTTATCGCAGGATAAAGATTGGTTGGTCGCACCACACGACCGCTGTTATCGTTTCGTCCATCTTTAAAAATTTTCGATAACGATTGAATCGTGCGATTCGATCCAGCTGGAATAGCCTGAGCCAGTTCTCGGATGTTCAGCCACCCGCACTTCCTGAAATGGCGGATGAATTAAAGTGGGTGAAAAAACCAGAGTTTCTGTGCTGGAGGGAGTCCTGTTGCATCCCAGAATTGGAATCTCACCTGAAAATCGATAAATTTCTTATACCCATCAGGATTATTTTCGTAAAATCCACCTTGATCCGTGATCTTTGCGTATCGTGTTTCATTGTTTTTACTATCCCACTCGCTTGGAGCCTCACATACAAAACCACGCAGCTTGGCGCGAACATCATGTGCCATCACATAGCCGCGCAGTTCATCGTCCTTGCTCCATTCCTTCGGGTTGGGCACCACAGACGACGCGCTTGTAACAGTCGCTGCCGGAGCGGTGGTGGAGGCGGAAGACGCATTAACATCGTTCAGCAATTGCTTCAAGGCATCGACATCGCACAGCGCATCACTGTCAAATGGGCTGTTAGTGTCACTGACCTTTCTCCAGTTCATGAAGAACGGAAAATCAGCGTCAGAGGTTTTTATAACCTTATGGTCGCTAATATCGATATAGCCCGCTTTGCCATCAGTGTCGAATACCACGGAAATCCAAGTGCGGCGATCGCCGGCAGCCTGTAACGTAATCGACGGATTAAGAACCCGCCCGAAGCGCTGCATTTCATAGCCGTCCGCAGGGCAAGCGGGATACAACGCCGTTGCCCGCTTGAAGAGATCGTACTCATAATCCGCGTACGCATCCGGCATGGGATCAAGTGTCAGCGGTCGGAGCGGTGTTCCGTCTCCTATATCGAGCCATGAGCGGGTGTAGCGCTGGCCGCGGTCGAAAAACGCCTCGACATACAAGGTTTGGCCATCGGCAAGTGTTCCGGCCTGCTGCCCAGCGAACGTTATGCCGTGAATCTTGGAGTTACCATCGGGCGAAGGATTGACCGGCGACGGCAGGAAGGTGCTCGGACCACGAATCACATAGTACGTACTTCCCCAACAATCTGAGGTCGTAGATGTGACTAGTTGCTGCTGTCCTAGCTGGGTTGCATCGAAATACCCGTGGGGTCCGGTGAAGTCATCCGGCATCATGAAAATCTCGAAGTGCAGGTACGGAATGCCATGGCACTTGCCCACGTAACCAAGGACATCTTTTCTGCAAACTTTCTGTCCCTCGCCGGAAACGGCTCCCTTTGTAGAGTGCTTCAGCCAGGATGGAAACGCGTAGTGTGCTGGCGCCGGGATCGGCGGAAGACCTCGGCTGTTCTGCTCGTCCAGATCCATCAAATGTATGTAGAGCGAATAGAATGTCAGCTTGCGACCGTTGCCGGTCTCTGTCGTGTGCTTCAGCAGCACAAAGCCCGTATTGCTGTTCAGTTCAGGCGTTCCATCCGCTTTTTGCACACCATCGCTGATCGGCTTCTGGCTCACGCCATATGCCACAACTTCACCGTCGGCAATTGCCCGCACCTCAAGATTCTGGTTACTGGGATACAGATGTACGCCGGTATGCCAGCGGCGATCAAAGGCAACCGGATAGATGCCGTGTGCCAGTTCGTATCCGTCCACTTCGTCCATCATGGGATCAACTGGATATCGTTTCGGCACATCGCCGGAACTGGCGGACATGCCGTCAGACGTCAGGCCCGAAGCGGGAAGGAATGGAGGGCTGATGAGCATGTTTAGCGCGATATGTTGTAGGAATTCGTTGCATTGAAATTGCTTTTTGGAAGCGCTGGCAACGGGGCATTGACACTAGCAGGGCCTTCGAACGTGAACGATGCTGCCTTGATCTTGAAATCGCCCGGGCAGTGGAACACGACATTGCCGTTCTCGATCGTAAGCGCGGCGCCGCCGCTCGCCATGACAGTCTTCGTGCGCCCTGTAACCAACACGTCGGCGCTGGCGCTTGCCACCCGCAGTTGCTTGTCGGCAAACAGGTCCATCGCGTCGCTCTGTGCCTGAATCTCGACCTTGCCCTTCGCCGCGAAGATCTTCAGCCCGAGCTTGTGCGCGCACAGCGAGATCAGGTCGCCGGCGGCCAGCGTGAAGCGCTTTACCGCGCTCACGTCAACGTGCCTGCCGGCGCTTACCATCACGTTTGCGCTGGCGGCCTGCTGGATCGATTGTGGGGTCACCAGCGCGATGCCGCCTGGTGCGCTGGCGATCAGCCCTGCGCTCTTGAGCTGGTCCAGCGCGTCTTTCAGGCTCGCCTGGGTCGCCTTGTCGGCGGGCACGGCCTTCGCCTGCGTGGTGGTGTCGACCAGCGCGGTCACGCGGCTCAGGGCCAACTGAAGCTCCTGGAGCGCCGCCTGCATCTCAAGCTGCGGGGCATTCGGGCTCGACAAGCCGTCGGCTGACAGCATCAGGCCCTTCGCCCCATGCACGGTGCCCCAGCCCTGCGTGCTAATCTCGAAGCCCTGGCCGCGCTTCTGTTTCTGGCTGTCGACCAGATAGCCAAGGCTGACCGACGACTTCATGTAGACCGTCGCGACCTTCGCGCCTTCGTGGCCCTTCAGATCCTCGAAGCGGATCTTCGCGCCATGGAGCGGCGAGCGCCATATCGCGCGGCTGTGCCAGCCCGCCTTGCCATGTACGATGTCCGGGTGCGCATAGTCATGCAGCGCCCCGGCGATATACATGCGGTCCACGTCCCCGTTGGTGCATTCGAGCCGGACCTCCGTGCCCGGCAGCAGCGGCGAATGGAAGCCGCCCTGGTATGACGCGCTTGGGCGCATGAGGCGCAGCGGCATGGTGTTCACGCCCCGCTTGCCCGTGCGGCGCTGGAAATGCGGCAGTGCCCGGTAGCGGCCGTATTCGTCCAGCCACGCGTAAGGGCCGTCGTCGCCCGACTCGATGGTGGCGACCAGCGTGCCGCCGATCCTGCGCCAGTCCCGCTCAGGGACGTACTCAGGGCGATACGTCAGATGCGAGGGCGTTGCCTCGAACGTGTTGATGACCGGCTGGCTGCGACTGCCTGTCGTGACCAGCTTCGTGATCACGACACCGTATTCGGCCTCGGGCATCTTGTGGTTGGTCAGGCGCACCACCATGCCGGGCATCATGCCGATCACGTTGCTCGTGCCCCTGAACGTGGTCTGCCGGGCGATCAGTTCATCGCGTCTGGCGTCGGCCAGCATCTGCCCGACCTCTGCCGTGTGGTGGTGCTCGGTGCCGCGGTTCACGCTGCCGTACACGGAGTGGTCGTCGCGCGCGACGTACGACTCGGCCTTCAGCGGATCACCAGGCGTACGGTAGTTTTGCTCCCGTAACTCGACCACGGCCGGCACCAGTTTGCGGACCGGACTGATCGACAGCACCGCCTCGTGCCAGTTGCCCGAGAGGCCGGAAACCGGCATCAGCGGCACCTCGAGCGCGCGCACGTAGCCGCGGGGCGAGTTGCCGAATACGATCGTGTCGCGCTGTGGTCCGTCTCCCTTGCGGCCCTGCTTGAAGTAGATGAAGATGCCGGCGCGCCGGCAATGGCGCGACACAAAGTTCCAGACGGTCTCCTCGTACATGACCGTCTGCTCAAAGCGCTCCTCGACGCCTTCCAGCTTGAACTCGACGTCGAACGACTCGATCAGGTGGCGGTCGATGATCGACTCGGCGATCAGTTCCTTTAGCGTCTTGTCCAGGAAGATTCCCGAGTCGTACACCTGCCTGTACAGGGCAACACGTGGCTCGATGCGCAGCCTGTAGGTGGACTCGTCAAGGCTTGTGCTGAGACGCTCCCATTGCGTCACCACGCCATTGACCGTGCGTGCAGGACTGACTACCGGGTCGACCAGACCCGGCAACGATGGGATCGCGGCGCGTTCGTCGATCGTAAAGGTCGAGCGACGCCCCACGCAGGCCGCGCCGTCGATCGCCTTGTCGATCGACGTGACGGTGATGTCAGCCACGTAGGTTTCGTTGAACCCTTCCTCAAGACGGAACTCCAGAACATCCAGCGGCGAGGTGAGCGTGGCTACCGAGAGACCGAGGTGCTGGGTCAGCCTGGCACTCGGATGCCGCAAAACGTCAATGAGGGTTCGCATGGCGGCAGTGAAATCCGGTTTCTCGTTGATCGGCATGGACGCGTGCGCGTGCGCGTGTGCCAGTGCCATTTAGCGGAACAGGCTAGCTCACCACATCAAGGGCTGTCTATCGGACAAGTCCGAACCTGGCGCCATCCACTGACGAAGCGCTTTCCAATGGCGGGGGAGCCTGGAGAGCCAGATAGCCAACGCATTTCCATCGGTTGATGAGCCTCGGTTAAACAAGGCCCGTTTGGTATTGACAGCCGATGGGAGGCCGGCTAGCGGGGATGGTTGATCATCGCCGGATGATCATCGACTTGTACGAAACAGGAATCCGCACCATAGCAGGCGCGCGCCATACTCGAGGGCACCGAGACGCTGGAATTCTTTCCCGCCGCGAACGCGCACGCGCGCTGCGCATGGATCGCCTCGGCGCCGGGCCGGCTGCATTATCGCCAGATGAAGCGCAACAACCGGGGGCTGGTATTGCGCTATCTGCGCACACCATAGCAATCCTTGCGGCCAGTTTCCTGATTCTCCTCACGGCGCCACCTCGCGACTGCAACACAATTCAATCGGCCTGAATTCGATCGCGGCTGATGACCTTCTCCCACTCGGTCATCTGCACCTTGATAAACCGAGATGCTTCCGATGGCGTTCCTGCCACGACCGCACCGCCGAGGTTACTCACACGTTCCCGGCTCTCGGACTCGCTCATTGCCTTGCGAATCGCTTCCGAAAGACGCTGTACGATGTGGGGTGGTGTGCCGGCAGGAGCAAACACGCTGTTCCACTCGTACACCTCATAGCGCATCACTCCCTCTTCTGCCATGGTCGGCGTGCCGGGCAGGGCTGCGACACGTTTGTCGCCGGTCACGGCAAGCGCGCGGAGCTTTCCGGCGCGGATATGAGGCAAGGCGGAGGCCGTGTTGGCGAAGAAGACCGGGACCTGACCGGCAATGACGTCAGCCAAGGCCGGGCCGCCGCCCTTGTAGGGGACATGTAGCAACTCGATTCCCATGGACTGCGCAAACATCGCACCAGCCAAGTGCTGTGCGGTCCCATTCCCACCTGATGCATAGGCAATTCGACCTGGCTCCTTGCGAGCCAATGACACCACATCACCCACCGAGGATGCAGGAAAACCAGGATTCGCGACCAGGATGTTCGGGAACAAGGCAATCAACGATACCGGCACGAACGATCCGATGGGGTCATAAGGCAGTCGTTTGTACAGGGCCGGGTTGATCGCAAACGATGATGCATCCAGCAGCAGCGTATAGCCATCCGGATCCGTTTTTGCGACCAGATCCGCGGCAATCCTACCCCCAGCGCCAGGGCGATTGTCGACCGTGACCCTTTGCCCCAGTTCCTGGCTGAGAAGAGGCGACAGCAGGCGTGCCATTGCATCAGCACCTCCGCCCGGTGGATAGCCCACGACTAACCGGATAGGTTTTTCCGTCGGCCATGCCGTCGCTTGCGCGTGGCTACCGATCAGGCCACAGCAAAGCACGGCTATAGATGCACAGACTGCGAATCGCATAGGTCTCCAATCAATTTGCGGCTACTTCCCGAGCGGGCCGCTATAACGCGAAGGTCCCGCTTAACACCATCGGGGTTGACAGGCCTTCAACGAGTCTCGGTGCGGTACTGAAACTCGTCTCCGTTACCCAAGGCCAGGCGATATTCCACAGGCTTATCCGCCATATCGAACGCAACACGAGTTACCGACAATGCCGGGTGGTGCTCAGCCACACGAAGCAGTTCCGCTTCGCGTCCGCCTAGCCTGGTAAAGCTCAGATCATCGACGGCTCGACAGACCGTCACCCCGCAACGTACCGCGTAAAACGGATACAACAGAGCGGGGAATTCGCGGGGTTCAAGTACGGACAACCCGCGAAATCTCACCTCCGGCAGCCAAATGGTCTCGAGCAATCGGACCATTCCCTTCCAACTGCGCTGCCGTGACAAGTGCACTACCTGCGCGCCTTCTTCCAACCCTAGCTTCGCGGCCACGTCGACCGGTGCGGGCAAGACCTGCCTAGACATGATGCGAGACTGCGGAAGCTCTGCGCTGTCATCATCACAGCGAAGAAATCGCGTCATAAAGGCCCCGTATAGGGCACCTCTCACATAGGTCCCGCGGCCCTGCGCCCGCTCGAGCATGCCTTGGTCCACCAACACGTGAATCGCCGCGCGCACAGTTCCGACCGCGACGCGATAGTGCTGTGCCAAAGCGCTCTCCGTTGCAATCGCTGTACCTGGCGCCCACTCACCAGCCAAGATACGCGCCTTCAGCGAACCAGCGATTCTCGACCAGAGCGGTGAGGTGCCGACGAGCAAAGCATCATCGAATTCAGCAGGGATTCCGGAGGAGGCAACAGATTTCATTAAATAAAAATCACTAAAATATTTGGCCATACTATTCTTCTATCAAACAACAAGTCAAGTCCACTTGAATAAAATCGTACTTTTCCTAATAGAATAGGAATAATCCTATTTACCTTTGTTTTATTCTGTTTTCAACTCTAACGATTGACAATCAATTTCATATATTCTTCTTCGATCGCTGCGGCTGCACCCGGGGCCCCGTATCGCCCAGACTACAGGACTGACCTAGCCGAATGGAGGACGGTTGCCGGCAAAAGCGGGGTTCGTGTGGGCGTTGTAGCGTTGTAGTCCAGCCTAGCTTTCCTGGCATCGACAACAGTGCGCTTTCGCGTCCACTCCCTCATCGCGGGGATGTGTGACGTGCTGGAGCCCGATACACATCAGAAGACGAAATGGTACGGCTACACCGATTTGACTTGCGTGGCCCGCGCCGGAACCCCTCATGGCACGATGCGCACTGGCATGCGCTGCTGGGGGCGGCGTATGCACTGGGCTGGCACCTGGCCCCGCCCGGTCGCCGCCGGTCTGTGCGGACTGGTTGCCGCCGGTTCCGATCGCGCTGGCGCCCGACCATTTCGGCAAGCCTGTGCCGACGGCACCGATAGATGAACCAATGACGGCTTGTGCCACTCACCGGCATCGACATCAACCCGTGTACATCAAGCTGAGTGCCCCACTTCGGGTGAAATCCGACTTGCAGCACCAGGCATGCGCACTGTGCCCATATGAAGGTGACCCGGAGCTGCTGCGCCAATTGGTAGCCCCGGCAGCAACCGATGTTGACCAGGGTCGCGCGTCCGTTAGTCCTTGCCCTCCAAAATACCTGTCAGTGCTTCCGTCAGCGTGGTCACGACCTGCGCGCCTTTGCTCGCTGCAGCGTTGCCAGCGCCATTGGTTTCACGGAAATACTGGATGGAATATTCCCATGGCTGGAAATTCAATAGCCCTTGTTTCAGTTCATCTACCCTGCCCTGCAGGCGTTCGACTTCGTCGCTGCTTAGCATCTGGACCACCGCGGTGGGGCGCGGTGCCCGCACATTGCCCGGGTCGACCGACAGAACCCACTTCTGACGCGGCAGCCGTGAGTCCGACAACTTCAGCACGGAAATAGCCCCGAGGAAGGCAGCCGATGCGGATGGGACATCCAGCGTCAGTACGGCGTCACCGTAACTTGCGCGAATCTGTTTCCCGTGTGTCGACACGGAAAAACCCTCCCCGCCGAGGAAGACGTGAAACTCCTTTTTTAGCTCGTCGAGGATCCGCTGCCTGTCTTTGATCCGGAGGGCAATGAGCTTATCACCCAGTTTAGCTTCCTCTTCCCTCAATTCTTGAATTCGCTTGAAACCTTCCAGGGCCATGCCTGCACTCCTTGATCTGACAAGATCGATTGACGAAAAACGTTGACGGCCTGTGACTCGTGGCGGTCGATCTCGCGCCGGTCCAATCTATCTGGCATTTGCTCCGGAAATCTCATCCCATATGGATGGGTTCCCTTCAAGAACAAAACTCGTCAAGATGGAAAATCTCAATCTGGCTGAGACGCCCATACTTTACTCGGTTTCAGTGTTTCAGGCATTGCAAGGTTCGCATAACCTATTCAATCAATCTTGTTTTCCATGGATGTAGCAAATCTACGACACAGATAGGACGAGTAAATGATTAAAGGAATCGGATGAATCATATCTTTCATAACGATTTTTTCCACTATCGCTATTCTTTATAAGGCGCTAAAAAAAATTAGTACTTGTCCCATTGATTCCAATGAGGCATTACGCTCAAATCGGGGCTACATTTGCGCACATAGCCCATCCGGAGAGAGAGCGTATGCAGAAGAACAAGCGGCCCATCGGCATTTGGGAGGCCCAGCCATGAAGCGAAGAATTGCCTGCGTTAACGACGAACTGGAGGATGGTGGCAGGATCCTGCCCTCTCCAGGCCGAGGTTGCACTTTTGGCGATCCCGCTCGCCAGACAGCGATGATCGGAGGCCAGGCATACTGCGAAGCCTGCAAGAGCACTGGCACGATTGCCAAGGCCGGCGGGCCACGCCGGATGCAGTTCATGGGCGAGATTGCCCTGGACGGCGATATTGTCCTGTGCCGGTGCCCGACGCCGCCGCGCATTGTTGCTCTGCTTGCCGGCGAAAAATGGTTCGACGATATGGGCGCACGCAATGGCGCACCCGCGGCCATCTCCCCCGCACAGAGCATATTTGCGGCATCCAACCCGCAGTACGACCAACAGATCCAGCTCATCAACGAGCAGACGGGGCAACCGTTGGCGCGCGTGAGATATCGCCTCATCGGTGAGCTGGGTACGTTTGACGGCCGCACTGACGAACAGGGGATGAGTGAGCGCGTCGCCAGCGACACCGCATCGACCATGAAGATCGAAATCTTGGGGGCCGGGCGCCTGATGCGGCCGATCAAGACGGTTAAGGTGCAACATACGCCTATCGAGGACCGGGCGCCGGTCAAGGTCTATCTGTTACAGCCCCGCGGCACGCTGTATTGGGGCAGTGCCGAGCTGGACGGCGGATATGTTCAGCCGCTGCTCGATGCGTTCCGGAAGGCGGGGATTGCGCACTGCTTCGCTGGGCTGACCCATGCCGCTGGCGCAGCCATGCCAAATGGAAACGAATTCGCTGGCACATTGCTTGACGCTATCCATTCGGGAATGCCGATCCGCTCGCGCGACGACAGCGAGTGGACGATTGCGGGCGGTATAGCGATGGAGGCTCCGCAGTTCAACCTGATCGGCTACAGCTACGGCTCTCTCCTGGCCGCGCAAACCGCATGGTCATATGCCCGTGCCGGCCACGTGATCGACCATTTGGTACTGGTGGGCTCACCGATTGAGGCGGGGTTCCTTTCACACCTGCGCAACCACGAGAACATCCGCAAGACCATCGTTATCGATCTGGAGCCGTTCGGAGACCCGATCTACGCCGGAATGCCTTGGCGCGAGCTGGTTGAATCGGTGCCGATGCTTGAGAGCCAGATGCTCGCCGGCAAGTGCGAGGGGCACTTCTACTATGCCCATGTTGTGAGAGACAGCCCGAAACGATGGGCTGCGCTCGCCGAGCGTGTTGCGGCGGAGGGCCTTAGATGACTACGCGCACCAAGGCCCTTGTGCGCATCGTCCCCGGCCTCGGAGCACTTCTCGCTCTCGATGGGCTCGGCCTGGCCGTGGCTACCATCCTGGTGACAAACTGCGTGCTCCGCCCGCCATGGGCACAGCATCAACAGATGCGCACTGCGACCCGCAAAGATGAAGTCACGCTCGTCACACTCTTCCGATGAACAGCCTCTTCTAGCGCTGCGCCACGGCCTCGAAGCGCGCCACCACGACATTGTCGGCCCCGAGCAGATCGAGCTGGTGGCCCGCGATGCGATAGCGCCGTACGGTTTCCAGGGCGCGCAGGATCTGCGTTTCCTGGGCCATGCCCTGTGCGCAGGCCATCATGGTGCCTGCCAGGCCTTTGATGCGAAGCTGGTCCCCATCGACTTCAAAGCCGCCCATCAGGCTGTTGCAGCCGCCATTGCCTGACAGTCGCGCTTCGTCGGTGGCAAGGATCAGGTGCGGTTCCCGCTGGTGCTCCGCCACGCTGACCGGCGCATCGCCTATCCGCGTGAGCTTCCAGTAAGTCCCGCGCAACGGACTGTCAGGCACCTGGGCGGATGGTTTCCCCTCGCCCCTCGAAGCCGATACCAGCTGCAACTGGAGTGGCGCATTGCTGCCGTCGAGCGCCGGGACATGCGTGTCGGTGGTGAACAGCAACCGGCCGTGCTGCCGGATCACCGCCCGCACGGCGTAGCGATGGCCAGGTTCAATCGCCTGGTCTTGGTAGGCAACCCCGAAATGAAAGGGTGGCTGGCCCGCCGGATCCAGCGTGGAGCGGCCGATAACCTTGGCTGGCGCTCCGGCGCGCGATACGTCTTGCAGCGTGACTTCAAACACGGCATCGGGAGGCAACGCGATACGCTCGCGATAAGCCGCCGTGCCCGTCACGGTGCCGGCCAGCGCAGGCAACGCCAGGGCGGCAACGATCGCGGCAAGAGTTTGGCGTACGGGGTTCTTCGACATGGTTTTCTCCGTTCTCGGGTTCATTGGGTTGACTCGTGAAGCCTTCACGCAATCACGACTATGTAGTTTTCCGGACAACTGCTGACTATATGCCACGCGTCGAGCCTGCACCTTCCGTTTCAGGATTCCGCAGCGTCCACGTCGATGCAATAGGCCTACATAACACACTTCTGGCGTAACGCTTTTGCCGGGCATCAAACTCGCGGTTATTCCCCAAAACTCGCGATCACACAATGCAGCGGGAATCAGGCCGGCAGCACAAAGTACAATGACGGCCCTTCACTCGGTCCTGAATCAACCGGTCACCCACTGATGATCACGTATTGAGTTTCACTTCGCATCCGATTGGGAGTATTCATGCGAAAAAGCGTTACCCCAGCCGTTCATCCCGTACGCTGTGTACTGGGAAAACGAGCAATGAAATGTAGCAAAAATATAACAAAGACACGCACTTTACACCATGCGGTTATACACATCGTTGACCCACCGAAGCGATCCTGGCGCCCCGGAAAAGTGTTTACATTCAAGGACTTGAAGCGGCACTTGTAAACTGTCTGAGTCTCGCGTTTACTTCTGCCTTTTTGGGTGACGCGTTGACGATTGAATC
>NZ_JBFTOX010000015.1:0-145344 GCF_056398185.1 Cupriavidus sp. 05L310
GAACCACCCCTTCCCATCCCGAACAGGACCGTGAAACGACTCCACGCCGATGATAGTGCGGATACCCGTGTGAAAGTAGGTAATCGCCAGGCTCTCCCTTGAAACCCCCCAGTACGAAAGTACTGGGGGGTTTTGCTTTTGCGGCGGCGTCAACGTTGTCGCAGAAGTCCCCCAATCAGGGTACTGGAGCCTTCCTTCCCCCATATCGTTCTGTTACCGTAGCCCCAAGCGAGGGCACAGTCCCCCGTGACGCAGTTCGATGCATCGACGCAGTTCGAAAGATTTCAAAGATCCGATGCCGGCGAGCGCGATAGCGCACCGCCGGCAGTGGCATCCAGGCGGGGGATCAATGGCGGCCAGATTTTGCCTGTCGGCACTGACCGGCGTGGTAGGTGCGCTTACTTTGGCGGGTTGCGGCACACTGGAAACGGCGTCCACCGAGCGTGCGCCGGTCGTGCAATCGGGCCCTGGGGCCATGGCTGCCGCCTCGGCGATCGATTGCGGCAGCTTTGCCACGCATATCGATCAACTCAGGCATGCCGTGCCGACGGACACGCTGGTTCCACCCGGGCCGCCGGCTCGGGACCTCGCTTCGTCGAGCGAGGAACACGCCGAAGTCGACCATGGCAGCGAGGTGGAAGAACACCCTACACTAAAGGGGCTGCCGTTGTTTTCGGCGGCTCCCTATGGGCTTAGCAAGCCAGCAGGCTGGCAGCCCTGGACCGTCAACCGAAACAAGCTTCCCACCCGTTATACCTTGACCGAAGTCGACCGACGCATGGTGTTACATGCAGAAGCCGACAGTTCGGCCTCGGGCCTGTATGTGCCGTTGGTGGGGCGCGAGCCGGGCATGCTGAACTGGACGTGGAAGACGCGCGACGTAATCCGCAGTGCCGACAATAGCCAGGCCCCGCGCGAGGACTCGCCGCTGCGCATCTTCGTCGCGTTCGATGGCGACAAGGGCAGTCTCTCGCTCAAGGATCAACTGATGTACGAGATGGCGCGGCTGACGACAGGGCGTGAGATGCCCTATGCCACGCTCATGTACATTTGGGGAGGGCGCAAGCCGGAAGGCTCCGTGCTGTCGAACCCGCACACCGAGCGCGTGCGCATGATCGTGGTGGATTCCGGTACCCGCCACACCAACGAATGGCGTTGCCATCGGCGCGACTTGCGCGCCGACTACCGCAAGGCCTTCGGGACCGATCCGGGGAAGGTAGTGGCGATCGGGCTCATGACCGATACCGACAATACCAAGAGCCGCGCTGAAAGCTGGTACGGCGACATCGCGCTGGACTGATACCCTTTCAACGTCATGACTCCGCGCCGGCGTTGCAGGCCGGCGCGGCGCTGATCTGCGTACTCAGGCAGGAGCCAGCCACTTTTCCACCAGCTTTACGAAGAAGGTCGAGCCAACAGGCAGGATCTCGTCGTTGAAGTCATAGCTCGGGTTGTGCAGCATGCACGGGCCAAGGCCATGGCCGGCTTCGCGGTGCACGCCTTCACCATTGCCGATGAACAGGTAGCACCCCGGTTTTTCAAGCAGCATGAAGGAGAAATCCTCGGCGCCCATGGTCGGCTCGATCTTGTCGTCGACGTTGTCCGCACCCACCAGTTCCCTTGCCACTTCCGCGGCAAACACCGTTTCCGCCTCGCTGTTGACGGTGGGTGGGTAGTTGCGATGAAACTCGAAATCCACGGTGCAATCGAACGCGCTTGCCACAGCCCGCGCGACTTCTTCCATGCGGCGCTCGATCAGATCAAGCACAGGCAGGGTGAAGGTGCGCACCGTGCCGCCGATCCAGGCCTCATCCGGCACGATATTGGTGGCGTCGCCGGCATGGAACTGCGTGACCGAAATCACCGCGGCATCGATCGGACGCTTGTTGCGCGTGATGATGCCTTGCAGCGCCGAGACAATTTGCGTTCCGGTGAAAACGGGATCGTTGCCATTGTGCGGCAGCGCAGCATGCGCGCCCTTGCCGTGCACGACGATGCGGAATTCGTTGCTCGACGCCATCAGTGGCCCGGCCGTGGTGCCGAAGCTGCCGGCAGGCATGCCGGGCCAGTTGTGCATGCCGAACACGGCATCGCAGGGAAAGCGCTCGAACAGGCCGTCCTTGATCATTTCGCGGGCGCCGCCGCCGCCTTCCTCGGCCGGCTGGAAAATCAGGTTGATGGTGCCGTCGAAGTTCCGGTGCTCGGCCAGATAGCGCGCTGCCCCCAGCAGCATCGCCGTATGGCCGTCGTGGCCGCAGGCGTGCATGCGTCCATCGTGCTGCGAGCGGTGGCCGAAGGTGTTGGCCTCCTGCAGCGGTAGCGCATCCATATCGGCGCGCAGGCCGATGCTGCGGCCGCTATTGCCATTGCGGATCACACCAACCAGGCCGGTGGTGCCAAGGCCGCGATGAACTTCGATGCCCCAGGCGGCGAGGTTCTGCGCCACCACGTCCGAAGTCCGTTCCTCCTTGAAGCAAAGCTCCGGGTGGGCGTGGATGTCGCGTCGGATGGTGCGGATCTCGGCTTGCGCCTGAAGAATTTCGGGGATGAGTGTCATGATGCCAGTTTGGGCGAGGGATATCCGGATCATACGACGCCTTGCGTGAAAGCGCCAAAACAGGCGCCCGGCAGGCCACAAGTGCGCGATTACGCGCGTGCGCGTGATGCACTGCGGGCAAGACAGCGCGGGGGTTTCCCCGCATTGCCCCGCAGGGTCCACTGCTGGAACAGTTCATGCTTGATGTGCCTGCCCGGCAACGTTGCCGCTGATCGCCCATCCAGCCGCACCAAAATGCGGCGCCCGGCGCGATGTGCCAACGCTGCCCTTAGTAGTTGTTTGCTACCATTTTTCCCCTGGGAGAGTTGCGCGATGTCCCTTCGCACATGCAAGAAGGCATTCGGTGCCATGGTGGTAACCGCGGCCATGAGCTTCGGTTTTGCCAGCCAGGCCCACGCGGTCGATTTCAAGCTGGCCATGAGTTCGCCCCCGACCTCGATGGATCCGCATTTCTATAACCTGTTCTCGAACATCAACGTCTCCGAGCACATGTTCGAGTGTCTCGTGAAGATGGACGCGGACAGCAAGATCATTCCCGGCCTGGCCGAGTCCTGGAAGCTGGTCAACAACCTGACCTGGGAATTCAAGATCCGCAAGGGCGTGAAGTTCCACGATGGCTCCGAGCTCACCACCGAGGACATCATCTGGTCGCTCGAGCGCCCGGCCACCATCCTGAACAGCCCCGGCAAGTTCGACGTCTACACCAAGGCGATCATCAACAAGAAGGTGATCGACAAGTACACCATCCAGCTCACCACCAACACACCGTACCCGCTGATGCTGAACGACCTGACGTCGATCTTCATCGTGCAGAAGAAGGCGACGCAGGGCCTGACCTCGGACGACTTCGCGCAGGGCAAGGGCATGATCGGCACCGGCCCCTTCAAGTTCGTCAACTATGCGCGCGACGACCGGGTGGACCTGGTGAAGAACCCTGACTACTGGGGCCCCAAGCCTGCGTGGGACAAGGTGACGCTGCGCTTCATCCCGAATCCGGCCACGCGCATGGCGGCGCTGCTGTCCGGCGACGTGCAGGCCATCGAGAACGTGCCGACGCCAGACCTGCCGCAGGTGCGCAAGGATCCCAAGCTGACGTTCTTCTCGAAGATCTCGCACCGCGTGATCTACCTGTACACCGATGACAAGAAAGACAAGTCGCCCTTTGTCACCACCAAGGAAGGTGCGCCGATGGACAAGAACCCGCTGAAGGATGCGCGCGTGCGCAATGCCATCAGCATGGCCATCAACCGGCAGGGCATCAAGGACCGCTTGATGGAAGGCCTGTCCGAACCGACCAACAACCTGGTGCCGCCCACGCTGTTCGGCTACAACCCCAACCTGAAGACGGTCAAGTACGACCCGGAAGGCGCCAAGAAGCTGCTGGCGGAGGCGGGCTATCCGAACGGCTTCGGTATTACCCTGCACACGCCTAACAATCGCTACGTCAACGACGAGAAGATTGCCCAGACCATTGCGCAGAACCTGACCCGCATCGGCATTACGACAAAGGTGGAGGGCATGCCGATGGCAACCTACTCGTCCAAGGGCATCAAGCACGAGTTCTCGTTCGGCTTGCTGGGCTGGGGCGCGCAAACCGGCGAAGTCAGCTCGCCGCTGCGCGCGCTGCTGGCTTGCGAGGATCCGAAGAAGGGCTTTGGCACGACCAACTGGGGTGAGTACTGCAATCCGAAGATGGACGTGGTACTGGAAAAGGCGCTGGCCACCGTGGATGACGGCGAGCGTTCCAAGCTGTTGCAGGAAGCTACCGCGATTGCCATCAACGATGGCGGTATCATCCCGATCCATCAGCAGGTGACGACCTGGGCTACCCAGAAGGGCATCACGTACGTGCCTCGTACCGACGAACGGACGTACGCGCACAATTTCAAGCCGCAGTGAAGTGACAAGTGAAACGCCGGGGGCGCGGCCATGACATCGTGCCCCCGGACAAGAATGCATCCGCAGGTATAAGCGGGAAGCATCCGCGGTCTGTGCGGCCGCTTCCCTACGATTCATCCCCGGACGGTAGCCGGGCCTAGCCACGAGCCGACTGCCGGTGCAGCCAGGCGGCGCCCACAGGCGCCGTGGCCTGTCATCGGCGAAGGAAAGCTTCCGAACATGCTGGTTTTTATCATTCGACGCTTGATGCAGAGCGTAGTTGTGCTCTTCGTCATGTCCTTGCTGGTCTTCCTGGGCGTCTTTGCCATCGGCAACCCGGTCGATATCCTGATCAATCCTCAGGCCGACCAGGAGGACATCAAGCGCACCATTGCCGCGCTTGGCCTGGACAAGCCACTCTGGGAACAGTACTGGATCTTCCTGCGCAATGCGTTGCACGGCGATCTGGGCACTTCTTTCGCGCACGGCACGCCGGCGCTCAAGCTGATCTTCGAGCGCATGCCGGCCACCATGGAGCTGGCCGTGTGCGCCATCCTGCTGGCCGTGCTGCTCGGCATTCCGCTCGGCTTGTGGGCGGGCCTGCGTCCCGGCGGCGTAGCCGGCAAGACCATCATGGGTGTCTCCATCCTCGGCTTTTCGCTGCCGACCTTCTGGGTCGGGCTGATGCTCATCATGGTGTTCGCGGTGCAACTGGGCTGGCTGCCGTCCAATGGGCGCGGCGAGACCGCATCGCTGCTTGGCATCCCCGTCAGCTTCCTCACGATGGACGGTTTGCGCCACCTGCTGCTGCCGGCGGTGACGCTGTCGCTGCTCAATATCGCCATGGTGATCCGGCTCACGCGCGCCGGCACGCAGGAGGCGATGATGCAGGACTACGTCAAGTTCGCGCGGGCCAAGGGCCTGTCCAACTCGCGCATCGTGGGCGTGCATGTGCTCAAGAACATCATGATCCCCATCGTCACGGTGATTGCCCTGCAGTTCGGCTCGATCATCGCCTTTGCCATCGTGACCGAATCGATCTTCGCGTGGCCCGGCATGGGCAAGCTGATCATCGATTCCATCCAGTTGCTCGACCGCCCGGTCATCGTGGCCTACCTGATGGTGATCGTGACGCTGTTCATCCTGATCAACCTGCTGGTGGACATCATCTACAGCGTGCTCGATCCGCGCGTGCGTATCGCCGACAACAAGGGCTGAGCTCATGACAACCGCAATCGAAACCGAATCCGCGGCGGCACCGCTGCCGCTAGCCGAACAGACCCCGCTGCGGCGCTTCGCCAGCCAGTTCTTCTCCAGCAAGATCGCGGTGACCGGCCTGGTCCTGCTGATCGCCATCGTGCTGATCGCGCTGCTCGCGCCATGGCTGTCGCCGCAGAACCCTTATGACCTCGCCACACTGAATGTGCTCGACTCGCGCATGGCCCCTGGCGAGAAGTCCGACGACGGCATGACCTTCCTGCTTGGCTCGGACGAGCAGGGCCGGGATATTCTCTCCGCCGTGATGTACGGCCTGCGCATCAGCATCGGCGTAGGCGTTGTCAGTACGGTGATCGCGCTGCTGCTGGGCGCCACGCTGGGCCTGATCGCCGGCTTCCTCGGCGGCCGGGTCGAGGCCATCATCATGCGCGTGGCCGACCTGCAGCTGTCGTTCCCGCCCATCCTGCTGGCGCTGATCCTGCTGGCTTTCCTGCGTCCGGGCATCGGCAATATCGTGATCGCGCTGGTGGCTGTGCAGTGGGCTTATTACGCGCGCACCACGCGCAGCGCGGCGCTGGTCGAGCGGCGCAAGGAATATATCGAAGCCGCCACCTGCCTCGGGCTGTCGCCAGCGCGGATCATGTTCCGCCACCTGCTGCCCAATTGCCTGCCGCCGCTGATCGTGATCGCTGCGCTGCAGGTGGCATCGGCGATCACGCTGGAAGCCACGTTGTCCTTCCTCGGCCTGGGCGTGCCCATTACCGAGCCGTCGCTGGGCTCGCTGATCGCCAACGGCCAGCAATACATGTTGTCCGGCAAGTACTGGATCAGCTTCTTCCCGGGTATTGCGCTGGTGGTCACCATCGTGGCCATGAACCTGGTCGCCGACCAGCTGCGTGACGTACTCAATCCGCGCCTGCAAACGCAGTAACGCAGCACGACAGGAGCGAACATGAGCAAACCGACCCTAGTGGTAGAAGGTCTCAAGACCCAGTTCTTTACGCGTGGCGGTGTCGCGCGCGCCGTCGACGACGTTTCGTTCTCGGTCGGCCGCGGCGAGATCATGGGCCTGGTGGGCGAGTCCGGCTCGGGCAAGTCGATGACCGGTTACTCGATCATGGGCCTGATCGATCCGCCCGGCAAAGTGGTGGACGGCCGTATCGAGCTGACCAGCCGGGATGGCGTCACGCGCGACCTGCGCAACCTCACGCCGGCGCAGATGCGCGACGTGCGCGGCAACCGCATCGCGATGATCTTCCAGGATCCGATGATGACGCTGAACCCGGTCCTGCGCATCGATACGCAGATGATCGAAGCGGTGCTGGCGCATGAGAAGGTCGACAAGGCGGTGGCGCGCGAGCGTGCCCGCAACGCGTTGGCCCGCGTCGGCATTCCCTCGCCGGACGAGCGCTTGCGCGCCTATCCTCACCAGTTCTCCGGCGGCATGCGCCAGCGCGTGGCGATTGCCATCGCCCTGTTGAACAAGCCCGACCTGATCATCGCCGACGAGCCCACCACCGCGCTGGACGTAACCATCCAGGGCCAGATTCTCTACGAGATGCAGAAGCTGTGCCGCGAATCCGGCACCGCGCTGATCTGGATCACCCACGACCTGTCCGTGGTGGCCGGCCTGGCCGACTCCGTTTGCGTAATGTATGCCGGCAAGATTGTCGAAGCCGGCGACGTGCGCCAGGTGCTCGAGCGGCCCCAGCATCCCTATACCCATGGCCTGATCAGCTCCGCGCCTTCGCGCAATCCGCGCGGCGCGCCGCTGCGCCAGATTCCTGGCATGACGCCGTCGCTGCTGAACCTGCCGGCTGGCTGTGCTTTTCGCGAACGTTGTGCCTATGCTACCGATGTGTGCAAGACGACACCACCGCTGGATACTGCTGCGGACGGACGTCGCCTGCGCTGCTTTCATCCGGTCCTTGCAGAGCAGGAGGCCGCATGAGCGCCACCGTTGTTGATCCCGCACTCGCTGCCATGACGTCCGAACCCGTTGCAGAACCCACGCCCAGCGCACCGATTCTCGAGCTGAAAGGCGTATCCAAGCGATTCGTCAAATCGCTCGACACCGCAGCCAAGATCGCCAATGTGTTCGGCGCCGGCGCGCAGGAAGAAGTGGTGCATGCCGTGGACCGCGTCGACCTGGCCATTCGCGCCGGCGAGGTGGTCGGCCTGGTCGGCGAGTCCGGTTGCGGCAAGTCCACGCTGGGCCGCATGGCCGTGGGCCTGCATTCGCTGACGGAAGGTTCGCGGTACTGGAAGGGGGTCGATCTGGACCGCCTGCCGCCCGAGAAGAAACGAGAGAAGCAACTGGCGATCCAGATGATCTTCCAGGATCCCTATGCCTCGCTGAATCCGCGCCTGCGCGTGATGGACATCGTCGGCGAGGCGCCGGTGGTGCACGGCATGGTGCCGCGCGGCGAGCAGAAACGTTATGTGGAGGACATGCTGGTGCGGGTGGGCATGGACCCCACCGTGCTGCGCCGCTTTCCTCACCAGTTCTCGGGCGGGCAGCGTGCGCGGATCGGCATCGCGCGGGCGCTGGCGGTCAAGCCGGAATTCCTGGTGTGCGATGAGTCGGTGGCTGCACTCGATGTGTCGATCCAGGCCCAGGTGCTGAATCTCTTCATGCGCTTGCGGCAGGAGCTGAACCTGACCTATCTCTTCATCAGCCACGATCTCGGCGTGGTGAAGCACATCAGCGATCGCGTGGTGATCATGTACCTGGGGCGGGTGGTGGAGTCGGCGCCGGCGGAGGATGTGTTTGCCAGTCCGAATCATCCTTATACGCAGGCGCTGCTGGCGGAGGCTCCCAAGCTGGAGGTTGGCAAGAAGACGTTTGTGGCGATCAAGGGGGAGATTCCGTCACCGTTGCATCCGCCGCCTGGGTGTCATTTCCATCCGCGTTGCCCGCATGCGATGCCGCGTTGCCGGGAGGAGCAGCCGTTGCTCAAGGAGATTGCGCCGATGCGCTTTTCGGCTTGCCATTTGAATGATATGGCGTAGGGAGGATCGGGCTTGACTGCCTGACGTCAACGTCAGTTTCACCTCCCCTCCGGGGAGGTGGTGGCCTGCTTTTCCGTCTTGGTTTCTGTCCTGGCAAAAAGGTGGGCAAAAGAGCGCCCACATTTGGCGTGGGACGCCTTTACGTCAGCGAATCACCTGCCCCCTTGAGTTGATGATGGTCATCTCGACAAATTTCGAGCCGATGTGGCTGTCGGGGCTGAAGTTGATGATGTAGCCGCCCAGGTCGAGGCTCTTCATGCCTTCCAGTGCTGTGATCAGCTTTTCGCGGGTCAGGTCTTTGCCGGCCCGGCGCAGGCCTTCGGCGAAGGCCTTGGCGGCAATAAAGCCTTCGATGCTGGCGTAGTCGAACTCGTTGGGCTTGCCGGCCGCCTGCAGCAGGCGCAGGTATTCGCGCACCACCGGCAGCGTGGCATTGCCGGGATGGGGCATGACCTGCGAAATGATCACGCCACTGCCCTTGGGGCCGACTTCCTTGGCCAGCGCCTGGGTGCCGACAAACGAGACGTTATAGAACTGGCCATTGAAGCCGCGGCGCAGGGCTTCCTTGACGAAGGCGCCCGTGGTCCGGTATGCGTTGATCATCACCACCGCGTCGGGCTTGGATTTCATCGAGCCTTGCATGGCGTCGCCGATTTCCACGGTATTGCGCACCACGCCCTCGCGCGCGACGATCTGCACGCCGCTGTCGGGCGCCGCCTTGAGCGCGCGTTCGAGTGCTCCCAGGCCTGCCTTGCCGTAGGCATCCTCGTTGTACACCACCGCCACCCGCTTGAGGCCGGTCACGCGGATCTGGCGCAGGATGGCCGCGGCCTCTTCGTTGAAGCCCGCACGCACGTGGAAGGCGTAGCGGTTGAATGGTTCGCGCAGCGACTGGGCGCCGCTGTAGGGGGCGAAGAACGGCACCCGGGCCTGGGTTGCCAGTGGCAGCGAGGCCTCGCCGGTCTCGGTGCCCACGTAGCCGAACAGCGCGAAGACATGGTCGTCGTCGATCAGCGCGCGCGTGTTCTTGGCGGCGGATTCCGGCTCGTTGAAGTCGTCGAGGACCTTGAGTTCGATCTTGCGGCCGTAGATCCCGCCCTGCTGGTTGACGTAGTCGAAGTAAAGCCGCGCGCCGGCATTCAGCTGCTTGCCGAGCATGGCGGTCGGCCCGGTGAGCGCGGCCGACTGGCCCAGCAGGACGGTGTCGGCGCTGACGCCGCTTTCGGCGTTGGCACTGGCAATGAATGACGAGCCGATGGCGCACGCCACCAGCAGGCCGGCAATGCGCCAGCCCCTGACCCCAGAATGCACTTGCATGGTTTCCCCGTGAAAGACGGTGTTTTCTTTACCCGTGAATGCCTTGCCGGTCTGTGCCGGCGCTGCCCTGTCGCCATCTGCTGGCGCAGCGTCGGGCTATCATAATCGAATACAATCGGAGCCTAACAATTTCCCCAGCGGCGCCCGTCGGGACGACGCCGGCGTACAACACGCGAGGCCGCCAGGATGCCCGGCATGCCCGCCTCGCGTGCCTGGCCGTCCAGCCGCCCCCCGATCCCGGCCATGCCGCCCGTCCCCAATCGTTTGCCAGGAGATTCCATGGCCTCCCGCATCGTCCGTGCCGCCTGTCCGCACGATTGTCCCGATACCTGTGCCTTGCTGGTCACCGTCGAGGACGGCCGCGCCACCAAGGTGGCGGGTGATCCGGACCACCCTGGCACCCAGGGCGTGCTTTGCACCAAGGTGTCGCGCTATACGGACCGCACCTACCATCCCGACCGCCTGCTGACACCGATGAAGCGGGTCGGCCCCAAGGGCGAAGGCAAGTTCGTGCCGATTTCCTGGGACGAGGCGCTGGACACCGTGGCTACCCGCCTGTCGGCCATCGCCGGGCGGGATCCGCAGGCGATCGTGCCGTATAGCTATGCCGGCACCATGGGCCTGGTGCAGGGCGAGAGCATGGCGGCGCGTTTCTTCCACAAGCTGGGCGCCTCGCTGCTCGACCGCACCATCTGTGCCAGTGCCGGTGCAACCGCGCTGCGCTATACCTACGGCGCGAGTATCGGCATGGACATCGAGCATGTTCCCGACGCCAGGCTCATCATCATCTGGGGCGGCAACCCGATTGCCTCCAACCTGCACTTCTGGACACGCGTGCAGGAAGCCAAGCGGCGCGGCGCCACGCTGGTGGCGATTGACCCGTACCGGTCGCTGACCGCCGAAAAATGCCATCGCCATATCGCCCTCATGCCCGGCACGGACGGCGCGCTGGCGCTGGCGATCATGCATGTGCTGATGCGCGACGATCTGCTCGATCACGAGTACATCGACAGCCACACGGTGGGGTTCGAGGCACTGCGCGAGCGTGTGCGGGCCTATACGCCGGCGCATGCGGCCAAGCTGTGCGGCATCGACCCCGAGGACATCGAGTGGCTGGCCGGCCTCTACGGGCAACTGGCGGTGCGCGAGCGCCAGCCGGTGGTGATCCGGCTGAACTATGGCATGCAGCGCTCCCACGGCGGCGGCCAGGCGGTGCGCGCTGTCGCCTGCCTGCCGTCGCTGGTGGGGGCGTGGCGCCATGCGGCCGGCGGCCTGCAACTGTCCACTTCGGGCTTCTTCCCGGTGGACAACGCGGCACTGCAACGGCCGGACCTGCTGCCGGACCTGCCGGCGTTGCCGCGCACGGTCAATATGAGCACCATCGGCGATGCGCTGCTGGACGCCGGCGGCGAGAGCGGACCCAGGATCGAGGCGCTGGTGGTCTACAACAGCAACCCGGTGGCGGTGGCGCCGCAGTCGACCAAAGTGGCGGAAGGCTTCGCGCGGGAAGACCTGTTCACCGTGGTGCTGGAGCAGTTCCGCACCGATACCGCGGACTATGCCGATATCCTGCTGCCGGCCACCACCCAGCTCGAGCATGTGGACGTGCACAAAGCCTACGGGCATACGTACTTCCTCGCCAACAACCAGGCCATCGCTCCGTTGGGCGAGGCGCTCCCCAATACCGAGATCTTCCGCCGGCTGGCGCAGCGCATGGGCTTTGACGAGCCGTGCTTTGCCGACAGCGACGAAGACATTGCCGCCCAGGCCATCGTGGCGACCGACCCGCGCGCCGCCGGCATCAGCTGGGAATCCCTCAAGGCGCAGGGCTGGCAGAAGCTCAACCTGCCGGCGGCGCCGCTGGCCGAAGGCGGCTTCTTCACGGCATCGGGCAAGTGCGAGTTTTACTCGGAGGCCATGCGCCGCGACGGCCTCGATCCCTTGCCCGGCTATGTGCCGCCCTACGAGACGCCCGCCTCCGCGCCGGAACTGGCGGCGCGCTATCCGCTGGCGATGATCTCGCCGCCCGCGCGTAACTTCCTCAACAGTACTTTCGTCAATGTCGACAGCCTGCGCGCAACCGAGGGCGAGCCGCACCTGGATATCCATCCCGAGGATGCAGCGCCCCGAGGCATCGTCAACGGCGGCATGGTGCGCGCCTTTAACGACCGGGGCAGCATGATGGCGCGGGCCCGCGTGACAGACCGCGCGCGGCGCGGGCTGGTGGTGGGGCTGTCGATCTGGTGGAAAAAGCTGGCGCCGGACGGCAAGAACGCCAACGAGCTGACCAGCCAGCGGCTGACCGACCTGGGCCGTGCTCCGGTGTTCTACGATTGCCTGGTGCAGGTAGAAGCAGCAGCGCCCGCCAGGATGGCGCAGGCGGAACCGGCGGCGTCCGCACTGGCATCATGATCCGGCGGCCGGCACGCGCGCTACAGGCCCTGGCTACGCTGGGGCTTGCCGCGTTGCTGGCCGGCTGCGACACGATTGGCTATTACGCGCAGTCCATCGGCGGCCACTTCGGCGTGATGGCGGAAGCCCGGCCATTGCCGGATGCCATCGCCGCGGCGCAGGAAGCCAAGGATACGCGGCTGGCACAGCGCTTGGCGCAGGCCGGCAGCATCCGCGATTTCGCCTCGCACGAGCTGAAGCTGCCCGATAACGGCAGCTACCGGCGCTACGCCAACCTGCATCGGCAGTATGCGGTGTGGAGCGTGTTCGCTACCCCCGAGCTGTCGATGGAACTGCACAAGTGGTGCTTCCTGGTGGTGGGCTGCATCAGCTATCGCGGCTACTACGCCCAGTCCGATGCGGACAGCTATGCGGAAGGGCTGCGCAAGCAGGGGCTCGAGCCCTACGTCGCCGGCATTCCGGCCTATTCGACGCTGGGTTACTTTGACGACCCGTTGCTCAACACCTTCGTCTACCAGCCGGAAGGCGAGCTGGCCAGGCTGATCTTCCACGAACTGGCGCACCAGGTGGTCTATGTGCGCAACGACACCACCTTCAACGAGTCCTTTGCCACCGCAGTGGAAACGGCCGGCGTGGAGCGCTGGTTGGCGTTGGCGGCATCTCCCGATGCCCGCGCCAGCTATCTCCAGTACGACATGCGCCGCCAGCAATTCCGCGCCATGCTGCTGGACACGCGGGACCGGCTGGACGCGCTCTATCGCTCGCCCGTGCCCGACGAGGTCAAGCGCGCCGGCAAGGCGGAAATCTTCGCCGGCCTGCGCGCGCGCTATGCGCAGCTCAAGGAGGAGTGGGGCGGCTACACCGGCTACGACCGCTGGTTCGAGCGCCCGCTGACCAATGCGCAACTGGCCGCCGTGGCGACCTACCAGCAATGGGTGCCGGCCTTCACGGCGCTGCTGGCGCAGAGCGGCGGCGACTGGACCGCTTTCTATGCCGCGGCGCGGCGCATTGGAGACCTGCCGCGCGACGAGCGTGACGCCGCCTTGCGCCAGTTGGCGCCGCCGGCCAGCGGTGGCGATGTGCAGACCGCCGGCGAGAGCGGTGCCACGGTTGGCGCTGCGATGGGGGCGGTACGTGCCGGGGGCGCACCTGATACGCCGTCCGCGCCCGCGGCGGCCGGTCCTGTGACCGGCGCCAAGCCCTGATGCCGTGACGTCGCCGATGTCACGAAGACCGGAATCGGCGCACTAGGCGCCCGCCGGGCGCTTCATCCGGCAGGCCGACGGCAGGTTCAGGTCCCGCCCCGCCGTCACGCCGTCGAGGCGGAAGCCGTATTGCGTGCCTTCCACGCCCACCTTGACAGACTTGCCGTCCACCGGTGCAATCGTCGACACAACCTGCGGCAACAGCAACTGGTGATCGCCCTTGCGCATCAGCACATCTCCCACGGGCGACTGGTATTGCATGCCTTCGAGCGCAAATGCAACACTGGTGGGATCGTCGGATTTCGCGCGGCGGATCGCCTCGCTCAGCATTTGCACGGAGATCAGTACGCGCGGGGCGAAGTATTCGCCGGCCGGCGTCTGCTTCACCCGGGCTGCCAGCGCCGCCAGCACCGGATCGTCGCTGTTGGGCAGGTATTCGGCCACCCACGTCAGGTGCGCGTTCTTCGCCTGCGACACGGCCAGCACCGTGCCGGGCGCGCCGCCCCCGCTGTGGTTCAGGTAGTTCAGCTCATAGCCGGCGTCGCCCGCGGCCTTGATCAGCAGGCTCAAGTCCTGGCCCCAGTTTCCCGTGACCACGGTATCGGCGCCGCTTTCCTTGATCCTGCTGACATACGGCGCGAAGTCCTTGACCCTGGCCAGCGGGTGCAGCGCCTCGCCGACGAACTGCACATCGGGCCGAGCGCCGGCGATCATCTGCCGGCCCAGCGCGGCCCAGATGCGGCCCTGGGTGTAATCCTGGTTGAGCAGGTACACCTTGTGCATGCTTTTTTGCTCGCGCGCGAAATTGGCCAGCGCGCGCATCTTCATCGCCGTGTTGGCCTCGGTGGCGAAATGCCAGAAGCTGCAGCGCGCGCCCGTCAGGTCGGGGTCGAGCGAGGCGTAGTTGATGATCAGGATGCGCTGCGCGGGGTTGCGCTCGTTGTTCCGGTTGGCGGCCTCCACCAGCGCGGTCACCACCGGCGAGCCGGAGGCGCCGGTGAATACCACGCGGACGCCGGCATCGATCGCGCTTTGCAGTGCCGTCAGGCTTTCCTGCGGAGAGAGCTTGTTGTCGTAGCTGAGCAACTCGTAGTTGCGCCCCAGCACGCCGCCCTGGGCATTGGCGTCGTCGAGCGCGAACTTCAGGTTGGCCTGGAAGATCTGCCCGACATTGGCCAGCGGCCCGGATAGCTGGTCGATGAAGGCGACCTTGATGGGCGGCGCGCTGGTGGCCTGGGCCTGGGCCGGGGCTTGCGCCTGTGCCTGCAGGGGCAGGCCCGCGGCGAGCGCGAACGCGGCGGCGGCCGCGCAGCGCATGAGCACACCTGCCGCGCGCGTAGCGATCCGGGCGGCGGCGCCCGCTGCGTGCTTCAAGTCGTGGGGCATGGCTTGTCTCTCTCCTGTGGGCATTACCACGTGTCGATGAAGCGGCGCGATTCGGCGCGGCGCGTTTCGTCCAGCGGCGGTACCGAGGCCAGCCCGCGCAGCAGCCAGTGCCGGGTGTCGGCGGGGTCGATGACCGCATCGATCTCCAGGTGACTCGCCATGTTAAGGGCGCGCCCGCGCTGGTAGGCCGCTTCCACCATACGCGCAAACAGCGCTTCGCGTTCGGCCGGGTCGGCCACGGCTTCCAGTTCCTTGCGAAAGCCCAGCCGGATCGATCCCTCGATGCCCATCGCGCCGAATTCGCCGCTGGGCCACGCCGCGGTGAAGAAGGGCGCGGAGAAACTGCCGCCGGCCATGGCCTGCGCCCCCAGGCCATAGCCCTTGCGCAGCACCACGGTAAAGAAGGGCACGCGCAGCGCACCGGCGGTGACGAAGAGCCGCGAGACGTGGCGCACCGTGGCGGTCTTCTCGGCCTCCGGGCCGACCATGAAGCCGGGCGTGTCGCACAGCGAGACGATGGGCAATCCATGCGCATCGCACAACTGCATGAAGCGCGCGGCCTTGTCGGCGGCCGCGGCATCGATGGCGCCGCCCAGGTGGCGGGGGTTGTTGGCGATGCAGCCGAAAGCGCGCCCCTCGATGCGGAGCAGCGCGGTGATGATGCCGTTGCCAAAGGCGGCGCGCAACTCCAGCACGGAATCGTGATCGGCGAGCGCGGCGAGCACGCTGCGCATATCGTAGCTGCGCAGCCGGTTCTCCGGGATCAGGTGGCGCAGCGCGCGGGCGTCGCCCGCCTGCCATTCGGGCAGGTCGCCCTGGAAGTAGGAGAGGTAGCGGCGTGCCGCGTCCACGGCGGCAGTTTCGTCGTCGACCAGGACGTCGATCACGCCGTTGGGCGCTTGCACGCTCACGGGGCCAACTTCCTCGGGCGCGAATACGCCCAGGCCGCCGCCTTCGATCATGGCCGGGCCGCCCATGCCGATGGTGGCGCTGCGGGTGGCGATGATGACGTCGGCGCAGCCCAGCAGCGCGGCATTCCCTGCAAAGCAGCGGCCGGAGACGATGCCCACCAGCGGTACCTGTCCGGATAGCCGCGCGAACTGGATGAAGGACGTGCAGTCCAGTCCGGCCACCAAGGGTATGTCGGTATCGCCGGGCCGGCCGCCGCCGCCCTCGGCGAACAGCACCACCGGCAGGCGCCACTGGCGCGCCAGCGCCAGCATGCGGTCCAGCTTCTTGTGGCCGTAGAAGCCCTGCGTGCCGGCCAGCACTGTGTAGTCGTAGGCCAGCACCATGCAGCGCGCGTCGGCTGTGGGGAAACTTCCGGCATTGACGGTGCCGATGCCGGTGACGATGCCGTCGGCCGGCGTTGCGCGTTCCAGGTCTTCGACGCTGCGGCGCTGGCGCTGGGCGGCAATGGCGAGCGCGCCGTATTCGATGAATGAGTTGGCATCGCACAGTTGCGCGATGTTTTCCCGCGCGGTGCGTCCGCCCTGGCGATGGCGCTTGTCCACCGCCTGCGCGCGCGCCGCGTCCTGCGTGAGTGCCTGGCGCGCCAGGGCGTCGCGCAGGTCGGCGCGGATATGGGCCGGATCCACGGTGGCGCCCGCATCCATCGCATGGTGGCTGCCGTCGTGCGCGGACAGCGCGATCACCGGCGCGCCGGTGCGCAGCACATCGCCGGCCGCGGCCAGCACGCGCAGGACTTCTCCCGCCACCGGCGCTTCCAGTGGATGTTCCATCTTCATGGCTTCGATGATGGCGAGCGATTGCCCGCGCCGCACGATGTCGCCGGGGCACACCTGCACCGCGGCCAGCGCGCCGTCCATGGGCGCGGTGACGAGTTCGGCATCGTCCGGCAGGTCGTCCAGTTGCGCGGAGCCCGACGCCTGGACGTTCGCGGTTGCGCCTGTCGCGTGCAGCGCCGGATGGGCCTGGTCGCCGTCCCGCAACTGTGCGGCCATCGCCGGTAGCGCGGCATCAAGGTATTGGGTGTGGACGTTATTGCGCCGCACATCCTCGCGCAGCAGCAGGTCCTGCAGCAGCCTGCGGTTGGTGTCGATGCCTTCGATACGGAATTCGCACAGGGCGCGATAGGCATGGGACAGCGCGCGCTGGTAGTCGCCGCCAGGTTCATGCACGATCAGCTTGGCCAGCAGCGAGTCGAAGCGCGGGTTGACCGTCATGCCCGCATGACCGGCGCCGTCCACGCGCACGCCGGGGCCGCTGGGCGGCTCGTAGGCGTCGATGCGGCCGCTGGCGGGGCGCAACTGGCCCTGTGCGTCGAGGTGCTCGGCGTTGATGCGCAACTGCACCGCGATGCCGCGCGGCGCGGGCGGCTGCGCCAGTCCAAGCTGGGCCAGCGTCTTCCCGGCGGCGATGGCCAGCTGCGCCTGGACCAGGTCCACGCCCGTCACCACCTCGGTGACGGTGTGCTCCACCTGGAGGCGCGGGTTGGCCTCCATGAACCAGAACCCGCCGTCCGCGCCCACCAGGAATTCAAACGTGCCGATGCCACGATAAGCGCTGGCGCGCGCCAGCGTCACCGCGGCCTGCGCCAGCCGCGCGCGCATGGCATCGTCCAGCGACGGGCTGGGCGCCATCTCCACCAGCTTCTGGTGGCGCCGCTGCAGGCTGCATTCGCGCTCGCCCAGTGCGATCACGCCGCCTGCGGCATCCGCCACCACCTGGATCTCGATATGGCGGGGCGCGTGCACGATGCGCTCGACATATACGGCGCCGTTGCCGAACGCGGCCGTGGCTTCGGACACGCAGCGGGCATAAGCCTCGTCGATGTCCGCCGCGGCGTGCACCGCGCGCATGCCGCGGCCACCGCCGCCGGCCAGCGCCTTGATCATCATGCCGACATCGGCGCCTGGCGCATGCAGCGACGCGAAGAACGCGTGCGCGGCTGCCAGCGTGGTTGGGCCGGTGGAGCCCGGCACCACGGGCACATTGCACTCGCGCGCCAACGCGCGCGCCCGTGCCTTGTCGCCGAACAGGCGCAGCACATCGGGGGCGGGGCCCACGAAGGTGAGGCCGGCATCCAGGCAGGCCTGGGCGAATTCCGCGTTCTCGGACAGCAAGCCGTAGCCGGGGTGGACCAGGTCGCAGCCGCTGCGGGTGGCCGCGGCCACCACTTGCGCGATATCGAGATAGGCGCGCGGACCGGTGCCGGGCAGCGCAACGGCGCCGTCGGCCTTGCGCACGTGGAGGGCGTCGCGGTCGTCTTCGCTGTACAGGGCGACGCTCTCCAGCCCCGCGCCCGCGGCGGCGCGTGCGATGCGGATGGCGATTTCACCGCGATTGGCGATCAGTAGCTTGCGGAACGTCATGATGCGAAGGAGTTGGACAGCGCTGAATAAGGAAAGACCATGGCGGCTCAGCCAAGCTGCCCGGCCAGCGGCGCCAGGTCCTGCTTGCGCACCTTGCCCGTCGCGGTGAGCGGCAGGGCGTCGACGATATGCACCAGCGGCACCTTGTACACCGCCATATTGGCGCGGCACCACTGCACCAGCGCTGTGTTGTCGACGGTGCCGACGGCTTCGGGCTTGAGCATGACAAAGGCCACGGGCAACTGGCCACGGTCTTCATCGGCGCGCCCCACCACCGCGGAGCCGAGAATGGCCGGATGCTGGCCCAGCAGCGCCTCGATCTCGGCAGGAAAGACGCTCATGCCATTGACCTTGAGCATCTCCTTGCGCCGGCCCAGGTAATGGAGATAACCCTGCTCGTCGATGGAGCCGATGTCGCCGGTGTGGAACCAGCCGTTGCGCAGCGATTCGCGCGTGGCGTCGGGTTTGTTCCAATAGCCCTTGAGCAGGGTCGGCGTGCGCACGCACAGTTCGCCTTCGGCGCCCGGCGGCAGCAGTTCGCCGCTGTCGAAATCGCAGATCTTGAACTCGGTGCCGGGGACGGGCAGCCCGACAAAGATGGGCTGGGCCCGCAGGTCCAGGTCGTCGTCCTGCATGCCGCAGGTAAAGGTATTGCAGGTCTGCGTCTCGGTCATGCCCCAGGCGGTCTCGGCGATGACCGAGCCGGTCAGCGCCTGCCAGGCGCGGCGGTAGGGCAGGTTGAGCTTCTTGACGAAGGACGATACGCCGACATGGCGCAGCGAGCGCAACTGGTATTGCGCCGCGCGCGGATGCTCCATCACCTCGACCGCGTTGTCCACCAGCATCGAGGCATTGGTGACGCGGTAGCGCTGGACTGCCGCCATGAAGGTCTCGGGATCCCAGCGCGCCAGCAGCACCAGCGGGATGCCGAAGAAGGCGGGGAAGATCAGGCAGAGGTTTTCGCCGGCGATCCAGAACTCGGGGAAAAAGCCCAGCATGACGCTGTCGTGGGTGATGTCCAGTGAAACGGCGCCGAACGCGGCTGCCATGTCGACCATGTCGCCTTGCGTGTGGATGCAGCCCTTGGGCAGCCCGGTGGTGCCGCCGGTGTAGTTGAGCGCGGCCACCGCGTCGAGCGATGGCGCCGCCGTGGGCGCCGCGTGCGTGCACGCGGCCATGGCCGGCAGCAGGTCGATGGCGCGGTCGTCCGCTTCGCATTGGTAGCGTGGCGCCTGCACCATGGGCGGCAGCGCCAGCGTGGGCTCGGCGGGGACCATGTCGGCGAAACTGGTCACGAACAGCAGCGAGAGCGGATCCTGTGCGCCGAGCGCGGCGCGCGTTTCGCGCACCAGCGGCACCAGCTGGTCGAGTGCGATCAGGGCGCAAGGCGTGCTGTCGCTCAATGCGTGCTGCAACTCGGCGCGCTGCGATAGCGGGCTGACCGGCACGTAGACCGCGCCCAGCTTGAGGATGCCGAAGAAGACGATGTGGAACTGCGGGCAATTGGGCATCAGCACCGCCACCCGGTCGCCGGCGCCGATGCCGTGCGCCGCCAGCAGCGCGGCACAGCGGTCGCTTTGCGCATCGAGCTGGGCGTAGCTGGTTTCGTGGCCGTAGAAGATCACCGCCGGGCAGTCGGGGCGGGCGCGGCCCCAGTGCCGCAGCATCTCCGTGAGCGGCTGGCGCCCCAGCGGATAGTGCGGCGAGCGCGGGGTGCGCTCGGGCCACGCGCGCTGCCAGCGTGCGTGCAGGTCTGCCAGGTAGGCGGTCTCGTCCATTGGCGGTGTCTCCTTGCTGGTGGGCCGCCAAGCCGGTAGGCTGGCGAAATTTACTCTTTGGTATATTTATGTACCCTTGGGTATGATCCTATTGGCATCGCCACCATGCGTCAAGTCGGGATCCCAGGCCGTGGCGAGGTGGCGAGCGGAACATGTCCACGAGGACCGCCAGGCCTTCCCGGGCCCGGCGCCATGCGAGAATCGCGTCATGCCGACTGCACAGAAAACCGCTCCCGCCATCAAGTCCAGCGAGACCGAGCCGGAAATGACACCGGAGATCGCGCTGGATACTGCTCCCGCCCGCTCGCATATCACCGAGCGGCAGGAAGCCCGCCGCCGCCAGATTCTCGATACCGCCGCACAGCTCTTCTATACCAAGGGCTATCCCGGCATGACGATGAACGACCTGTGCCGCGCACTGGGCGTGACCAAGCCCGCGGTCTATTACTACTTCACGGACAAATACGAGATCTTCGACATCCTGTGCCGGGAGTCGGCCCAGACCTGCCTGCCGGTCATCCGCGAGACCGCGGATCCCGCGCTGCCGGTGCGCGAGCGGCTGCAGGCCTGTCTGCTGGAAATGGCGCGCCGCTGCATCGCCTGCTATGTGCCGGCCACGTTGAGCTTTCGCGATAACCAGTACCTGCGGCCGGAAACGGTGGCCTGGCTGGGCAATATGGCGCGCGCCTTTTACCGCGACCTCTATGCCCTGCTGGAGGAAGGCAAGCGTATCGGCGTATTCAGCTATGGCGACGCGCGCGTCGCCGCGCATGCAATCGGCAGCGTCGTTGGCTTCATGTACACCTGGCACGAGCCCGGACGCATGGAAGCGGAAGCGCTGGCGCGGGAACTGGCTACCAATATGATGAAGATGGTGCTGCCGGCGCACGCCTGACGGTTGCCGCGACGGAGCTAGGGGAATTCCCGAGTCCTCATTGAACTGTGCGCTAAACTTCACGTCAGAAGGTGTGCGGCATCCAGAGGACTTCATCTAACGTGTTGTCTTAAGCGGGACGCACGTTTAGCATCTGTCGAAAATCGAACGATCATTCAGAAATCAGGAGACGGCGCATGGAAAGACTGTGGCTGAAGCATTACCCGGCCGGCGTACCCGCCGAGATCGATAGCAGCCAGTTTCGCTCGCTGGCCGAGTTGCTTGAGGCATCCTTTCGCACCTACGCCGATCGCCGCGCCTTTGTCTGTATGGACAAGTCGATCACCTACGGCGAGCTCGACCGCCTCTCCCGGCAATTCGCCGCATGGCTGCAGTCGCGCGGGCTCAAGCCCGGCGCGCGCGTGGCCATCATGATGCCCAATGTGCTGCAGTATCCGGTGGTGCTGGCCGCCGTGCTGCGCGCCGGCTTCGTCGTGGTCAACGTCAATCCGCTCTACACCCCGCGCGAACTGGAGCACCAGCTCAAGGACAGCGGCGCCGAGGCCATCGTCATCCTGGAGAACTTCGCCACCACGCTGCAGCAAGTGCTGTCCGCCACGCCGGTCAAGCACGTGGTGGTGGCCAGCATGGGCGACCTGCTGGGCGGCCTCAAGGGGGCGATCGTCAATTTCGTGGTGCGCAACGTCAAGAAGATGGTGCCGGAGTGGGAGCTGCCGAACTGCGTGCGCTTCAATACCGTGCTGGAGGAGGGCCGCGGCATGCAGCTGCAGCCTGCCAATACAGGGCCAGATGACATCGCCTTCCTGCAGTACACGGGCGGCACTACCGGCGTGTCGAAGGGCGCGGTACTGCTGCACCGGAATATCGTCTCCAACGTGCTGCAGTCCGAAGCCTGGATGCAGCCCGCGCTGGCCAAGGGCGCGCCGATCGACCAGGTGATCACCATCACCGCGCTGCCGCTGTATCACATCTTCGCGCTGACGGTCTGCTGCCTGCTGGGCATGCGCAGCGGCGGCCTGAGCGTGCTGATCCCCAATCCGCGCGACATCCCCGGCTTTATCAAGGAACTGCAGAAGTACAAGTTCAATATGTTCCCGGCGGTCAACACCCTGTACAACGCGCTCATCAACAACCCGGAGATCGACAAGGTCGACTTCTCCGGCCTGCGCGTGGCCAACGGCGGGGGCATGGCCGTGCAGGAAGCGGTGGCGAAGAAATGGCTGGCCAGGACCGGCTGTCCGATCATCGAGGGCTATGGCCTGTCGGAAACCTCGCCGTCGGCCACCTGCAACCCCACGGATACCGACGCGTTTTCCGGCACCATCGGCCTGCCGATTCCCTCGACCGACATCGCCATCCGCGACGACGATGGCCGCGACGTGCCGCTTGGCCAGCCCGGCGAGATCTGCATTCGCGGCCCGCAGGTGATGGCCGGCTACTGGAACCGCCCGGACGAGACCGCCAAGGTCATGACGCCCGACGGCTTCTTCAAGACCGGCGATATCGGGGTGATGGACGAGCGCGGCTATACCAAGATCGTCGATCGCAAGAAAGACATGATCCTGGTGTCCGGGTTCAACGTGTATCCGAACGAAATCGAAGGCGTGGTTGCGGAATGCCCCGGCGTGCTCGAGGTGGCGGCAGTGGGGGTACCCGACGAGCATTCGGGCGAGGTGGTCAAGCTGTTCGTGGTCAAGAAGGACCCCGGGCTGACCGAGGCCGAGCTGATTGCCTTCTGCAAGGAACGCCTGACCGGTTACAAGCGGCCCAAGTACGTGGAGTTCCGCGGCGAGTTGCCCAAGACCAACGTCGGCAAGATCCTGCGCCGCGAATTGCGCGATACCCGCAAGGCTGCCTGAGCGAGGCCGCCAGCGACGGAAAAACGGCCTCCCGCGCGGAGGCCGTTTTTCATTTGGCGCGGGGATTCGTCAGCATTCGCGCGAAGGCGCAAGCCGCGGCTCGAGAGCGCCATCGGGATAGACCATCCGTACGCAGGCACCCGGCTCCAGGCCAGGCGCCGCCGGACCATTGACGGTGGTGCGGCTGCCATCGAGGGCCACCACCGTGTATTGGTACAGGTCCATCTGCGGCTGCGGCGGCGGGTTGAGCAACCGGTTCAGGTCGATGGAAAAACCAACGCTGCCGCCGCTCCAGCCGCCGCCGCCCCAGGCCGCGCCACCAACGCCTACCGCGGAATTCACCGCGCCGGCATCCGGTATATCGATCCGGCCCGCCAGCGTCTTCGCGCTGATGCGCCCAAGCTTGATGGTGGCATTGAGTGGCGTGATCTGCGGCCCCGGCGGCGCGCTCTGGCAAGCGGCTGCCAACAGCAGTGGCAGCAGCAAGGCGGCAAGCGCGGGCAGTCCCGGCCGGCGAGTGTTCATGCGCTCACCAGGCCAGCCTTGAGCTTGCCCAGCAGGCGGAACAGCGCGCGCCGGTCGGCTTGCGGCAGGCCGCTGAACAACTGCTCGATCCATGCCTCGTGCGCGCGCGCCATTCCGGAGAACGCCGTGCGCCCGGCAGGGGTGAGCCGGATCAGGTAGGCGCGGCGATCGCTTGGCAGCGCCTCGCGCGAAACCAGGCCTTCCTGCTGGAGCTGGTCGGTGATGCCGGTGACGTTGCCGCCGGTGACCATCATGCGGCGCGACAGCTCGCCCATCTTCAGGCCTTCGGGATGGCGGTCGAGCTGGGACATCAGATCGAAGCGCGGCAAGGTACAGGCGAAATCCTGGCGCAGGCGCGATCGGATGTCGGACTCGACCAGGTTGGTGCAGGTCAGCAGCCGCAGCCACAGGCGCAGGGCATCATGGGTGGTGTCTTCGGCGCGGGTTTCGAGATCGACCGGCGCCTCTTCGGCGCCGGCCTTCTCAGGGATTCCGGAGGTCCCGGAGTTCCCGGCAGCTTCGGCGGCAGGTGTGATGGGCATCGCGGCACGCAGGTTGTTTGATGCCTCAAGTATATGCGCTCGCGTGCGGCCACGGGCCGCAAGGGGCCTCAATCCACCTTGGCGCCCGAATCCTTGACGACCTTGGCCCACTTGGCGTGTTCGGCGCGAATAAAGGCCGCGAACTGCTCCGGCGTATTGCCGACCGGCTCCGCGCCCTGGGCCTGCATCTTCTCCCGCACCGCTGGCGTGGCTAGCGAGCGGGCGACTTCCTGCTGGATGCGCGCGACGATGTCGTGCGGTGTACCTGCGGGTGCCAGCAGGCCGAACCAGGAACTGGCCTCGAAGCCGGGCAGGTGACCGGCTTCGGCCACCGTCGGCACGCCGGGCAGCGCCGGAGAGGGTTTGGCGCTGGTGACCGCCAGCGCCTTGAGCTTGCCGGACTTGATCAGCGCCATCGACGAAGGCAGGTTGTCGAACATCAGCTGCATGGTGCCCCCGGCCAGGTCGGTCAGTGCCGGGCCGCTGCCTTTGTAGGGGAAGTGCACCATGAAGGTACGGGTCTGGGTCTTGAACAACTCGCCGGCGAGATGGATCGAGGTGCCGTTGCCGCTCGATGCCATATTGAGCTTGCCGGGATTGGCGCGCGCGTAGGTAATCAGGTCGTTGACGCTGTTGATGCGGTTCTGCTGGGCGAAGGCCGGATTGACCACCAGCACATTCGGCACCGAAGCCACCTCGGTGATGGGTGCGAAGTCCTTGATCGGGTCGAATGGCAGCTTGCCATAGAGCGACTGGTTGATGCCATGCGTGCCGACCGTGCCCATCAGCAGCGTGTAGCCATCCGGCGCTGCCTTGGCCACCATGTCGGCGCCGATGTTGCCCCCCGCGCCCGGCCGGTTGTCGACCACCACATTCCATCCCTGCAGCTTCGACAGTTCGGCGGCCACCGCGCGGGCGAGGATGTCGGTGGTGCCGCCGGCGGGGAACGGAACCACCAGTCGGATCGGCTTGTTGGGGTAAGGGTCGGCGGCCAGCGCGGGGGCTTGCCAGGCTAAGGCGCCAAGGCATGCGCCGGCGATAGTGGCCAGCAGCATCTGGGCCGCGCGGCGGCGGGTGCGGTGCATGGGCTGTCTCCTTGTTGGTTTTGCGGCCGCACGGCACGATTTGAATGCGGCCGAAGAGGTTGCTGCATTGTAGTGTCGGCATAACAAAGTGCCGATGGGGTGATGCCCTAGGATGGAGCGCGAGGCGCGGCCGGAAAGCAAAAAAGGCACCCGAAGGTGCCTTTGCAAAAGAACGCGGATGCGCTCAGAACTTGTGGCGGATACCCACGGCCGCGCCGATCATGGTGTTCTTGCCGGTGCCGAGGAAGTAGCCATTGGCGAAGCTGATCGCCGAGGTGTCGAAGTTCAGGCCTGCATTCTTCGAGAATGCGGTGGTCAGGTAGACGTCGGTGCGCTTGGACAGGTTGTAGTCGGCGATGAACCCGATCTGCCAAGGGTTCGTGACGTTCACATTGTTCAGCTTGATAACGTCGTCGTAGGTGTACTGCAGCGTCAGGCCCAACGCCGGCAGGACCTGATAGTTAGCGCCAATCCAGTAGTAGTTGTCACGCAGCAGGGCCGTGCCGTTCTGTGCCTTGGACTGACCCCAACGATAGCCGCCCATAATCTTGGCCGCGCCGAAGGCATAGCTGCCTGCTACCGCGGCCTTTTTGAAGGTGCCGGTGTCGCCGGCCGCGCTCAGGGTCGGGTTGTACTGGTCGTAGGCGACGGTCACGCCGAACGGACCGGCAGCGTATGCTGCACCGGCGCCGTAGCCCGTATCACGGCGGAACTGTCCCGGGACTTCGCCGTTGCCGGCCACGCCGTTGCCGAACGACCAGTGGGCGATGGCGGTTACCGGGCCGAATACGCCGGTGTACTTGGCGGTATTGTCCGAGCGGAAGTTCAGGCCGAGCTGGGCCACCACCGGTTCATACTGGGTGGCATAGCCGCTGGGCGAGAAGTTGGCGAGCAGGTCGAACAGCGTGGTGTACTGGCGACCGAAGGTGAAGCGGCCAGCCTGGGCGCTTTCCAGGCCGACGTACGCTTGACGACCGAACATGCGGCCGCCCTGCTGAAGCGATCCATTGTCAAGGCCGAAACCACTTTCGAGCACGAACAGGGCTTTCATGCCGCTGCCCAGGTCTTCCACGCCACGCAGACCCCAACGCGAACCGGACAGGCCGCCGGACGACATGCGGTACAGGTTGTTGCCCTGGCCGGCATTAAAGCCGTTGGCAATCGTCGGCGTTTGCGAGCCCATGTGACTGACGTATTCGAGGTTCATATCCGCCACGCCGTACAGCGTCACGCTGGACTGTGCCTGTGCGGCACTCGCAAATGCACCCAGCGCAGCCAGCGCGAGAAGCGATTTTTTCATGCTCGATGATCTCCATGTAAGAATTATTGGTGGTCAGCGGAGAAACCTCCTGAGTCTCCATGCACCGCTTACCCAACTTCGTCAGAAGCTGCCAAGTACTGTAACAAACCGCCCCCTTTTCACAATCGGGGCGACTGCCCTTGTCAGCTTTTCACAACTCAGGGTTTTGGAGTATCGGATGCGGCAGGCACTGGCCTAGCGGGGGGGGGGCTGCAGGGCGGGGCGCGATGCGCTCACGGTACAATGCGGGAAATCCCGAGGCGATTTCACAAGCGTTGTGTCCGCCTCGGCGGGAGCGGGCGGCGCGCCTGTCCCGAGCAACCACCAGCGATGCATTCATGGATAACTTGATTCGCGAATTCGATGTGGCCTTGCGCGCGATCGCAGGCGTCACCCGTGCCAGCCGCGCCAATCCGGCGGAAACGCTCGCGCCCGATACGGACAGCCTCGACCAGTCGCAACGCCGCCATGTGGCCGGGCTCATGCGGGTCAACCACGTGGGCGAGGTTTGCGCGCAGGCTCTTTACCAGGCGCAGAAGCTGACCGCGCGGACCGCGCAGGTGCGCGCGCAGATGGACGAGGCCGCGCGCGAGGAAGAAGACCACCTCGGCTGGTGCGCCGAGCGTCTGCGCGAGCTTGGCTCGCGTCCGAGCCTGCTCAACCCGCTCTGGTATGCCGGCGCGTTTGCCATCGGCTGGGCTGCGGGGCGGACAGGTGACCGGGTCAGCCTGGGTTTCGTGTCCGAGACCGAGTATCAGGTCGAGCAGCACCTTAACGGCCATCTTGAACAGATTCCCGTTGCCGACGCCCGCTCGCGCGCGATCCTGGAACAGATGCGCGACGATGAGGTCCGCCACGGCGCCGCCGCCCGCGAGGCGGGTGGCATGCCGCTGCCCGCGCCGGTGCGGGCGATGATGCGAGCTGCCTCCCGGGTCATGACCACCGCCGCGTACCGGATCTGACGGCGCTACGGTACGGCGCAGGATGAATCCCCGCGGCATTCGCCGCTCGCCACGCGCAGTTGCCTGGCGCAGCGCGGCAACTGGCACCCTCCGTACGCAGGGTAGACGCCAAAACGTTGTATCCTTCCATCGGTCCCGTGTGGCTGAATTTCGTGCCGCAGGCAGTTCCTCCCCTTGCTGTTCTCAGGTGGTTTCTCTGCTTTCCTCCATAAGATCTTCATTTCATTAGGGATTCACTTTTTCGGTGCGTGAAGTGTGCGCGCTAAGTCATTGTTCTAATTCAAAAAACCCGGTTTGTTGCCTTGCTGCGAGCCTTGACCCGCCAAATCGCTTCCTCTAAAGTGGGAAATAGTGTGAGGAAGTGTATTTTTGTGTGAAAAGGTAGTCTGGCTGTGGGATCATCGCCCAACGTCGGATTCCGAAGGATTCACGCGCCAACCGGCAGTAAAGATGCCGGCGCGGATCGGGGGCTAGCTTGTTTCAGGGAGCATCGGCGCTGTCACTGGATGCCAAGGGCCGGATGTCGATTCCGGCGCGGCACCGTGAAGCGCTGCAACAGCAGGCCGAAGGCCGGGTGACGCTGACCAAGCACCCGGACGGCTGCCTGCTGCTGTTTCCCCGCCCTGAATGGGAAAATTTCCGTAGTCGCATTGCGGCCTTGCCGATGGACGCGCATTGGTGGAAGCGCATCTTCCTGGGCAATGCCGCTGACGTCGACATGGACGGCGCGGGTCGGGTGCTGATTGCCCCCGAGCTGCGCAATGCCGCCATGCTCGACAAGGAAGTCATGCTGCTTGGAATGGGCAGCCATTTCGAAGTCTGGGACGCCGCAACCTACGCCGCCAAGGAACAGCAGGCGATGGCACAGGGCATGCCGGATGCATTGAAGAACTTCTCTTTCTGACGAGGTCATGAGCTCAACCCAAACGCCAGGGACCACCGCCCTGCGCCATCGCACCGTGCTGCTGGACGAGGCTGTCGAAGCCCTGGTCTGGCGGCCGGATGGCGTCTACGTGGACGGCACCTTCGGCAGAGGGGGGCACAGCCGGGCAATATTGGCCCGGCTGGGCCCGGCCGGAGCCCTGGTGGCATTCGACAAGGATCCGGCAGCAATCGCAGAGGCGGGCACCATCAAGGATGCCCGCTTCTCCATTGAGCACACCAGCTTCGCCGAGATGTCGGACCGGTTGGCAGGACGCGGCAAGGTAACCGGGATACTGCTCGACCTGGGGATCAGCTCGCCCCAGATCGACGATGCGGAGCGGGGCTTTTCCTTTCGCTTCGAGGGACCGCTGGACATGCGCATGGACACCACGCGCGGCATTACCGCCGCGCAATGGCTGGCGCAAGCGGATGAGCAAGACATCGCGAGGGTGATACGGGACTATGGGGAAGAACGGTTTGCTGTACAGATTGCAAAGGCGGTTGTTGCTCGCAGGAGCGAACCCGGCCATGGCGGACCTCTCACCACTACTGCCGAGCTTGCCGCGCTCGTGGCGAAAGCCGTCAAAACACGCGAGAAGGGTCAGGACCCTGCGACCCGCACCTTTCAGGCTCTACGGATTCACATCAATCAAGAGCTTGCGGACCTCGAAAGAGGCCTGAGCGCGGCTTACGACTTGTTGCAGGCAGGAGGGCGGCTGGTGGTCATCAGCTTTCACTCGCTTGAGGACCGCATCGTCAAGCGGTTCATGCAGGCGCACGCCCGTCCGCAGCAGAACGCCGACCCCGCCATGCGCCGCGCGCCTCTGCGCGCCGACCAGTTGCCGCAGCCCACGCTGAGGCTGCTCGGCCGGGTCAAGCCGGGCGCCGAAGAGATCGCCGCCAACCCGCGCGCGCGCTCGGCGGTGATGCGCGTGGCCGAGAAGCTGCCCGCCGTATCCGCATCCACCGAGCAGGCGGGCCGCGCATGAACCGCCTGACCTTTTTCCTGCTGGCAGCACTGATGCTGTGCGCGCTCTCGCTCGTGAGCGCTCAGCACCAGGCCCGGACCCTGTTCGTCGCCTACGAGCGTGCGCAGGCGGAAGAAAAGCAGCTCGACATCGACTGGTCCCGCTTGCAGTACCAGCAGAGCGCGCTTGGCAAGAGCGCACGCATTGCCGAAGCGGCGCGCACGCAGCTGAAGATGACGCCGGTACTTCCCGGCAGGACCCAATATCTGGCCGGCGTGGTGCTTGATGCGCCACCTGCGAACGCGCCTGCGGCCGCCGCGCCGGAGGGGAGCAAGCCATGACCATCGCCCGGCCCTCGCAAAACGCCCAGCGCGGAAACCCTTCGCGCCCACGCACCGGCCAGTTCGCGGCCAGCCCCGTGCTTGGCCTGCGCCTGCCGATGTGGCGCTCCAAGCTGGTGGTTTTCATGATGTTCGCCGCCTTCGTCGCCTTGGCCGGACGCGCGCTGTGGATCCAGGGTCCGGGCAACCAGTTCTATGAGGCCGAGGGCAAGAAGCGATTCCAGCGCACCCTCGAGTTGCCGGCAACACGCGGCAAGATCCTCGACCGCAATGGCCTGGTGCTGGCTACCAGCCTTCCCGTGAAGGCGATCTGGGCGGTCCCCGAGGACGTTCCGGACGAAATCGACGCGGACAAGATTCGCCAGTTGAGCAAGCTGCTCGACATGAGTGACAAGGAACTGCGCCGCAAGTTTACGGAGGACAAGAGCTTCGTTTACCTGAAGCGCCAGGTGCTGCCGGACGCCGCGGACAAGATCGCCGCGCTCAAGATCGACGGCATTCACCAGACCCGCGAATACAAGCGCTTCTACCCGGAGGGCGAGGCGATGGCGCACATCGTCGGCTTTACCAATGTGGAAGACCGCGGCCAGGAAGGCGTGGAACTGGCGCGCGAGGCTGTGCTGGCCGGGAAGTCCGGTGCGCGCCAGGTGATCAAGGACCGCCTCGGCCGCGTGGTGGAGGATGTGGGCATCCTCAAGGCGCCGCGCGACGGCGAGGACCAGCAGCTCTCGATCGACGCCAAGATCCAGTACCTGGCCCACAACGAGGTCAAGGCCATCGTCGAGCGCAGCAAGGCCAAGGCGGCCAGCGCCGTGGTGCTCGACGCGCAGACCGGCGAGGTGCTGGCGCTGGCCAACTGGCCGACCTACAACCCCAACGACCGCACCCGGCTGTCGGGCGAACAGCTGCGCAACCGGGTGCTGACCGATACCTTCGAGCCGGGTTCGATGATGAAGCCGATCACGGTCGGCCTAGCACTGCAGCTCAAGCGCGTCACGCCGTCGACGGTCTTCGTCACTACCGGCAAGTTCAACTACGAAGGCGCCACCATCAGCGACACCCATAATTACGGGTCGTTGACGGTCGCCGGCATTATCCAGAAGTCGAGCAACATCGGCACGACCAAGATCGCGATGCTGCTCAAGCCGCAGGAAATGTGGGATATGTATACCAGCCTGGGCCTGGGGCAGGCGCCCAAGATCGGCTTCCCGGGCGCGGTGGCGGGACGGGTGCGCCCGTTCAAGAGCTGGCGGCCCATCGAGCAGGCGACCATGTCCTATGGCTACGGCCTGTCCGTGTCGCTGTTCCAGATCGCCCATGCCTACACCATCTTCGCCCATGACGGCGAACTGATCCCGGTCACGATGTTCCGTGCCAATGGCCCGGTTACCGGAGAGCGCGTGCTGTCGCCCGAAGTGGCGCGCCAGGTGCGAGCCATGCTCGAGACCGTGACGGCGCCCGGCGGCACCGCGCCCGAGGCGCAGGTGATGGGCTACCGGGTGGGCGGCAAGACCGGCACCGCCTACAAGCACGTTGGCCGCGGCTACGACCGCAGCAAGTATCGCGCTTCCTTCATCGGCCTGGCGCCGATGTCGAACCCGCGCGTGATCGTGGCCGTCAGCGTGGACGAGCCCACCTCCGGCAGCCACTACGGCGGCGCCGCGGCGGGCCCGGCTTTCGCGGCGATTACCGGTGGCGCGCTGCGTGCGCTCAATGTGCAGCCGGATTCGCCGATCCGACAACTCGTGGTGAGCGACAAGGTGCAGGAAAGCGAACCGTGGAGCGCGACGCAATGAGCCAGCCACTGCTTCCCCTCGAAGTGGCCGCACAGGCCGGCGACGCGCTGGACTGGTTGCACCAGCACGCGCCGGCCGGCGCCAGGCTGACCGGTGACACGCGCCGGCTGACCCAGGGCGACGTTTTCTTCGCCTACGTGCTCGGCAACGAGCGCCTGGCGACCGATGCGCGCCCGCATATTGCCCAGGCCATCGCCCGCGGCGCCAGCGCGATCGTCCACGAGGCCGATGGCTTTGCCTGGCCGCACGGCGAGACCGTGCCGCACCTTGGTGTGTCGGGCCTGCACCAGCTCGCCGGCCCGATCGCCGCGGGCTGGTATGGCAACGGCGCGCGCGATCTCGCGGTGACCGGCATCACGGGTACCAATGGCAAGACTTCGTGCAGCCAGTGGCTGGCGCGCGCGCTGCAGGCGGCCGGTACGCGCTGTGCCACCATCGGCACCCTTGGCACCGGTTTTCCTGATGCGCTCACGGCTACGGGTTTCACCACGCCCGACGCGGTCCAGTTGCAGGACAGCCTGGCGGAGCTGAATGCCGCCGGCGCGCGAGCCGTGGCAATGGAAGTGTCCTCGCACGGGCTCGAGCAGGGCCGGGTGGCCGGCACGCACTTCGCCGTGGCGGTGCTGACCAACCTGACCCAGGACCATCTCGATTACCACGGCACCATGGCCGAGTACGAGGCGGCCAAGGCTTTGCTGTTCCAATGGCCCGGCCTGCGCGCGGCCGTGATCAACCGTGACGACGCCATGGGCCGGCGCCTGCTGGCTGGCACGCTGGTCACCGGGCAGGTGATCGAATACGGCATCGACGGCGCCGCCGGCGCCACCCGCAAGGGCGGCCAGTGGCTGCGCGCCACCGGCGTGCGCGCCACGGCTGCCGGCACCGCCTTCCATGTCGACGGCAGCTTCGGCGGCGCCGATGTCGCCACGCCGATGATCGGCGAGTTCAATGTCAGCAACCTGCTCGCCGTGCTCGGCGCCGCGCTCGCCAGCGGCATCGAGTGGGCTGCAGCCATCGACGCGCTGCGCACGCTCAGGCCGGTCGACGGCCGCATGGAGTTGTTCGGTGGCAGCCACGGCGCCCAGGATGGCCCGCTGGCGGTGGTCGATTACGCCCACACGCCGGACGCGCTGGAAAAAACCCTGGCCGCGCTGCGCCCGGTGGCGCAGGCGCGCAAGGGCCGGCTGTGGTGCGTGTTCGGCTGCGGCGGAGACCGCGATCCGATCAAGCGCCCGCTGATGGGCGCGGTGGCCGCGCGCCTTGCCGACGAAGTCGTGCTGACCAGCGACAACCCGCGTAGCGAAGACCCGCTGGACATCCTGAACGCGATCGCCGATGGCATCGACGACCACAGCCACACCCACCTGATCGAAGACCGGGCCGCCGCCATCCTGTATGCCATCAAGCACGCTGCCGCGGCCGACGTGGTGCTGGTGGCCGGCAAGGGGCACGAAGCCACCCAGGAGGTGCATGGCCGCAAGCGGCCATTCTCCGACCGCGAGCACGTCCGGCTGACGCTGGGTACGCGTGGGGTGTCGGCATGACGCAATTCACCATGACTGATCTGCAGCAAGCCGCCGGCTGGATCGCCGGCGCGCGTATTTCCGGGCCCGATGGCGCCGCCAGCCGCGCCTTCTCGCGCGTGCTCACCGACAGCCGCACGGTCCAGCCCGGCGACCTCTTCGTCGCGCTCAGGGGCGAGCGCTTCGATGCGCATGACTTCCTGGCCGATGTGGTGGCGCGCGGCGCCGCCGCGGTCTTGGTGGAGCGCGAGCCCGATGCCGGGCTTGGCATTCCCGCCATCGTGGTGCCCGATACCCGCCTTGCGCTGGGCCAGCTGGCAGCCGGCTGGCGCCGCCGCTTCAGCCTGCCCGCGGTTGCAGTGACGGGCAGCAACGGCAAGACCACGGTCAAGGAAATGATCGCGGCGATCTTCGCCGCGGCGGTAGGGGAGGGCGCCAGGCTCGCCACCGGCGGCAACCTGAACAACGATATCGGCTTGCCGCTGACCGTGCTGCGCCTGACCGACGCGCACCGGCTCGCCGTGCTCGAACTGGGCATGAACCACCCGGGCGAGACGGTTTACCTGGCCGGCATCGCCCAGCCCACCGTGGCCGTGGTGACCAATGCCCAGCGCGAGCACCAGGAGTTCATGGTGAGCGTCGAGGCCGTGGCGCACGAGCATGCGGCGGCCATCGCGGCATTGCCCGCCGACGGCGTGGCGGTGTTTCCGCTCGACGCCGAGGGTGGCGGGGCACATGCCGGCATCTGGCGGCAGGCGGCCGGCCAGCGGCGCGTGCTGTCGTTTGGCCTGGAGGCGGGCGCCGATGTCAGTGCCGGCGTGCATCTGGAAGATGGTGTGCAAGTGATGCAGGTACGGGCGCCCGGCGCCACGTTCGAGGTCCGCCTGTCGGTGCTTGGCACCCACAACGTGCGTAACGCGCTGGCGGCGGTCGCCTGCGCGCTGGGCGCCGGCGTGGGCGTTGAGGCGATCCGCGCCGGCCTGGCCGGATTCGCCGCGGTCAAGGGACGGCTGCAGGTCAAGCACGCTGCCGGCGGCACGCTGGTGATCGACGATAGCTACAACGCCAATCCCGATTCGGTGCGCGCGGCTATCGACGTGCTCGCCGGGTTTGCCGCGCCGCGCCTGCTGGTGCTGGGGGATATGGGCGAAGTGGGCGACCAGGGGCCGGCTTTCCATGCGGAGATCGGTGCCTATGCGAGCGCCCGCGGCATCGAGACGCTATGGGCGACGGGCGCGGCAGTGGTGCACGCGGTGCAGGCCTTTGGCGCGCAGGCCCGGCATTTCGAACGCGCTGAAGACCTCGCGCAGGCGTTGGCGGAAGACAAGGACGGTACCGTGGCGGCAGCAAGCGCGGTACTTGTGAAGGGATCTCGGTTCATGCGGATGGAACGGATGGTGAATGCGCTGGTCGCAGACACTCCCGCGCATTAATCGTCATCAACACTTAATCAAGCAATCAGATAGCCCGGCCACGCCGGGCGGTTGTCGAAAGGAATACGGAAACACGATGTTATTGGCTCTGGCCCAGTGGCTGCAAAACGACTACAGCTTCCTGCGGGTCTTCAACTACCTGACCTTCCGCGCGGTGATGGCCAACCTCACCGCGCTTTTGATCGGGCTCGGCCTTGGACCCTGGGTGATCCGCAAGCTGACCGAACTCAAGATCGGCCAGGCGGTGCGCACCATCGGCCCGCAGTCGCATCTGGTCAAGGCCGGCACGCCCACCATGGGCGGTGTGCTGGTGCTGGTGTCGATTGCCATCTCCACGTTGCTGTGGTGCGACTGGGGCAATCGTTTCATCTGGGTCGTGATGCTGGTGACCTTCGGCTACGGCGCGATCGGCTGGGTGGACGATTACCGCAAGGTGGTCTATCGCGATCCGCGCGGCATGTCGAGCCGCGAGAAGTTTTTCTGGCAGACCCTGATCGGCCTGGTGGCCGCGGTCTACCTGGCGTTTTCGGTGTCGGAAAGCAGCAATGTGCGGGTGTGGGACCTGTTCCTGGGCTGGGTCGAAGGCGGACTGTCGCTGGACATGCCCTACAAGTCCAACCTGATCGTGCCCTTCTTCAAGGAAGTGAGCTATCCGCTGGGCGTGGCCGGCTTTATCGTGCTGACCTACCTGGTGATCGTGGGTTCGAGCAATGCGGTGAACCTGACCGACGGCCTGGACGGGCTGGTGATCATGCCCGTGGTGCTGGTCGGCAGCGGGCTGGGTGTATTTGCCTACGTGATGGGGAGTTCGGTCTACAGCAAATACTTGCTGTTCCCGCATATCCCGGGGGCTGGCGAGTTGCTGATCTTTTGTTCGGCGATGGCGGGGGCGGGCCTGGCCTTCCTCTGGTTCAACGCCCATCCGGCCCAGGTCTTCATGGGCGACGTCGGCGCGCTGGCGCTGGGCGGCGCGCTGGGCACGGTGGCGGTGATCGTGCGCCAGGAGATCGTGCTGTTCGTGATGGGCGGCATTTTCGTGGTGGAAACCTTGTCGGTGATGCTGCAGGTGACGTGGTTCAAGATCACCAAGCGGCGTTACGGCGAGGGCAGGCGGTTGTTCAAGATGGCGCCGCTGCATCACCACTTTGAATTGTCGGGCTGGAAGGAAACGCAGGTGACGGTGCGCTTCTGGATCATCACCATGTTGCTGGTGCTGATCGGGCTGTCGTCGCTCAAGTTGCGCTGAACCGGCGCATATCTATCAACGCAGAAACGAAAAAAGGCGGGAATCGAAGTGTTTGGCGAGTTGCAAAAACCTCATGTGCTGGTGCTGGGCCTCGGCGAATCGGGCCTGGCGATGGCGCGCTGGTGCGGCCAGTATGGCGCGCCCGTGCGCGTTGCCGACACGCGCGAGGCGCCTGCCAACCTGGTCTTCCTGCAAGCCGAGCTGCCTTCGGCCGAATTTCATGGTGGTTCCTTCACGGACGCGCTGCTGGACGGCATCGCACTGGTGACGATCAGCCCCGGCCTGTCGCCGCTGGAAGGCGCCACTGCCGCGCTGCTGTCCGCGGCGCGCGAGCGCGGGATTCCCGTGTGGGGCGAGATCGAGCTGTTCGCGCGTGCGCTGACGCACCTTCAGGCAGAGTCGGGCTATGCGCCGAAGCTGCTGGCAATCACCGGCACCAATGGCAAGACGACGACCACCGCGCTGACCGGCCGCCTGGTCGAGCGCGCCGGCAAGAGCGTGGCGGTGGCGGGCAACATCAGCCCCTCGGCGCTGGACAAGCTGGCCGCCTGCATTGCCTCGGCCACGCTGCCCGAGGTCTGGGTGCTGGAGCTGTCGAGCTTCCAGCTGGAAACCACGCACACGCTGGCGCCGCACGCGGCCACGGTGCTCAATATCACCCAGGACCATCTTGACTGGCACGGCAGCATGGAAGCCTATGCCGCCGCCAAGGCCCGCATCTTCGGCGCGGCGCCGGCGCCGGGCGAAGCCGGCTGCGTGCAGATCCTGAACCGCAACGACCGCCTGAGCCTGGACATGGCGCGCCCCGGCACGGCGCCGGTGACTTTCGGCACCGACCTGCCCGAGGTACCGGGCAGCTTCGGCGTGCTGCGAGAGGGCGGCATGCCCTGGCTGGTGGTGGCGGAACCCGATAGCGAATCCGACGGCGAGAACAAGCCGCGCCGCCGCAAGGCCGCCGCCGCCGAAGAAGCGGAAGCCGTTCCTGTGCGCCACAAGCGCCTGATGCCGGCGGATGCGCTGCATATCCGCGGCATGCACAACGCCACCAACGCGATGGCCGCGCTAGCGCTGTGCCGTGCCATCGACCTGCCGCTGAATGCCTTGCTGCACGGCCTGCGGGAATACCGCGGCGAGCCGCACCGGGTGGAGTGGGTCGCCACGATCGACGACGTCGAATTCTTCGATGACAGCAAGGGCACCAATGTGGGCGCCACCGTGGCCGCGCTGTCCGGGCTGGCCAAGCGCGTGGTGCTGATTGCCGGCGGCGAAGGCAAGGGGCAGGATTTCTCGCCGCTGGCCGCGCCGGTGGCGCAGTACGCCCGCGCCGTGGTGCTGATCGGCAAGGATGCGGGCGAGCTGCGCCGCGCGCTGCAGGAGACCGGCGTCACGCTGGCCGACGCCGCCACGCTCGAACAGGCTGTCAGCCTGGCCGCCACTGCGGCGCAGGGCGGCGATGCTGTGCTGCTGTCGCCGGCGTGCGCCAGCCTCGACATGTTCCGTAACTATGTGCATCGCGCCGAAGTCTTTCGTGCCGCGGTGGAAGAACTGGCGATGTCCAGGGGGATCGTGCCATGAGCGACGCACCGGTCAAGCGCAGCGGCTTTATCGGAGCCACCATCGGCAACGCCTGGGGCGGATTGCGCGATGCGGTGTCCGGCGTCAAGCCGACGCGCTCGCGCATGATGGAGTACGACCAGCCGCTGCTGTGGGTGGCGATCGTGCTGCTCGCGCTTGGCCTGGTGATGGTCTTCTCGGCCTCGATCGCGCTGCCGGACTCGCCGCGGTACGCCAACTACCGTGAAAGCCATTTTCTCGCACGACATGCGTTCGCGCTGTTCATCGGGCTGTCCATGGGCTTGCTGGCCTTCCAGATTCCGGTCAAGTTCTGGGACAAGTACGCGCCCAAGCTGTTCGTGATCGCGCTGGTGATGCTGATCCTCGTGCTGGTGCCCTTCGTGGGCAAGGGCGTGAATGGCGCGCGGCGCTGGATTCCGCTCGGCATCATGAACTTCCAGCCGTCCGAGTTCATGAAGCTGGCGGTGGTGCTGTACACGGCCAACTACACCGTGCGCAAGCAGGAGTGGATGCAAAACGTGGGCAAGGGTTTCCTGCCGATGGGCGTGGCGGTGGTAGTGGTAGGCATGCTGCTGCTGCTGGAGCCCGACATGGGCGCCTTCCTGGTGGTGGCCACGGTCGCCATGGGCATCTTGTTCCTGGGCGGCATCAACGGCAAGCTGTTCGCCGGTCTGGTCGGCGTGGCGGTGGGTGCCTTTGCGCTGCTGATCACGGCGTCGCCATGGCGGCGCGAGCGGATCTTCGCCTATCTCAACCCGTGGGAAGAGGCCAACGCGCTCGGCAAGGCCTACCAGCTCACCCACTCGCTGATCGCCTTCGGCCGCGGCGAGTGGACCGGGGTGGGGCTGGGCGGCAGTATTGAAAAACTGCACTACCTGCCCGAGGCGCATACCGACTTCATCCTCGCCGTGATTGGCGAGGAATTCGGCTTTGTGGGTGTGCTGGTGGTGATCGTGCTGTTCTACTGGATGGTGCGCCGCGCCTTCGAGATCGGCCGTACCGCCCTGCAGCTCGACCGCACCTTTGCGGGGCTGGTGGCCAAGGGCGTCGGCATCTGGATCGGCTGGCAGACCTTTATCAATATGGGCGTGAACCTGGGCCTGCTGCCCACCAAGGGGCTGACCCTGCCGCTGGTGAGCTACGGCGGCTCGGGCATTTTGATGAACTGCGTGGCGCTGGCGATCCTGCTGCGCATCGACTATGAGAATCGCGTCATGATGCGCGGAGGGAAAGTATGACCGCACCGCGCACCTTGCTCGTGATGGCCGGCGGCACCGGGGGGCATGTCTTCCCCGGGCTGGCGGTCGCTCGCGCATTGCGCGAGCAGGGCTGGCGCGTCGTGTGGCTGGGCAACCGGACGGGCATGGAAGCCACGCTGGTGCCCAAGTACGACATCCCGATGGAGTTCATCCAGTTCGGCGGCTTGCGCGGCAAGGGTCCGCTGACCAAGCTGATGCTGCCGCTGAACCTGTTGCGCGCCTTCTGGCAAAGCGTGCAGGCGTTGCGCCGGGTGCGGCCCAATGTGGTGCTGGGCATGGGCGGCTATATCACCTTCCCGGCCGGCATGATGGCCTCGCTGTTGGGCCGGCCGCTGGTGCTGCATGAGCAGAATTCGATCGCCGGTCTGGCCAACAAGGTGTTGGCGAAGGTCGCGGACCGGGTGCTGTGCGCCTTCCCGAACGCGCTGCCGGACAGCGAGTGGACCGGCAACCCGGTGCGTGACGAGGTCGCGCGGATGCCGGCGCCCGAGCAGCGCTACGACAGCCGCAGCGGCCCGTTGCGGCTGCTGGTGGTGGGCGGCAGCCTGGGCGCGGCGGCGCTCAACGAAGTCGTACCGAAGGCGCTGGCGCTGCTGCCGGAAGGCGAGCGCCCGCTGGTCAGGCACCAGGCCGGCGCCAAGCAGATCGACACGCTGCGCGCCAATTACCAGGCCGCCGGCGTGGCGGCGGAAGCATTGCCCTTTATCGACGACATGGCAGCGGCCTACGCCGAGGCGGATCTGGTGATCTGCCGCGCGGGCGCGATGACCGTGTCGGAGGTGGCGGCGGCAGGCGTGGCGGCACTGTTCGTGCCTTTCCCGCATGCGGTCGATGACCACCAGACCACCAATGCGAAATTCCTGTCGAGCCAGGATGCCGCCTTGCTGGTCCAGCAGAACGAACTGACCGCGAGCGGGCTGGCGCAGACGCTGGCCTCGCTGTCGCGGCCCCGACTCAAAGAGATGGCGCATCAGGCGCGTGGTCTTGCCAAGCCGGAAGCAACCCGGCGCGTGGCGGAGATCTGCAGCCAGATGGCCAGGGATTGATACAACGGATTCATGAAGCACATCGTCAAGAACATCCACTTCGTAGGCATCGGCGGCGCCGGCATGAGCGGCATCGCGGAGGTCCTGCTGAACCAGGGATATAAGGTCTCGGGGTCCGACGTGGGCAGCAATGCCGCCACGCGGCGCCTCGCATCGCTGGGTGCGACCGTGATGCACGGCCACGACGCCGCCAACATCAACGGCGCCAATGCCGTGGTTGTGTCCACCGCCGTCACCAACGACAACCCCGAGGTGCTGGCTGCGCGGGCCAAGCGCATCCCGGTGGTGCCGCGCGCGGTGATGCTGGCCGAGCTGATGCGCCTGAAGCAGGGCGTGGCCATCGCCGGCACCCACGGCAAGACCACCACCACCAGCCTGGTGGCGTCGGTGCTGGCCGAGGGCGGGCTTGACCCCACCTTTGTGATTGGCGGCCGCTTGAATTCGGCGGGCGCCAACGCGCGCCTGGGCACGGGCGACTTCATCGTGGCCGAGGCCGACGAGTCGGATGCCTCGTTCCTGAACCTGTTCCCGGTGATCGAGGTCATTACCAATATCGACGCCGATCACATGGACACCTACGGGCACGACTTCGCTCGTCTCAAGCAGGCGTTCGTGGAATTCACCCAGCGCCTGCCGTTCTACGGCATCGCGGTGCTGTGCGTGGACGATCCCAACGTGCGCGAGATCATGCCGTTCGTCTCCAAGCCGATCGTGCGCTATGGCTTTGCCGAGGACGCGCAGATCCGCGCGGTCAACGCGCGCGCGGTCGACGGCCAGATGCACTTCACCGTGTTGCGCCAGCTCAACAGCCATGCCGAGGCGCCGCTGGATGTGGTGCTGAACCTGCCCGGCATGCACAATATCCAGAACGCGCTGGCGGCCATCGCCATCGCGACCGAACTGGAAGTGCCCGATGCCGCTATCGTCAAGGCGCTGCGCGAGTTCCACGGCGTGGGACGCCGCTTCCAGCGCTATGGCGAAGTTGCTTGCGTCAGCACGGATGCGCAGGGCGAAACCAGGAGCGAAGGCACCTTCACGCTGGTCGACGACTACGGCCACCACCCGGTCGAGATGGCCGCGACGCTGGCGGCGGCGCGGGGTGCGTTCCCCGGACGCAGGCTGGTGCTGGCCTTCCAGCCGCACCGCTTTACCCGCACGCGCGATTGCTTTGAAGATTTCATCAAGGTGCTGGGCACCGTGGATGCGCTGTTGCTGGCCGAGGTCTATGCCGCCGGCGAAGCCCCGATTGTGGCCGCCGACGGCCGCGCGCTGACGCGCGCGCTGCGCGTGGCCGGCAAGGTTGAACCCGTTTTTGTGGAGCAGATCGACGAAATGCCGCAGGCTATCCTGAATGCCGCCCGGCCCGGCGACGTGGTGGTGACAATGGGCGCCGGCACGATCGGCACCGTGCCCGGACAACTGGTTTCGCAACAGGCTGGGGGGCAGGCATGAGTTTCGTCGCCCATCCCAATATCGATCCCAAATCGCTGGGCAAGGTCGGCGTGCTGCTCGGCGGCCGCTCGGCCGAGCGCGAGATTTCACTGCTGTCGGGCAACGGCGTGCTTGCCGCGCTGCGCTCGCGCGGCGTCGATGCCCATGCCTTCGATCCCGGCCTGCAGTCGGTGGCCGAGCTGGCCACGGCCGGTTTCGATCGCGTATTTATCGCCCTGCACGGCCGCTACGGCGAGGATGGCACCATCCAGGGCCTGCTGGAGCAACTGGGCGTGCCCTACACCGGCAGCGGCGTGCTGGCCTCTGCGCTGGCCATGGACAAGCAGGCAACGAAGCGCCTGTGGATGACCCACGGCCTGCCCACGCCGCGCTTTGCCATGCTGCATGCCGATACGGATTTCGACGCCGTTGCCGCCGACCTGGGCCTGCCGCTCATCGTCAAGCCGGCGCGCGAGGGTTCGTCGATCGGCCTGACCAAGGTGACCGAGTCCGGCCAGATGCGTGCCGCCTTCGAGAAAGCCGCGGCGCTGGACAACGACGTCATCGCCGAGACATTTATCGACGGCGCCGAGCTGACCTGTCCGATAGTCGGGGAGGGCGCTAGCGCCGAAGCCCTGCCGGTGATCCGCATCGTCGCGCCCGGCGCGAACTACGACTATCAAAATAAGTACTTTACTGACGATACCCAATATCTGTGCCCGTCGGGCCTGCCGGACGACGTGGAAGCCGAGGTCCGGCGCCTGGCTGTGCAGTCCTTCCGCGTGCTGGGTTGCCGCGGCTGGGCGCGCGCCGATGTGATGCTGAGCGCCGACGGCAAGCCTTTCCTGCTCGAGATGAATACTTCGCCCGGCATGACCGGCCATTCGCTGGTGCCGATGGCGGCGCGCGCGGTGGGCATCAGCTACGAGGATTTCGTCATGCAGGTGACCGCGGCCGCCACGCTGGACCTGCATCCCAGCGAGGCCTGGAAACCCGATTGAGCACTGGACAAACACTGCAACCCGACCGACCGGAACCGGAACAACGCTAAGCCATGTGGCACAACACTCGCCTGCTCAACCTGATCGCTTCCACGCTCTACGCGCTGGTGGCGGTGATGGCGTTCGCGGCCGGCCTGCTGTGGCTGGCGCAGCGGCCGGTATTTGCCATCACGCACGTCGAGCTGGCGCCGATGGAAGGCGGCTCACTGCGGCATGTCAATGCGCCGAGCGTGCGCGCCAACGCGCTGGGCAAGCTGTCGGGCAGCTTCTTCACGCTCGATCTCAACGAGGCGCGGCAGATTTTCGAGTCGGTGCCCTGGGTGCGCCGCGCCAGCGTCCGCCGCGAATGGCCCAACGGGCTGGCGGTCGAGGTCGAGGAGCACGAAGCGCTCGGTACGTGGGGCAATGCAGACAGTAGCCGCCTGATCAACACCTATGGCGAAGTGTTCGTCGCCAACCCGGCGGAAGCCGAGGAAGATGCCCAGTTGCTCGCGCTCGACGGCCCGCCGGACAGCGAGGGCGACGTGGTCGACAAGCTGGAGACCATGCGCGAATGGTTCAAGCCGCTCAAGGTCGAGCCGCTGGCGGTCACGCTGTCGTCTCGCTATGCCTGGCGCACCAAATTGTCCAACGGCATGGTGGTGGAGCTCGGGCGCGAACAGAACGACGAGGAGCGCGACGCCATGGCGCAGCGCGTCAAGCGATTCGTCGTGGCCTGGCCCCAGGTCACCGAGCAGTGGGGCAAGCAGATCGAGTACGCGGACCTGCGCTACCCCAACGGGTTCGCCATCCGCGCGGCCAACGTGCGGTTCCTGACCGATGCCCAGGCAGCCGCGGCCGCCAAGGCGAAACCCGGCGGCGCCGGCACGAATACAAGTACGAGTACAAGTACCAACACCAATCCGAATAACAATCCGACGCGACTCAAGAGCAAGAACGCGGAGAAAAACCGATGAGCAAGGAATACAAGGACCTACTGGTCGGTCTCGATATCGGCACTTCCAAGGTGGCCGCGGTAGTGGCGGAGTTGCGCCCCGACGGCAGCTACGAAGTGATCGGGATGGGCCAGTCAGAGTCCAAGGGTCTGAAGAAAGGGGTCGTGGTCAATATCGAGGCCACCGTGCAGTCCATCCAGCGGGCGCTGGAAGAGGCTGAGCTGATGGCCGACTGCAAGATTTCCGAAGTGTTCACCGGCATTGCCGGCAGCCATATCCGCAGCTTCAATTCCAGCGGCATGGTGGCGATCAAGGACAAGGAAGTCACCCAGACCGATGTGGCCCGGGTGATCGAGACCGCCAAGGCGGTCAATATCCCGACCGACCAGCAGATCCTGCACATTCTCACGCAGGAATTCATCATCGACGGCCAGGAAGACGTGCGCGAGCCCATCGGCATGAGCGGCATCCGGCTGGAGGTGAAGGTGCATATCGTCACCGGCGCGGTCAGCGCGGCGCAGAACATCGTCAAGTGCGTGCGCCGCTGCGGGCTGGAAGTGCACGACCTGATCCTGCAGCCGCTGGCGTCGAGCCTGGCGGTGCTGACCGAGGACGAGAAGGAACTGGGCGTGGTGCTGGTCGATATCGGCGGCGGTACGACCGACATCGCCATCTTCAGCGAAGGCGCGATCCGGCATACGGCCGTGATCCCCATCGCCGGCGACCAGATCACCAACGACATCGCCATGGCGCTGCGTACGCCTACACCCGATGCCGAAGACGTCAAGATCCAGTATGGCATCGCCAAGCAGGCTATCGCCGATCCGGAAGACATGATCGAGGTGCCCGGCGTGGGCGACCGCGGCACGCGCTCGCTGTCGCGCCAGGCGCTGGCGGCGGTGATCGAGCCGCGTATCGAGGAGTTGTACTCGCTGGTGCATCAGGTGGTGCGCGAGTCGGGCTATGAAGAACTGCTGTCGTCGGGCGTCGTGATCACCGGCGGTACCGCGATGATGCCGGGCATGGTGGAACTGGGCGAGGACATCTTCCTCAAGCCGGTTCGGGTCGGCGTGCCGGAATATCGGGGAAATTTGCACGAAGTTGTTAAGAGTCCGCGCTATTCGACCGTAATGGGACTACTGCTCGAAGGCCGCGTGCAACGCATGCGCGGCCGCAAGGTCGCGGTGCAGAGTGGTTCCGTCAAGCAGGTGTGGACCCGCATGAAGGAATGGTTCGTCGGCAATTTCTAAGTTGCCGCCGATTGGATTGCACTTGAATGAATGACGGGATTGTCCACGCTATTGTGGGCAATCCGTTGAACAGGCAGTTTTCTTTTGATGGTTTCTTGTTCAGTAACCAAGGGTTGCGGCGGGGAGGCTGCAGCGTTTGGCGGCTGATACTACTTGGAGGCAGTGATGGACTTTGACATGATCGAAACGGAATTGCAGGACGGCACCATCATCAAGGTGATCGGCGTGGGCGGCGCGGGCGGCAACGCTGTGCAGCACATGATCAGCCGTGGCGTGCAAGGCGTCGAATTTATCTGCATGAACACCGATGCGCAGGCGCTCAAGCGCTCCAGCGCTTCGCGTGTGCTGCAGCTCGGCAACACCGGCCTTGGGGCAGGCGCCAAGCCGGAGGTCGGCCGCAACTGCGCGGATCAGGCGCGCGAGCAGATCGCCGACTCGCTGCGCGGTGCCCATATGGTCTTCATCACTGCCGGCATGGGCGGCGGCACCGGTACCGGCGCTGCACCGGTCGTGGCCCAGGTTGCCAAGGAAATGGGCATCCTGACCGTGGGCGTGGTCAGCAAGCCCTTCGAGTTCGAAGGCGCGCGCCGTGCCAAGGTGGCGGAAGCCGGTTCCGGTGAGCTGGAGTCCTGCGTCGATTCGCTGATCGTTGTGCTTAACGAGAAGCTGTTCGAGGTCATGGGCGACGACGCCGAGATGGACAAGTGCTTCCAGTGCGCCGACGACGTGCTGCATAACGCAGTCGCGGGCATCGCCGAGATCATCAACGTCGATGGCTTGGTGAACGTCGACTTCGAAGACGTGAAGACGGTCATGGGCGAGCAGGGCAAGGCCATGATGGGCACGGCTACCGTGTCGGGCGTGGACCGCGCCCGCCTGGCTGCCGAGCAGGCTGTCGCCAGCCCGCTGCTGGAAGGCGTGGACCTGTCGGGCGCGCGCGGCGTGCTGGTCAACATCACGGCCAGCCGCTCGCTGAAGCTGTCGGAAACCAAGGAAGTCATGAACACCATCCGCAGCTATGCCGCGGAAGATGCCACCGTGATCTTCGGTACGGTGTACGACGATTCCATGGGCGACGCGCTGCGCGTGACGGTGGTGGCGACGGGCCTGGGCCGTTCGGCCAAGAAGCAACAGCCGATGACCCTGCTCAAGACCGGTACCGACAATATGCCGGTGCAGATGATGGGCAATATGACCAGCAGCGTGAACGCCGGCCACAGCAGCGCTCCCGATTACAGCAACCTGGACACGCCGGCGGTATGGCGCAGCTCGCGCGAGTCTGCGTCCGCCCACGTGGCCGCGTTGCAGGAAAAGGGTGTGGATACGTACGACATCCCGGCGTTCCTGCGCAAGCAGGCGGACTGAGTTGGCTCGGCAAGGTGTCGACAAGGCCGGCTGCCAGCCAGGCCCCGCCCCGGATCGGCGAAACACGCTAGCGCTCCCTATCCGCTCGTGTTGCGCCCGGTGGCGGTGGACTGACCAGCAGCCAGCCATGCCGCACCCGCGCTGACGCCCTCAGGCCGCATCCCGTCGCCGGGACAGGCGTGCCTCCGGCCGCCTCCCCGGACTGGTCTCCCGCCATCCCGGCCGGGATGTGCCGTCGTCCGCGCGTCGATCGCAAGATCGGCACGCGGACCCATTTGAAAAGCAGTGCGGCTCGAAGCCCTCCGGGCCTTGAGCCTGGCGCCATCAATGCCGCCCAGGAAACGAGTCTGGCGTGCCGCGCAGATCTGCGCGCGGCGCCATAGGCTCCCTCCGCCAGCCAAAGTCTCGCCTATGTCGGACAATTCCTACGGCATACCCGGCAGTGTCAGACTTGGGCGCCTGCGGCTGGCGCACTATGATGCTAAACAGGGTTTTTACCGAGACAGGAAGACACAGCATGATCGAAATTGGAGCGCGTGTGCCCGACGCCACGCTGAACGAGTTCTTTGAGGTCGAGACCGGCGGCTGCGCTCTCGGGCCCAATTCCTTCTCGGCCGCCGAACTCGCCCGTGGCCGCAAGATCGTGGTGTTCGGCCTGCCCGGCGCCTTTACCCCCACCTGCTCCGCCAAGCATGTGCCGGGCTACTTGGCGCAGGCCGAAGCGCTGCGCGCGGCCGGCGTGGACGAAGTCTGGTGCGTCTCGGTCAACGATGCCTTTGTCATGGGCGCCTGGGGCCGCGAGCAGAACACCGAAGGCAAGGTGCGCATGATGGCCGATGGCAGCGCCGAGTGGACGCGCCGCCTGGGCCTGGACCAGGACCTTACCGCACGCGGCATGGGTGTACGCTCCAAGCGTTACGCCATGGTCATCGACGATGGCGTGGTGACCCACCTGTGGCTTGAAGCGCCTGGCGAATTCAAGGTCAGCAGCGCTGAAGCGGTGCTTGCGGCGTTGCGCGCGTAATACGTGAATGTGTCATTGAGTAACTAACAAGTTACTTAAAGTGCACTTGTGGCGGCTTATTTCTTCGGTACTAACAGACCGAAACAAAGTGGCGCAGCGCAGCAAACGAAGCAATGGTAAAATCGCTATATTAGAAAGTGTACTTGATAGATTTTAATAATAGCTGAGAACGTCATGCTCAAACAGCGCACCATCAAATCCCTGGTCAAGACCGTTGGCATAGGCTTGCACTCGGGCCGTAAAGTGACGCTGACGCTGCGCCCGGCTCCGGTGGATGCCGGTATCGTATTCACCCGCGTCGACCTGCCCGAAGCCGTCGAGATCCCCGCGAGCGCGTCAGCCATTGGCGATACGCGTCTTGCATCGGTCCTGCAGAAGGATGGCGCGCGCGTGTCGACCGTGGAACATTTGATGTCCGCCTGCGCGGGCCTTGGCATCGACAATCTGTACGTGGATGTCGATGCCGAGGAAATCCCGATCATGGACGGCAGCGCTGCATCCTTCGTCTTCCTGTTGCAGTCGGCCGAAATCGAGCAGCAGTCCGCGCCCAAGCGTTTTATCCGCGTGAAGAAGGCCGTGGAAGTCCGCGAGGGCGACAAGCTGGCGCGCCTGGAGCCTTACTTCGGCTTCAAGCTGGCTTTCACCATCGACTTCCGTCACCCCGCGGTGGACAAGACCGGCCAGACCTTCTCCATCGATTTCGCCGATACAAGTTACGTGCGCGAGATTGCCCGCGCCCGCACTTTTGGCTTCGCCCACGAAGTCGAGGCGTTGCGGGAGATGGGGCTGGCGCGTGGCGGCAGTCTGGATAACGCCATCGTGCTCGATGAGCATCGGATGCTGAACAACGAGGAGCTGCGCTACGGCGACGAGTTCGTGCGCCACAAGATCCTTGATGCGATCGGCGATCTGTATGTGGTCGGCCATCCCTTGATTGGTGCCTATGTCGCCAACAAATCCGGCCACGGGCTGAACAACCAGCTGTTGCGGGCATTGCTGGCGGATCAGGAAGCGTATGAGATGGTGACGTTCGAGCGGGCCGAGGAAGCGCCGCCGGCGTTTTTGCCGCAGTTGCAGCCGGTGTTTGCATAACGCCTGCCGGGGGGGCAGGGTTCTGGTATCACCGGAAGGCCGGCGCAAGCCGGCTTTTTTACGTCCAGGGCACGGGCTTCAGGAACCAGCGCCGGTCGTCGTCTTTTGCCGATGATGCGACAACAGGGTATTCAGGGCATCCCGCAACGGCGACTCGGGCAACTCCTGCGCCAGTTGCGTCAGGCTGGACAAGCCGGTCGCCGACATCCGGGCCACCTTGGGCCGCACTACCGGCCCGGTGTCCCAGTCACTCTGCCGGCCCACCTCGGGTTGTACCCTCACCCGGATTGCGGTAATCTGCGATCCCCGCTGTTGCAACCTGGAAAGTAGTGTAGGAACCACTTGCCGGACACGTGCAGCGGCTGCCCCATGGGCGGCCAGCAACAGCAAAGTTCGCTCCGACTGGCCTTGGCCGACACCGCGGGCGTCCTGCTTGACGCCCGCGACAGCGATGCCGTCCTGCAGGCCGCGTGGCAGGAGCGACAGCACCTCAGCTTCCAGTACCGCCAGTTCCCGCGCCGTCTGCATCAGGGCCGAGACCGGGCCGGCTTTGTCCAGCCAGTCGTTAAGCGGCTTGGCGGCGGGCGTCTGGAGGGCGTGATGGGTAAACATGCGCATGCGCGCATTCTAGCGTGCCGTTCGCGCCAGCGCGGCGGCTTATGCGCCGCAGCCACGAAGCCGGCGCCAGGCCTTGCATGGGAAGGATTGCATCATGCAGATCATCGTGCTTCATCCGCGCCTGCCGCGCGTGCGTCATTTCACCTTGTCACGGGGGAAGATTTTCGCCGGCATCGTGCTGCTGTGCCTGGTTGTCGCGCTGGTCTCGTCGGCGCTGACCTGGATCGTGGCGCGGGCGGGCATTAGCGCGCCAGTCCGTGCACCGGGCGACGATGCCTACCTGCGCGCCAATCTCAATGTGCTGGCCGCCCGCGTGGGCGAGATCCAGGCCCGTATGGTGAGGCTGGATGCGCTTGGCGAGCGGGTTTCCGGGCTTGCCGGCATCGCACCCAAGGAATTCGACTTCAAGCAGCCGCCTGGCCGTGGTGGCCTCGCGCCCTCGGCGCAGTCGCGCACCTCGAGTCTGCCTGAGCTGCAACTCGCGCTGGCGAGTCTGTCCGAGCAGGCTGACAGGCATGCGGACTATTTCGATGTGGTGGCCAGCACCTTGCTGGATCGCCGGATCGAGGATCGCCGGGTTCCACGCGTGCTGCCGGTAGCGACCGGCTACGATGCATCCGGCTTCGGCTGGCGCTTCGACCCATTTACCGGGCGCCGCTCCCCGCATGACGGCGTCGATTTTTCCGCGCCCGCGGGCACGCCGATCGTCGCGGCCGCCGGGGGCGTGGTGGCGGCGGCGGAGTGGCACGCCGAATACGGCAACCTGATCGATCTCGATCACGGCAATGGCCTCAAGACCCGTTATGCGCATGCTTCCAGGCTGCTGGTGAAGCCCGGCGACCTCGTCAAGCCGGGCCAGCAGATCGCGCTGGTGGGCTCCACCGGGCGCTCCACAGGCGCCCACCTGCATTTCGAGGTGCATGTGGACGGTGTGCCGCAGAATCCGAATCGCTTCCTCGCCGTGGCGAAATCATCACCTGCGCAGGTTGCCCAGGCAATAATTCCAACCGATCGTACGGCAATCCGTTGAAGAATCCGCGACCCGCCCCGATGTCGGGGGGATTGGATGCGCGGGCCCCATCCGGACAGGTAGCGTTTCGCCCGCCGCTTGGTTCCGGTCGTGACCCGCGCGCGTGATAAACTCGGCGTTTTGCGCCAATCTTCCTATTTCCTCGCGCGGTCCGCCCTGGGCAGCCGGCCAAGCCGGCGGCCAGGCCGCCTAGTGCGTACCACGGCGGCGTACCACTCGCGTAGGTGAAAGCAATCGATGATCACGGGCCTTCTCAAGAAAGTCTTCGGCAGCCGTAATGAACGGCTGATCAAACAATATGGCAGGACCGTCGCGCAGATCAATGCGCTGGAGCCGAAGTTCGAGGCACTTTCGGATGACGACCTGCGTGGCATGACCGAGGTCTTCCGGCAGCGCCATGCCGCCGGGGAGTCGCTCGAGGCCTTGCTGCCCGAGGCCTTCGCGGTGTGCCGCGAGGCCAGCAAGCGGATCATGAAGATGCGCCACTTCGACGTCCAGATGATCGGCGGCATGGTGCTGAACGATAACAAGATCGCCGAAATGCGCACCGGCGAGGGCAAGACCCTCACCGCGACGCTGGCGGTGTACCTCAACGCCATCACCGGCAAGGGCGTGCACGTTGTCACGGTCAACGACTACCTGGCCCAGCGCGACGCCGAATGGATGGGGCGCCTGTACAACTTCCTCGGCCTGTCGGTCGGCGTGAACCTGTCGCAGATGCCGCATGACCAGAAGGCGGCGGCCTATGCGGCCGACATCACCTACGGCACCAACAACGAGTTCGGCTTCGATTACCTGCGCGACAACATGGTCTACGACCCTGGCCAGCGCGTGCAACGGCCGCTGAACTACGCCATCGTCGACGAGGTGGACTCGATCCTGATCGACGAGGCGCGCACGCCGCTGATCATCTCGGGCCAGGCGGAGAACCATACCGACCTGTACCAGCGCATGAACGGCGTTCCCAAGCTGCTCGAGCGCCAGATTGGCGAGGAAAAGGCCGATGGCACCGGCGTCGAGAAGCCGGGCGACTACTTCGTCGACGAGAAGGGCCACCAGGTCTACCTGACCGAGGCCGGCCATGAGAAGGCGGAGGTGATCCTGGCGCAGCAGGGCCTGATCGGCGAGGGCGAATCGCTCTACGCGCCGCAGAACATCACGCTGATGCATCACCTGTACGCGGCCCTGCGCGCGCACAGCCTGTTCCATCGCGACCAGCATTATGTGGTGCAGAACGACGAAGTCGTGATCGTCGACGAGTTCACCGGCCGCCTGATGACGGGACGGCGCTGGTCCGACGGCCTGCACCAGGCGGTGGAAGCCAAGGAAGGCGTGACCATCCAGCAGGAAAACCAGACGCTGGCCACGATCACCTTCCAGAACTACTTCCGCATGTACGAGAAGCTGTCCGGCATGACCGGCACGGCCGATACGGAAGCCTACGAATTCCAGGAAATCTATGGCCTGGAAGTGGTGGTGATCCCCACCAACCGCACGGCCCAGCGCAAGGACTTCCAGGACCAGATCTACAAGACCTCGACCGAGCGCTACGATGCCGTGGTGCGCGATATCCGCGATTGCTACGACCGCGGCCAGCCCGTGCTGGTGGGCACCACCTCGATCGAGACTTCGGAATACCTCTCGGACCTGCTGAACAAGGCAAAACTGCCGCACCAGGTGCTCAACGCCAAGCAGCACGCGCGTGAAGCCGAGATCGTGGCGCAGGCGGGCCGGCCCAAGATGGTCACCATCGCCACCAATATGGCGGGCCGTGGTACCGACATCGTGCTGGGCGGCAATGTGGAGAAGCAGGCCGGCTTTATCGAGGCCGACGAAAGCCTATCCGACGCCGACAAGGCCGCGCGCATCGCCCAGCTGAAGGGCGAATGGCAGTCGCTGCACGAGCAGGTCAAGGCCGCCGGCGGCCTGCATATCGTGGGCACCGAGCGCCACGAGTCGCGCCGTATCGACAACCAGCTGCGTGGCCGTGCCGGCCGCCAGGGTGACCCGGGCTCGTCCCGCTTCTACCTGTCGCTGGACGACCAGCTGCTGCGCATCTTCGCCGGCGACCGCGTGCGCGCCATCATGGAACGCCTGAAGATGCCGGAAGGAGAGCCGATCGAGGCGGGCATCGTCACGCGCTCGATCGAGTCCGCCCAGCGCAAGGTCGAAGGCCGCAACTTCGATATCCGCAAGCAATTGCTGCAGTACGACGACGTTGCCAACGACCAGCGCAAGGAAATCTACAAGCTGCGCAATGAAGTGCTCGAGTCGCAAGATGTCGGCGAGATGGTGAAGAACCTGCGCGAGAGCGTGCTGGTCGAGATGTTCCGCGACCACGTGCCGGCCGACACCATGGAAGAGCAGTGGGACATCGCCGGCCTGGAAGCCAAGCTGCGCGACGAATGGTCGCTGGAAGTGCCGCTGGCCAAGACCATCGAGGCCGCGCAGAGCATCGAGGACGAAGAACTGCTGAACCTGATCATGCGTGCCGCCGACGAGCGTTACGAAGCCAAGGTCAGCCAGGTCGGCCGCGAATCCTTTGCCGGGTTCGAGCGCTCGGTGATGCTGCAAAGCATCGACACCCACTGGCGCGAACACCTGGCGGCGCTGGACCACCTGCGCCAGGGCATCCACCTGCGCGGCTATGCGCAGAAGGATCCCAAGCAGGAATACAAGCGCGAATCGTTCGAACTGTTCGCCCGCCTGCTCGACGTGATCAAGGTCGAAGTCACGCGCGTGATCTTCAACGTGCAGATCCAGTCTCCGGAAGAGCTCGAGCAGGCCTCGGAGCAGATCGAGGAAGGCCTGTCGCATCTCGCCAACGTGCAGTACAAGCATGACGAGTTCGACGAGGCTACCCAGGTGGCCGAGGGCGCCGGCAGCAGCGCGCCCGAGCGTGCCGGCATCGCCTACGCCGCCGCGGCTGAGGCTGCCGGCATGGCCAAGGTGGGGCGCAACGATCCCTGCCCGTGCGGCTCCGGCAAGAAGTTCAAGCTGTGCCACGGCAAGCTCAGCTAAGCCGCGCACAGTGAAGTCAGCAAACATGCCCGCGCAAGCGGGCATGTTCGTCAGGGGAGGCGCACCATGTACTGTCCGCCGCCGCCTGGCAGCAGCAGAAACTGCATAACCAGCAACGTCGAACGCATAGAGGAACGCACATGGCCGTCAACCTGCCCCTGCCGCTGGCAGAGAACCTGAAACCTGTCGCCGGCGTCGAGCTCGGCTGGGCTGAAGCGGGTGTCCGCAAGGCCAACCGCAAGGACGTGCTGGTGGTGCGCGTTGCCGAAGGCAGCACCGTGGCCGGCGTGTTCACCCGCAACCGCTTCTGCGCCGCGCCGGTGCAGGTCTGCCGCGAGCACCTGGCCGCGGCCAAGGGCATCCGTGCGATCGTGGTCAACACCGGTAACGCCAACGCAGGCACCGGCGAACCGGGCCTGGCCAACGCCCGCGCCACGTGCGACGCGCTGGCCGCGCAACTCGGCATTGCTGCCGAGCAGGTGCTGCCGTTCTCGACCGGCGTGATCCTCGAGCCGCTGCCGGTGGACCGCATCGTCGCCGCGCTGCCTGCCGCGATTGCCAACGCCAAGGCCGACAACTGGCTGGCCGCGGCGGAATCGATCATGACCACCGACACGCAGCCCAAGGCCGCCTCGCGCACCGTGCAGATCGGCGGCAAGACCGTGACGCTGTCCGGCATCAGCAAGGGCGCGGGCATGATCCGTCCCAATATGGCGACCATGCTGGGCTTTATCGCTACCGACGCTACGGTGTCGCAGGACGTCGTACAGGCACTGGTGTCGTACGCGGCGGACCGCTCCTTCAACAGCATCACCATCGACGGCGACACCTCGACCAATGACTCCTTCGTGCTGATCGCCAGCGGCAAGGCAGGCGCGCCGGCCATCGAGCGTGCCGAAGGGGCGGATTTCGAGGCGCTGCGCGCCGCGCTGACCGACCTGTCGCAGGAACTGGCGCAGATGATCGTGCGCGATGGCGAAGGCGCCACCAAGCTGATGACCATCCAGGTCGAGGGCGGCAAGGACGTGGCCGAATGCCGCCTGATCGCCTACGCGGTGGCGCATTCGCCGCTGGTCAAGACCGCCTTCTACGCCTCGGACCCCAACCTGGGCCGCATCCTGGCGGCCGTGGGCTACGCCGGCGTCGACGATCTCGAGGTCGAGCATGTCAATTTGTGGCTGGACGATGTCCTGGTCGCGCGCGACGGCGGCCGTAATCCCGATTATCGCGAGGAAGACGGCCAGCGCGTGATGAAGCAGGCCGAGATCACCGTGCGCATCGCGCTCGGGCGCGGCGATGCCACCGCCACGGTCTGGACCTGCGACCTGTCGCACGATTACGTTTCGATCAACGCGGACTACCGTTCGTAAGCACCATCGCGTGCGTGCCGCTCCCGCCAGCGCGGGGCGGCGCGCTAGCCGCCAGCACTCCCGCCAACGATCCGCCAGCCTTTCCTTCAAGCCGCCATGTCCGACCTTGCCGCCCGCCTCGACAGTTTCCTCGCCCGCCTTGAACAATGGCTGCCGCCCCAGCTGACCGAGTCTGACTGGAAGGAAGCGGTCGCCTTCCGCTGGCGCAAGCGGCAGAGCCTGTTCGGCAACATCGGCTACCTGCAGGCGATCCGCCAGCTGCCGCCGATCCATCTCGACGACCTGAAGAACATCGAGCGCCAGAAAGACGCCATCGTCGCCAACACGCGTCAGTTCGTGCAGCGCCTGCCGGCCAACAATGTGCTGCTGACGGGCGCGCGCGGCACGGGCAAGTCCTCGCTGATCAAGGCCTGCCTCAATGCCTTCGTCAAGGATGGCCTGCGGCTGGTGGAAGTCGACAAGGACGACCTGGGCGACCTGGGCGACATCGTCGAGCAACTGTCGGGGCGTCCGGAGCGCTTCGCCATCTTCTGCGACGACCTGTCCTTCGAGGAAGGCGAGTCGGGCTACAAGTCGCTGAAATCGGCGCTGGATGGCTCGGTGGCGGCGCAGTCGGACAATGTGCTGATCTACGCCACTTCCAATCGCCGCCACCTGCTGCCCGAATACATGAAGGACAACGAAACCTACCGGCACACCGACGATGGCGAGATCCATCCCGGCGAGGTGGTGGAGGAAAAGATCTCGCTGTCCGAGCGCTTCGGGCTGTGGCTGTCGTTCTATCCGCCCAAGCAGGACGAGTACCTGGCCATCGTTGGCCACTGGCTCGGGCATTTCGGCTGCAGCGCCGAAGACGTCGCCGCGGCGCGCGGCGACGCGCTGGTGTGGGCCCTGGAGCGCGGCTCGCGCTCGGGCCGGGTGGCCTGGCAGTTCGCCCGCGACTGGGGCGGCAAGCATGGCAAGCCCTTCATCGCTTCCGCGCAGGACGGCCAGGCATGAGCGAGGCAGCGCGAGCAGCCGGCGAAGCCACGCCGGCGCGCAAGGTGACCGAGGTTGCCGTGGGCGTGATGGTGCAGGCCGACGGCCGTTTCCTGCTGGCCCAGCGGCCGGCTGGCAAGCCCTACGAAGGCTACTGGGAGTTTCCCGGCGGCAAGCTGGAGCAGGGTGAATCGGTGGAAGATGCGCTGGCGCGCGAACTGCACGAGGAACTCGGCATCGAGGTGGGCGCGTGCGTGCGCTGGCACGTGCTGGAGCATGACTACCCGCATGCCTATGTGCGCCTGCACTTCTGCAAGGTCACGGCGTGGACGGGCGAACTGGTCGGCCGCGAGGGCCAGGCCTTCTCATGGCAATCGGCGCCGGTGGACGTGGGGCCCTTGCTGCCCGCCACCATCCCCGTGGTGGACTGGCTGGCTGCCGAGGGCGGCGGCGCCTGAACTGGCGGGGCCGCAACGGCCCTGCGGAGCTTACTCCTCGTCTTCCTGGTCCTGCGAGGGGTTCTCGCCGGGTTTGCCGCCGATCACGTACTTCTCGGAAGCCCAGGCGCCCAGGTCGATCTGTTTGCAGCGGTTGGAGCAGAAGGGACGGAATTTATTCTCCGGCACCCAGGCCACGTCCGTACCGCAGGTGGGGCATTTGACTACGGTTGTCATTGCTTCAGAAATCAAAAATCAGAAATTGCAGAGCTTGAGCAGGAAAGGGATGTCGGCGTCGACCGAGCGCGGACGAAGGTCGCCATCCTGCTGCGTGAAACGAACCCACAGCATGTACTTGTTGGCGCTCATCTCTGGGATGAAAGCCAGCAGGGAATCATCCAGCAGCACCTGCATCAACTGGTAGCTGCGCCCGGACAGCATCTGCTGGTAGCTGCCGCCGGTGGCGATGACCTTGCCGCTCTGGCCGGACTCGCGCAACAGGCGCAACACGGTGTCGGTGCCAATGCGAAGCGGCACCAGCGGGCGTGCCCACTTGAGGATGTCCGAGCGGCGGTCTTCGGCGGGGCGATGCTGCCAGGCGTAGTAGGCCGGCAGGTCGAACTCGCAGGTGCCGCCCGGGATGATGGCGCGGCTGCGGATACTGGTCAGCCACTCGTTGTCGGTGAGCAACTGGCCGGCCTTGCCGACGGTCTGGTTGAGCTGGGCCATGGCCTGCTCGATCTCACCGATTACGCCATCCAGCGCGCCCTGGTCGATCTGCGGATTGGCGCGCAGCGCGGCCAGCGCCTGGCGCTGGCGCTCCAGTTCCTTGAGCAGGTCGGTCTTCAGGTCCGCGCGGCCGGCGACGTCAATGATCTCGAACAGAGTCGTCAACGCCACATGATGCTGCAGGGCGTGATCCTGGGCGAGGAAATAATCCAGCCGATCGAACAGGTCTTCCAGGCGCAGGAGAGTCCTGATGCGTTCGTTAAAAGGATATTCGTACAGAATCAATGGGTATGTCCGTGCAACAGGGCGGGTTGGCGGGTGGGCAGTCTGACCCTGGGCGGCGTATCGGAGCCGAGATTGCATCCGGTGCGCCTGGGTCCGCTCGATGTGACTCGGCGTGGGCCCGCGATATCGGCAGTATGCGGCCATTTCCCGCGTGGTTCCAGCGCATTCTATGCGAGTCCGCAAATCAGAACAAATGAAACAGCCGACTTAGGGTGCAGCATTCAGGGTGCGGCATTCGTCGCCGCACAAACATGGTGCCTAGCCAGCGGCCAGGCCGCGGTAAAGCTGGTCGAGACGGTCCACCTGCGCTGGCAGCGCCTCCGGCGGCCCATCGTTGTCGATCACATCGTCGGCAGCGGCCAGGCGGTCGCCGCGCCGCGCCTGCCTGGCCATGATGGCCTGGACCTGGCCCTGGCTGAAGCCGTTGCGCGCCATGACGCGGGCGACCTGGGTGGTCTCGCTGCAATCAACCACCAGCACCCGGTCCACCCGCGCGCGCCATGAGCCTGATTCGACCAGTAGCGGCACCACGTAGATCAGGTAGGGGTGAAGCCCGGAGGCGCGGATCGCGGCGGCGCGCGCTTCGGTCAGTTGGCGGATCAGGGGATGGGTAATGCCTTCGAGCCGGGCCTTGGCCGCCGGGTCGGAGAACACCAGCTCGCGCATGGCGTTGCGGTCCATGGCGCCGTCGTCGCGCAGGCACGTGGGGCCAAACGCTTCGAGCAGGGCCGGGATGGCCAGGCCGCCCGGCGCGGTGATCTCGTGCGCGAGCAGGTCGGTGTCGATCAGGGCGGCGCCGCGCGCGGCGAACAGGTCCGCCACGCGAGTCTTGCCGGAGCCGATGCCTCCGGTCAGTCCGATTTGCAGCATATCGATCTCAAAGCTTGCGGTGGTGCTTGTCGTGGTTCCATGGGCCGGCATGCGGCCGGCGTCATTCAGCCCGCGATGCCCAGCGGCAGCACATTGCTGCCGAAGAACAGCACGAGCAGGCCGGCGCCGGCGATATAGGGGCCGAAGGCGAAGTGCGTATCGCGATCCTGACGGCGCAGCGCGATATTGGCAAGCGCGAATACCAGGGCCACCACCGACGACAGCAGCACCAGCGCCGGCAGCGCCTGCCAGCCGAACCAGGCTCCCATCGCGCCCATCAGCTTGAAGTCGCCGTAGCCCATGCCCTCCTTGCCGCGCACCAGCTTGAACACCCAGTACACCGTCCATAGCAGCAGATAGCCTGCGGCGGCGCCGGTCACCGCGTCGGCCAGCGGGGCGAAGAGTCCGCCGAGATTGAGCAGCAGGCCCAGCCACAGCAGCGGCAGGGTGATCTGGTCGGGCAGCAGTTGCGTGTCGGCGTCGATCAGGGTGAGGGCGATCAGGGCCCAGATCATGGCGATGGCCGCCAGCGCCTGCCAGGTCGGCCCGAAGTGGGCGGCGGCCAGCGCGGTCAGCAGCGCGGTGGCTGCCTCTACCAGGGGATAGCGTGCGCCGATGGGTGCGCGGCAGGCCGAACAGCGTCCGCGCAGCACCAGATAGCTCAGCACCGGGATGTTCTCCAGCACGCCGATGGCATGTCCGCAGTGCGGACATGCCGAGCGCGGCACCATCAGGTTGTAGGCCTCGGGATGGGGAAGCGGGTCATCGCGTAGCTCGGCGATGTAGTTGGCTTCCTCGCGGTCGATCATGCGCGGCAGGCGGTGCACCACCACATTCAGGAAGCTGCCGACCAGCAAGCCAACCAGCGCGGCGGCGGCCACCAGGAACCAGGGCGGCAGCGCCGCAAGCCCGGCGATGGTCTGCGCGGGGGCAGCCAGTGAGGAAATCGCGCCGCTGGCGCCGTCCGCGGAAAACAGCCACATGCCTTACACCACCTGTCCCAGTTTGAAGATCGGAAGATACATTGCCACCACCATGCCGCCAATCAGCACGCCCAGCACCACGATGATCAGCGGCTCGATCAGGCTGGAGATGGCGGCCACGGCGTCGTCGACCTCGCGCTCGTAGAACTCGGCCACCTTCAGCAGCATATTGTCCAGCGCGCCCGACTCCTCGCCGATCTGCGTCATCTGCAGCACCATATTGTCGAACACATGGGTGGCCTGCATGGCGTTGGTCAGGCTGGTACCGATGCGCACCGATTGTTCGATCTCCTTGGTGGCGTCGTAGTAGACCCAGTTGCCGGCGGCGCCGGCCACGGATTCCATCGACTCCACCAGCGGCGTGCCGGCGGCGAACATGGTCGCCAGCGTCCGCGTCCAGCGGGCGATTACCGCCTTGCGGAACAGCGAGCCGAAGATCGGCAGCTTGAGCAGCATGCGGTCGCTGGCGCGCTGGACTTTTTCCGATCGTTTCAGGCTCCGTATATACAGTGTGATGGACAGTATTGGCGCGCCGATGACCAGGTACCAGTTGTCGACGAAGAAATCCGACATCGCGATCACGGCGAGCGTGGGCGCCGGCAGGTTGGCGCCAAAGCTGGAGAACACGCCCTTGAAGGCCGGGATCACGAAAATCATCAGGATCACCGTCACGGCAAAGGCCACCGACAGCACGGCGATCGGGTAGATCATGGCCGACTTGATCTGGCTTTTCAGCGCGATGGTCTTTTCCATGTAGAGCGACAAGCGCTCCAGCAGGGCATCCAGGATACCGCCTTGCTCGCCGGCATCGATCAGGTTGCAGTAGAGCGTGTCGAAGTAACGCGGATGGCGGCGGAAGGCTTGCGCCATGCTGCTGCCCGATTCGATATCGAAGCGGATCTCGGCCAGCAGTTGCGTGAAGTTGGGGTTGGAGTGCCCGCGCGCGATGATGTCGATCGACTGCAGCAGCGGGATGCCGGCCTTGAGCATGGTGGAGAGTTGGCGCGTGAAATACGCGATGTCCTTCTCTGTGATCCTGCGCCCGCGCGCCGCCCGGCGCTTCTTCAGCTTGACGACGGTCAGCCCCTGCTTGCGCAGGGTGGCATTGACCTCGGCCTGGCTTTCGGCGCGCAGTTCGCCCGAAAAGGTCTTGCCTTTGCGGTCCTTGCCCTCCCACTCGAAGATGTACTGCGTGGGCGCCTTACGCCCGGATTTCCCCTTGGGCGCAGCCGCCTTGCGCGCGGCGGCGGCTGGTGCGCGTGTAGCCATGATTGACCCCCAATGACATCTTGTTGTTTTGCGTTTCTTACGCTTTTACGCTTCTACGTATTTGTTGTTGCCAGCACTTCCTCGAGCGAGGTGACGCCCTGTTTCACCTTGGCCAGCCCGGCTTCGCGCAACGATAGCACGCCGTCTTTGCGCGCCTGCTCGGCAATCTGCAAGGCCGTGCCGTGCGTCAGGATGATCTGTTGCATGGCCTCGTTGATCGGCATCACCTGATAGATGCCGCAGCGGCCCTTGTAGCCGCTGCCGTTGCAGCGTTCGCAGCCGACCGGGTGATACGGCTGCCAGCTGCCGTCCAGATCCGCCTCCTGGAAACCGGCGTCGACCAGCACCTCGCGCGCCAGTTCGCCGGGCCGCTTGCAGGAGCACAGCCGGCGCGCCAGGCGCTGCGCGGTGATCATCAGCACGCTCGATGCGATATTGAAGGGCGCCACGCCCATGTTCATCAGGCGCGTGAGCGTGGTCGGCGCATCGTTGGTGTGCAGCGTGGAGAACACCAGGTGGCCGGTCTGCGCGGCCTTGATCGAGATGTCGGCGGTTTCCAGGTCGCGGATTTCGCCGACCATGATGATGTCCGGATCCTGCCGCAGGAAGGAGCGCAGCGCCGCGGCGAAGGTCAGGCCCGCCTTCTCGTTGACGTTGACCTGGTTGATGCCGGGCAACTGGATTTCGGCCGGGTCCTCGGCCGTTGAGATATTGATGTCGCCCTGGTTCAGCCGGTTCAGGAAGGTGTACAGCGAGACCGTCTTGCCACTGCCGGTGGGGCCGGTCACCAGCACCATGCCGTAGGGGCGCTTGATGACGTCCAGCAGCATGGCCTTCTGCGCCGGCTCGTAGCCGAGCTGGTCGATGTCCAGCTTGTCGGAGGACGACTCCAGGATCCGGATCACGATCTTCTCGCCGAACAAGGTCGGCAGCGTAGAGACGCGGAAGTCGATCGCCTTCTCAATGGTTTCCTTGGGCTCCTTGCTGTCCTTGGCGTCCTTCTCGCCGCCTTTCTCCTTGGGCAGCGCGATCAGCAGTTTCATGCGGCCGTCCTGCGGCACGCGCTTCTCGGAGATGTCCAGGCGCGACAGCACCTTGATGCGGGTGGATATCTTGTCGCGGATATCCACCGGCGGACGCGCGACCTCCTGCAGCACGCCGTCCACGCGGAAGCGGATGCGGTAGAAGGTTTCGAAAGGCTCGAAATGCAGGTCGGAGGCGCCGCGGTGGAAGGCTTCGGTCAGCAGCTTGTGCAGGAAACGCACCACCGGCGCATCGTCGATATCGGCCGCGGTCTTGTTGCGCAGCGCGCTGGCGGAGGCGACCGGGTCGTACTCGATCATCTTGCGCTCGGCCTGCGCCGGGGCGATCGACTTGAGCGTGCCGCCGCTGTCGTCAGTGGCGGAGCGCACGTAGGTCATCAGCTTGTCGTGCTCGACCACGACGGCGTCCACCGGCAGGTTGTATTTCTGCTTGATGGCGTCCAGCCCGGCCTGGTTGCCGGGGTCCGACAGCGCCAGCACCAGCCGGTTTTCGCGCCGGCCCAGCGGCAGCAGCCGGTGTGCGTGGAATTCACGGTTGCCCGCCAATGCCGGCGGCACCTTGTTCAGGTTGTACTGACTCAAATCGACCAGGGGCAGCTGATATTTATCAGCCGCGAAGATCGCCACATCATGCGCAGTCATGGTGCCGCTGGCGATGATCTCGTCGATCAGCTGCGACTTTTTTTCTCGTGCCGACTGTTCAAGCTGGGCGAGCAGGGCCGGCGCGATACGCCGGCTCTGTGCAAGAGCTAGACCAAGTGTCATGGCAAAACGCTAGTTGGCCGGCAAGCGGCCGAAAGACCCCGAATCGGGGCAGTTTGCCGCCGGGGTCACTTTTTGTAAAGGCGAGCCGGGAGGGGTATTGGCGTTTGCGCGACACGGGCGCAACCCTACTTGCGCGGGGGGACGAGCAAGAGGTGGGATTCGGCCGGAGCGGTGGCGCGCGCGCAAATGAAAAAAGGCCGCACATTGCTGTGCGGCCTTTTTTGTACGGTCTCGGGGACCGTGAAACTGGTCGGGGTGAGAGGATTCGAACCTCCGGCCTCTACGTCCCGAACGTAGCGCTCTACCAGGCTAAGCTACACCCCGTTTGTTATTTTCAGCGCCAGAAAGTTGCTGCAGCGCGAAAGCACACAAGTGTAGCAGCCTTTTTTTCAGAATGGAAGAGGGCGAGCGCTTGTACGTGCCGACTCTCGCAGTTGGGCAGTATGGCATCGGGATAGACGCTGAAAAAGCGCGCCTATTTGCCAGACGTTGCCTTTACCAGGCACTCGGAAAGCTTGTCGAAATGGCGAAGTGCGGCCTGCGTCAGTTCCACCTGCTTGCGCCGCGCATCTTCCGTATCCGACAGCGTGATCCAGCCCTTCTTGCGCATGGACTTCAGGCGGGCGTGCAGGGTCGCGGGCGACCCCAGATCGCTATTGGCCATCATGTCCCTGACGGATAAGCGTTCTTGCGTCTGGCTTGCCCGCGCTACCAGTTCGAGAATGCGTTCCTCGAGCGGGTCCAGGGCCGGTAACGCAGGCAGGCCTCGCAACGCTTCGGCAAGCTGCAAGAATCGCAGGTAGATATCAGCGGGTCGGGTCATGAATTCGTCCCCAGAAGCGAGGGGCTGCACTTGTGCTGTTCGCGGATCAGCTATCATCCACTCACCACCGCGGAATTCTACGCCAATGTCAAACCTACGCCTGCAACTCGGCATGGTCATCACGACAATCGTGATGTTCATCCTGATGTTGGTGCTCAACGAATGGTTGTTCCGCAACCTGGAATTCGTGCCCGGCATCAACTGGGTTTATCTGCCCGCTGGCATGCGGCTCTTGTGCACGCTGCTGTTCGGAGAAGCTGGTGCGATCGGGTTGCTGCTCGTATCGTGGCTGGTTAGCTTCTTCTACTTTTTCCCGAACGACTTCAGCAGGGCATTCATGGGCGGCATCGTGGCAACAGTCGCCCCCTACCTGGTCTATCGGCTTGCGCAGCAAATTTTCGGCCTGCGCGCGTCGCTTACCAATCTGACGCCGAAGCGGCTATTGCTCTGCGTTGTTGCGTATGCCGTCGCTAGCCCGCTGTTGCACCATATCTGGTTCGCCCTGCATGGCGATAGCAGCAATCTTGTGCAAGGCTTTCTGGTCATGTTCGCAGGGGATCTGAGTGGAACTTTGATCGTGATCTACGCGATCAAGGGGCTCCTGTTGTTGATGCCTACGCGCAAGACTCTGATGCAGATGGCGGGCAAATAGGGGCAAACAGGGCCAGATGTTAGGCGACGCGAAAGCAATATCCCTGATTCCGCTTTCGCACCTCCCCTGCCGGATTCTTTTCCGGCGCTAGCTACGCTGCGGGGCAGTGCGAGAATCAGGTGCAAGTGCCAGATGTTGGGTTTGCTTGATTTGTTAACGGCGCACAACGGTGGGCCATCAGCATCTAGGGCAGGAGAGTACTGTCGTCAGGTGCATCCTCAGCGCGGCGGCCTTTCTTGCCGAACGGAGCGAGCGGCCGGGCCGCCGCTCCCTTGCGGGCCGCCGCGCGCTGTTCGCGCTACGGTATCAGGACAGCCGTTGCAGCGAAAACGCGCACAGCTCGATCAGCGTTTGCTTCAAGGGGGAGTCGGGGAACTGCCGGGCCGCTTTTTCCGCCGCATCGGCTTCGCGCTGCGCTGCCTGGAAGGTGACCTCCAGTGCGCCGCAGGCGTGGATTGCCGCGAACACGGCATCGAAATGCTCGGTGCCGCCTTGCACGATGGCCTCGCGGGCCAGCGCACGCTGTTCGGCGGTACCGTGCTCGAGCAGATGCAGCAACGGCAGGGTCGGCTTGCCTTCGCGCAGGTCGTCGCCGGCGTTCTTGCCCATCTGCTCGGCGCTGGCGGTGTAATCCAGCATGTCGTCGATCAGTTGGAAGGCGGTACCGATGCGCCGGCCATACTCCGCGGCGGCTTCCTCGGTGGCGGCGTCGACGCCGGCCAGCACGGCGCCCAACTGGGCAGACGCCTCGAACAGCTTGGCGGTCTTGTAGCGGATCACCTGCAGGTAGCGCTCCACCGTGACGTCGGGGTCGTGCATGTTCAGCAGTTGCAGGACCTCGCCTTCGGCGATCACATTGGTGGCATTGGAGAGGATCTCCATGATGCGCATGCTGCCGGCGTCGACCATCATCTGGAAGGCGCGCGAGTAGAGGAAGTCGCCTACCAGCACGCTGGCGGCGTTGCCGAATACCGCGTTGGCGGTCTGACGGCCGCGCCGCAGCTCCGATTCGTCGACCACGTCGTCGTGCAGCAGGGTGGCGGTGTGGATGAACTCGACCACCGCGGCCAGGTCGTGGTGCCGGTTGCCGTCGTAGCCGAAGGCCCGCGCGGACAGTAGCAGGATCACCGGGCGCAGGCGCTTGCCGCCCGCGCTGATGATGTACTCGCCGATCTGCTCGATCAGTGGCACCTCCGATGCGAGGCGCTGGCGGATAACCGAATCAACGGCGCGCATGTCGGCAGCGACCGGGGCAAGCAAGGCAGTGGCGGAAGACTGGGACAAGATGTTCACCGTTACGCAAAACCCGCCGATTATAAGCGATGCGGGTGTATGTATGTCCCCCAAACGGAGGGTGCAGCGGTGTCGCAGCCTTGCCAGGAAGAGCGCGGCCGCGGCCGCTGGGGCAACCTATAATGCGGGCATGACCCAGCAACATTCCTCCTCAAGCCGCCGCTTGCGCCGCACTGCGCTGTGGGCAGCTTTCGCCGCCCTGGCCGGTTTTTTGCTGGCGGACCTGATCTGACCCAGGCGGGCGGAGAAGTGCCTCAGGCGGCGCCGGACGCCGCCGGGCAGGCTATGTGTCTGTTTTCTTTGTACTTTTCCTGGCTTTGGTATAGAATCGTGGGTTTCCTCCGGCCGCTTTGTGTTGTCTGCGGGTGCGCTGGCGGGAGATAACCGGGCCAATTGGGCCGTCCGGCTTGTCTGTTTTCCTAGCTTGCGGCTGATCCCAGGATCGGCGGCGGCGGGATGAAACGGACGCAAGGGCGCGCCGGCGTTGGTTTTCGGCGTTTTATTTCACATCGAGAGGTTCGACAATGTACGCGGTCGTAAAAACCGGCGGCAAGCAATATAAGGTTGCTGCTGGCGAAAAACTTAAAGTAGAACAGATACCGGCAGACATTGGCGCAGAAATCACGCTCGACCAGGTGCTCGCAGTGGGCGCAGGCGACCAAATCAAGTTTGGTACGCCGCTGGTTAGCGGGGCTTCCGTCAAGGCTACCGTTATCTCCCAAGGTCGTCACGATAAGGTGAAGATCTTCAAGATGCGCCGTCGCAAGCACTATCAAAAGCGTCAAGGCCATCGTCAAAATTACACCGAGCTGCGCATCGAAGCGATCGTTGCCTGAGCCCGCGCTCAGTCCTCATCGAAATCGAATTCAAGCGTAACTAGGTAAAGTAAAGCGACAGGAGTTAGTCATGGCACAGAAAAAGGGCGGCGGTTCCACACGGAACGGCCGCGATTCCGAATCGAAGCGTCTGGGCGTCAAGGTGTTTGGTGGCCAGGCCATTAACGCCGGCAGCATCATCGTGCGTCAGCGCGGTACCCGCGTGCACCCGGGCGAGAACGTTGGCATTGGCAAGGATCACACCCTCTTTGCCCTGGTCGACGGTCACGTGCAGTTCGCCGTCAAGGGCGCTGCCAAGAAGCAGCAGGTCAGCGTCGTTCCGGCAGTCTGATCACAGCCTTTGCAGCATGAAGGCCCCGCAGTACTTGCGGGGCTTTTTCGTTTCTGGCGACAATATCAGTGTCGCCATCCGCCGAGCGCGCGGCCCCGCCATCCTGGCCGGGCACGCGCTGCGGCCGCTCCACCACGGAAGGTCATCATGAAGTTCATCGACGAAGCCAGAATTGAAGTCATCGCCGGCAACGGCGGCAATGGCAGCGCATCGATGCGGCGCGAGAAATTTGTGCCCTTCGGTGGCCCGGACGGTGGCGACGGCGGCGACGGCGGCAGCGTCTATGCGGTGGCAGACCGCAACATCAATACCCTGATTGACTTCCGCTATGCCAAGAAGCATGTGGCGCGCAACGGCGAGAACGGCCGCGGCGCCGACTGCTACGGCGCGGGCGGCGAGGACGTGAAGCTGCGCATGCCGGTCGGCACGCAGATCCTGGACATGGATTCCGGCGACCTGATCGCCGACCTGACCGAGCATGGCCAGAGCGTCTGCCTGGCCCAGGGTGGCCTGGGCGGCTGGGGCAACCTGCACTTCAAGTCCAGTACCAACCGCGCGCCGCGCCAGCAGGTGGACGGCAAGCCCGGCGAGCGCCGCATGATCAAGCTGGAGCTGAAGGTGCTGGCCGACGTGGGCCTGCTGGGCATGCCCAATGCCGGCAAGTCGACCTTTATCTCGCACATCTCCAATGCGCGCCCGAAGGTGGCGGACTACCCCTTCACCACGCTGCATCCCAACCTGGGCGTGGTGCGGGTCGATCACGAGCAGTCCTTCGTGGTGGCTGACATCCCCGGCTTGATCGAGGGCGCGGCGGAAGGCGCCGGGCTGGGCCACCAGTTCCTGCGCCACTTGCAGCGCACGGGGCTGCTGCTGCATATCGTCGACCTGGCGCCGTTCGACGAAAGCGTGGACCCGGTGGCCGAAGCCCGCGCCATCGTCAACGAGCTGAAGAAGTACGACGAAAGCCTTTACGAAAAACCGCGCTGGCTGGTGCTCAACAAGCTGGACGTGGTGCCTGACGAAGAGCGCGAGGCGCGCGTCAAGGACTTCGTCAAGCGCTACAAGTGGAAGGGCCCGGTGTTCCGCATCTCCGCCCTGACCGGCGAAGGTTGCCGCGAACTGATCTACGCGATCAAGGATCACCTGGCCGCGATCAAGGCCGAGGAAGTGGCCGCGCTGGCGGAGCCGGACATCCGCCTGGATGAGCGGCTGCACAACGTTGACCAGTCCGGCGGCGAGCAGAACTAAGCCGGGGGGCCAGACAGGCAGCCCGGCACCAGGGCGAGACGATGCGCTCGCCCGCCAAAAAACGACAGTACCCAGCAGACAGGATTCTCTCCATGCAATCGGTCATCGCCCAGGCAAAACGTATCGTCGTCAAGGTTGGGTCCAGCCTGGTGACCAACGACGGCAAGGGTCTCGATCACGAGGCCATCGCCCGCTGGGCGGCGCAGATCGCCAAGCTGCGCATGGCCGGCAAGGAAGTCGTGCTGGTCAGCTCTGGCGCCATTGCCGAGGGCATGCAGCGGCTGGGCTGGGTACGGCGCCCCAAGGAAATCCACGAATTGCAGGCCGCCGCCGCGGTGGGCCAGATGGGCTTGGCCCAGGTCTACGAGAGCCAGTTCGGCCGCTACGGCATCCGCACCGCCCAGGTCCTGCTGACCCACGCCGACCTGGCTGACCGCGAGCGCTACCTCAATGCGCGCTCGACCCTGCTGACCCTGCTGTCGCTAGGCGTCGTGCCCATCATCAACGAGAACGACACCGTGGTCACCGACGAAATCAAGTTCGGCGACAACGACACTCTGGGCGCCCTGGTCACCAATCTGATCGAAGGCGATGCGCTGGTGATCCTGACCGACCAGCGTGGCCTCTATACCGCCGATCCGCGCAGCAATCCCCAGGCCGAATTCGTGGATGAGGCGCTGGCCGGCGCGCTGGAGCTGGAAGCCATGGCCGGCGGCGCCGGCACGTCGATCGGGCGCGGCGGCATGCTGACCAAGATCCTGGCCGCCAAGCGCGCCGCCAAGTCGGGCGCGCACACCGTGATCGCGTCGGGACGCGAAGCCAATGTGCTCGAACGGCTGGCTGGCGGTGAAGGCATCGGCACGCAATTGCTGGCACCGACCGGACGTCTTACCGCGCGCAAGCAGTGGATGGCGGATCACCTGCAACTGCGCGGGCGGGTGGTGATCGACGCTGGCGCGGTCGACAAACTCACCAGCGGCGGCAAGTCCCTGTTGCCGATCGGCGTGGTGGAAGTGCAGGGCGAGTTTGCGCGCGGCGAAGTCATCGCCTGCATCGACGCCGCCGGGCATGAGGTGGCTCGCGGCATCACCAACTATTCCAGTTCAGAGGCAAAGCTGATCGCGCGCAAGCCGTCGTCCGAGATCGAACGTGTGCTGGGCCACCAGAATGAGCACGAACTGATCCACCGGGACAATCTCGTGCTGGTCTGAATGGCGCGAAGCGCGCGGCAACAAACACAAAGGGCTGCCCAGGCAGCCCTTTGTGTTTGATACGGCGCCCTACTACCGCGCCGCATGCGTTCTCAGCGCTGGATCGCGCTCTTGCGCGGCGCCTCGCCACGCAAGTCCCTGACGATCTCCTGTGCCGTGCCGGCCGCCCCGCGGCCCTCGCACATGAAATCCTTGGCCAGCGTGCCAGCGTAGTTGTTGCGCGAGATACCGGCCAGCTGGGTCCAGCCTTCGCGGTCGTCGCTGCGGTTGCGCACCCAGTCGGTCGCCCCCTTGGGCAAGGTGGCGTACATCTTGCGCTGGAACGTGTCACAGCGCACGGCTTCAAAGCTGACGTTGCGCATGCCGCTTGCACCTGTAACGACCGCGGTATAGCGCACCGCGCCATCCGCGCCCACGGACACCGACTTTGCGTCCACCGCGAAATTGAAGTTGCCTGCGGGGCTGACCTCGAACGTGATCAGGTCCGCATCGCGCGGCAATGCCGGCAGCGGGACCTCGACTTCCTTGAAGTCCTTCGGGGCGAAGGGGTCGAGTATGCTCCATTCCTTCTTCGGCGGCGTGTAGTTCTCGGCCTCATCCGCTGGCTGCGGCTGCGGCTGCGGCGTGGGCTTGCTGGCGCAGCCAACCAGCCCGAGGCAAAGGGTTGCCGCCAGCAAGCAGGCGGCAGGCAGGCTCGGGCGCAAGCCGCGGCCGGCGAATTCAATCATCGGTACTCCGTTCTGTGGACGCCGGTTCGGCCGGCGAAGTTGGGCCCGGATCGCGGGCCAGGTCCTGATGCGCCAGGGCCGGCACGCTGTCGGGATGCTCGTCCAGCCCCCCGCGGGCATAACCGGAGCGCGCGGAGCCGTGCCGGCCATGCGTGCCGTAAGGGCTCAGCGGCGCGCGGGTATTGCGCTGCAGGAAGCGGGACAGCTCGGTCAGCGCCAGTTGATAGACGTCGCGCTTGAACTCGATGACAGCATCGAGCGGGACCCAGTAATGGCTCCAGCGCCAGGCATCGAACTCCGGGTGGTCGGTAGCACGCAGGCGGATGTCGCAATCGCGGCCCGCCATGCGCAACAGGAACCAAATCTGCTTCTGTCCCCTGTAATGGCCGCGGATTTCGCGGCGGATGAACTTGTCCGGCACCTCATAACGCAGCCAGTCGCGCGTGCGACCAACAATCCTGACATGCTCGGGCAGCAGACCGACTTCTTCATGTAGCTCGCGGTACATCGCCTGTTCCGGCGTTTCGCCGTATTTGATGCCGCCTTGCGGAAACTGCCACGAATGTTCGCCGATACGCTTGCCCCAGAACACCTCGTTCCGTGCGTTGATGAGGATGATGCCGACGTTCGGGCGAAAGCCTTCACGATCGAGCATGACTGCACCTCGAATCCTTTAGAATTACGTCGATTATAAAGGAAGCGCGTAATGGGGCTTTGTGCAACGGGGTGCTGGTTTTCCCCGAGCAGAAAGCGCCGCATCAGGCGCACGCGCAATGGATTCGCGCCATCCCGCACCCGGAACCCGCCGGGGCGGGCATGGCCTCACGAGAAAGCAACGGATGAAAGCCTCGCAATTCTTCATTTCCACCCTCAAGGAAGCCCCCTCCGACGCGGAAATCGTGTCGCACAAACTGATGATGCGCGCCGGCATGATCAAGAAGCTCGGCGCGGGCATCTATAACTACATGCCGGTGGGCCTGCGGGTGATCCGCAAGGTGGAGGCCATCGTGCGCGAGGAAATGAACCGCGCCGGCGCGGTCGAGCTGTCGATGCCGGTGATCCAGCCGGCCGAGCTGTGGCAGGAAACCGGCCGCTGGGACAAGATGGGCCCGGAACTGCTGCGCCTGAAGGATCGCAACGAGCGCGATTTTGCCGTGCAGCCCACCTCCGAAGAGGTGGTGACGGATATCGCCCGCAGCGAAATCCGCAGCTACAAGCAGCTGCCGGTCAACTTCTACCAGATCCAGACCAAGTTCCGCGACGAACGCCGGCCGCGCTTCGGCATCATGCGCGGGCGCGAATTCACCATGAAGGACGCCTACTCCTTCGACCGCGACGCGGCGGGGCTGAAGGTCTCCTACGACAAGATGTTCAACGCCTACGTGCGCATCTTCCAGCGCTTTGGCCTGGAATTCCGTGCCGTGGCGGCGGATAACGGCGCCATCGGCGGCTCCGGCTCGCACGAGTTCCATGTGATCGCCGATACCGGCGAAGACGCCGTCGTCTATTGCCCCACCTCGGACTACGCCGCCAACATGGAAGCGGCCGAAGCCCTGCCGCTGCTGGCGCAGCGCGCCACGCCGGCCGAAGACATGGTCAATACGCCCACCCCGGGCAAGGCCAAGTGCGAGCAAGTGGCCGAACTGCTTGGCATTCCGCTGGCGCGCACGGTCAAGTCGATCGTGCTGGCCACCGACAGCGAGGCCGGTTCGCAGATCTGGCTGCTGCTGCTGCGCGGCGATCACGAGCTCAATGAGATCAAGGCCACCAAGGTGGCCGGCCTGGCCGAGTTCCGCTTTGCCACCGAGTCGGAGATCGTCGAGACCTTCGGCACGCCCCCTGGCTACCTCGGGCCGATCAACACCAGGAAGCCCGTCAAGGTGGTGGCTGACCGTACCGTGGCCAATATGAGCGACTTCGTCTGCGGCGCCAACGAAAAGGATTACCACCTGACAGGCGTCAACTGGGGCCGCGACCTGCCCGAGCCGGTGGTGGCCGACCTGCGCAACGTGGTGGCGGGCGATGCCTCGCCGGACGGCAAGGGCACGCTGGAAATCTGCCGTGGCATCGAGGTCGGTCACGTGTTCATGCTCGGCACGCGCTACTCGGAGTCGATGAGCGCCACGTTCCTGGATGAGAACGGCAAGACCCAGCCCATGCAGATGGGCTGCTACGGCATTGGCGTGACCCGTATCCTGGGCGCCGCCATCGAGCAGAACTTCGACGAGCGCGGCATTATCTGGCCGGCGGCGATCGCCCCGTTCGCGGTGGTGATCTGCCCGGTTGGCTACGACCGCTCCGAGGCCGTCAAGGCCGAAGCCGACCGTATCCATGCAGAACTGCTGGCGGCCGGCGTCGACGTGATCCTGGACGATCGCGGCGAGCGACCCGGCGCCATGTTCGCCGACTGGGAGCTGATCGGCGTGCCGCACCGCGTGGTGGTAGGCGACCGCGGCCTGAAGGAAGGCCGGGTCGAATACCAGGGCCGCCGCGACGCCGAAGCGACCCAACTGCCGGTCGCGGACGTGGTTGCCCACGTGCGCGGACTGCTGTCCGCCTGAACGCCATGCGCCTCCCGCGCCTGCAGGACCTGACCCCGGACCGCCGCCTGCGCCTGGCGCGGGCCGGCGCCGGCTTGCTGCTGGCGTTGAGCGCCGCCGCGCACGCGGGGGCGCAAAAGGAGGAGGACCTGGCGGATTCGGTGCGCGGCGCGCTTGCCGCGGCTATCGCGGATAGCCGTCCCCTGCGCCCGGCGTTCGCCACCGGTGGCGAACAGCTGGCGTATATCAAGTGGCTGGAGGAGATGTCGCACCGGCTCGCGGGGCGTATCCCGGAGCCGCAGGTGCGCATCGAACTGATCGAGACCGCCTACTACGAAGCCAAGCGCGCCGGGCTGGAACCGGCGCTGGTGCTCGGTCTGGTGCAGGTCGAGAGCAACTTTCGCAAGTACGCGATCAGCTCGGCCGGCGCCCGCGGGCTGATGCAGGTGATGCCATTCTGGGTGCGCAGCATCGGCGATGGCGACTCTCGCAAGCTGTTCCACCTGCAGAGCAACCTGCGCTACGGCTGTACCATCCTGCGGCACTATCTCGACCGCGAGCAGGGCGACCTGTTCCTGGCGCTGGGCCGCTACAACGGCAGCCGGGGCCGCCCCGACTACCCCAACGCAGTGCTGGCGGCCTGGAAGCGCTGGCAATACTCCGAAGCCACCGTTACCGTGGCCGGCGATCCCGAAACGGGCACGGCCACCCGCAGCCGCGTGCTGCCGCCCGAAGCGCCGTCGCGCAATCCATTCTCGCCGCAGCGCCTGGCCAACCCCTCATGAGCAATACACCCGGCACGCCCGGTAGCACCGGCAAGGCGGGCTACACCAGTTCCTCCGCGGACCTGGAGCGCTGGCTGCGGCGCCATATCGGGCAGGGCTTCGGCGCCGAGGCGCTGGTGCAGTCGATGTGTCAGTCGGGCTACGACCAAGCCTTCGCACAGGCCACCGTGGCTGCTGCGCTGGCTGTCGCGGCGAGGGCAGAGGCGCGCGGGACCGCAGCCGACACCGCCGCGGAGATGGCGGCCGAGCTTGGCATCGACAAGCCCGCCGGCAATGCTGGCGAATGTGCCGGCGGCAAGGGCCAGGCCGGCGCGCAGCCCGGGCGCAACGCGGCCCATCATGCCGGGCGCGAGATTCCCATCCTGTTTACTCTCGCGGCGCCGCGCGTCACCCTGTTTCAGCATTTGCTGACCGATGCCGAGTGCGATGGCCTGGTGGAGCTGGCGCGCGGTCGCCTGGCGCGTTCGCCGGTGATCAACCCCGATACCGGCGACGAGAACCTGATCGAAGCGCGCACCAGCCTGGGCGCGATGTTCCAGGTTGGCGAGCATCCGCTGATCGAGCGCATCGAGGACTGCATCGCCGCGGTGACGGGGATTGCGGCGGATCGCGGCGAGGGCTTGCAGATCCTCAACTACAAGCCTGGCGGCGAGTACCAGCCGCATTACGACTATTTCAATCCCCAGCGGCCCGGGGAGGCGCGGCAACTAAGGGTGGGCGGGCAACGTGTGGCCACCCTGGTGATCTACCTGAACAGCCCGGCAGCCGGCGGTGCCACCGCTTTTCCCAAGCTTGGCCTGGAGGTGGCGCCGGTCAAGGGCAATGCCGTCTATTTCAGCTATCGCAAGTCCGACGGCTCGCTGGATGAGCGCACGCTGCACGCCGGCCTGCCGGTCGGGGCGGGCGAGAAATGGATCGCCACCAAATGGCTGCGCGAGCGGCCGTACCGGAGCGAGTGATGCGCCGCTGCGGCCGCGCCGGCACGGAGCAGGCCTGTTACTGGTTCGATCCGGCCATGCCCTATGTCGAAAGCCGCCGCGCCAGCGACAGCGGCGCCGCCTACCTGCCGCATACCCATCCCACCCTGTCGATCGGCGCCGTCGATGGCGGCCACAGCATATTCAGTACGGAAACCGAGTCGGTGCGGCTCGCTGCAGGCGATGTGGTCGTGATTCCGGCAGGCCAGGTGCACGCCTGCAACCCGGAGCCGGATGGGCGCTGGAGCTACCAGATGTTGCACCTGGACCAGGCCTGGGCCGGCGCGGTGGTGGAGGCGCGCGGCGCCGGGCAGGCGTTGCCGGCGGCGCTGGCACGGGTGCGCGTCACCAGCGCGGCCGACACCTATGCCGGCCTGTGCCGCCTCAACCATGTGCTGTTCTCCGCGGCTTCCATCGCGCAAAAGGAATCCATGCTGGCTGGCTTCGTCGCTGCGCTGTTCGGCTGCGCCGACCGGCGCCAGGCGGTGCGCGCGCCGCGCCCGCCCGGCACGCCCGAGGCTCGCCTGGCTGGCCTTGTGGCGATCCTGCAGGCGCGCCACGCGGAAACGCTGCCGCTGGCCGAACTGGCGCGCGGCGCCGGCATGAGCCGCTACCAGCTGATCCGTGCCTTCCGCGCCGAGGTCGGCATGACGCCGCATGCCTATCAGCTGGACCAACGCATCAACCATGCGCGCCAGTTGCTGCGGGCGGGCGGGGCGCCCGCCGAGATCGCCCAGGCGCTGGGCTTTTCCGACCAGAGCCATTTCCAGCGCGCGTTCAAGCAGCGTGTCGCGCTGACGCCGCGCGGCTACCAGCGCCGCGCCGGCTGAGCCTCCGCACGCAATTTTCTCCAATACGCGCCACTACCTCGCAGCCCACACTTCGTGCCCATCACAAGACACGAAAGGACTGGCGTGGACTTTCCCCTCGATTCCGGCTTCGGCCAATTTGCCATGGTGGCGGGCGCGCACTTTCTCGCGCTGCTCAGTCCGGGCCCCGATTTCTTCCTGGTGGTGCGCAGCGCGCTGGTGCATGGCGTGGGACGTGCCAGCGCGGTATGCCTGGGCATTGCGCTCGGCAATGGCGTGTTCATCGGCCTCGCCATTGCGGGCCTGGCCGCCACGCGTACCAGCCAGGGCGTGTTCGCGGTGTTGCAGTGGGCCGGCTGCCTGTACCTGGCCTGGCTCGGCTGGCGGTTGCTGAGCGCCCGCGGCGAGACGCGGATGCCGGGCGCTGACGGCCCGCAGGCGCATGGCGCCGGCCACGCCGCCTACGCGGCGCAACTCGCCACCGGCTTTCTCTCCGCGGTGCTCAACCCCAAGAATGCATTGTTCTACGCCAGCCTGTTTTCCGTACTGGCTGGCACGCGCACGCCGCTGCCGGTCCAGCTTGGCTACGGTGCCTGGATGTTCGCCATGGTGTTCGGCTGGGACGTCCTGGTGGCCTGGGGCGTGCGCCATCCGCTGGTGCGGGCGTGTTTTGCCCGCTCGGTGCGCGGTGTCGAACGTGCCACCGGTGTCATCCTCTGGGGCATCGCGCTGGCCGTGGCAGTCAATGCGGCGAACCCGTGAAGCAGCCCGATGCGGGGTGCCATTGGCGACACGCAAAGGCGTATTGCCAGTTTTCTGGTTAACTGTACCGGTACTGTACTGTTCCCCGTGGCTAGACTGCCATCATTCCCTTTTGCATGCGATGGAGTCAGTCATGGCCGTGCCCCAGCTTGTCGCCGGATCCGGCGTGTTTGCCGCGTTCTGCGCGTTCGCCCTTGTGTCCTCGATCACGCCGGGCCCCAACAACACCATGGTGCTGGCCTCGGGCGTGAACTTCGGTTTCGCCCGCACCGTGCCCCATGTGCTGGGCATCAGCGCCGGTTTCGGCTTGATGGTCGCGGTGGTCGGACTCGGCCTGGGATCGCTGTTCGCGGCATTGCCGTGGACCTGGCAGGTACTTCGCGTCGTGGCTGCGCTCTATCTCACCTGGCTGGCATGGAAGCTGGCGACGTCGGGCGGCGTGCAGGACCAGGAGGTGGGCAAGCCCATGGGATTCCTGGCTGCGGCCGCGTTCCAGTGGGTCAACCCCAAGGCGTGGGTGATGGCGGTGGGCGCGTGCAGCACCTACGTGCTGCACGGCAATGTCTGGCTGAATGTGTTGCTGCTCTCGGGGTTGTTCGCCGTGATCAACCTGCCCAGCGTGGCGATGTGGGCGGTGTTCGGATCGGCCTTGCGGCGCTGGCTGGCGCAGCCGCGGGTGCTGCGCCTGTTCAACGTGGCGATGGCGCTGTTGCTGCTGGCCTCGCTGTGGCCGATCCTTAGCGCAAGGCCCTGATGGCGGGCAGGTTGCGCCAGTAGCCGTGGGCGTCCATGCCGCAACCGAATACATAGCGTTCCGGCACAGTGAAGCCGCAGAAATCCGGGTGCATGGGTTTGGGTTTCTGCAACACCTTCTCGCACAGCACGGCTGCGTAGACGGCGGTGGCGCCCATGTCCATGATGCGCTGGCGGATGGCGGCCATGGTTTCGCCTTCATCCAGGATGTCGTCCAGCACCAGCACCGTACGGCCCTTGACCGACTCGCGCGGCGCGACGCGCCATTGCATCTCGCCGCCCACCGTCTTGTTGTTGTAGCGCGAGAGGTGGATGTAGTCGAATTCCAGCGGGAAGGCCAGCTTGGGCAGCAGCATGCCGGTGAAGACCACCGCGCCGCCCATTACCGACAGCACCAGCGGGAAGGTGTCGCCCATCTTTTCCGTGATCTCGCCGGCCATGCGGTCCAGCGATTCCTGGACGGCTTGCGCGCTGACGATTTCCTCGGAGTTGGCCCACAGTTCGCGGGCCTGTTCGACGGTCATCATGATGTGGATCCTGTCTCTGTCTTGATCTTTTGCGGGTGAAACGGCGGCGCCGGGAAAGGGCGCCGCCACGCCGGATGGCTTAGCGGTTGAAGAGTCCCTTCATGCCGCCCTTCATCGCGCCCATCGAGCGCATCATCTTCATCATGCCGCCGCCCTTGAGCTTCTTCATCATGCTCTGCATCTGGTCGAACTGATTGAGCAGGCGGTTGACTTCCTGCACCGGCACGCCGGCGCCGGTGGCGATGCGGCGCTTGCGGCTGGCCTTGATCAGTTCCGGCTTGGCGCGTTCGGCGGCGGTCATGCTGTTGATGATGCCTTCCATGCGGCGCACCTGCTTTTCGGCCACGTCCATGTTGGCGCCCTGGGCTTGCTGGGCGAACTGCGCCGGCAGCTTGTCCACCAGGCTGCCCAGGCCGCCCATCTTCTTCATCTGGCCGATCTGGGCCTTGAAGTCTTCGAGGTCGAAGTCGCCCGTCTTCTTGATCTTCTTGGCCAGCTTCTCGGCGGCTTCCATGTCCACGCCGCGCTGGGCTTCCTCGACCAGGGCGAGGATGTCGCCCATGCCCAGGATCCGCTGGGCCATGCGATCGGGGTAGAAGGGCTCCAGGCCATCGAGCTTTTCGCCAACGCCGACGAACTTGATCGGGCGCCCGGTGATGTGGCGCACCGACAGCGCGGCACCGCCGCGCGCATCGCCGTCCAGCTTGGTCAGCACCACGCCGGTCAGCGGCAGCGCGTCATGGAAGGCACGCGCGGTGTTGACCGCGTCCTGGCCCAGCATGGCGTCGACCACGAACAGGGTTTCGACCGGCTTGATCTCGGCGTGGAGAGCGGCGATTTCCTGCATCATCGCTTCGTCGATACCCAGGCGGCCTGCCGTATCGACGATCAGCACGTCGTGATAATGCTTGCGGGCCCAGTCAACCGCCGCGCGGGCGATGTCCACCGGCTTCTGGTCCGGCTCGGAGGGGAAGAAATCGGCGCCGACCTGCTCGGACACGGTCTTGAGCTGGGCGATGGCGGCGGGCCGGTACACGTCGCACGACACCGTCAGCACTTTCTTCTTCTTGTTTTCCTTGAGCCACTTGGCCAGCTTGCCCACGGTGGTGGTCTTGCCCGCACCCTGCAGGCCGGCCATCAGGATGATGGCGGGCGGCTGCACCGCGAGGTTCAGCTCGCCGCTCTTGTCGCCGGCGGCCAGGCTTTCCTCGCCACCGATGACGGCGGTCAGCTCGCGCTGCACCACGCCAACAAGCGCCTGGCCCGGCGTCAGGCTGGACACCACGTCTTCGCCGAGTGCCTTTTCCTTCACGCGGGCGATGAATTCGCGCACCACGGGCAGGGCGACGTCGGCCTCCAGCATGGCCAGGCGCACCTCGCGCAGCATTTCGGCGGTATTGGCTTCGGTCAGGCGAGCCTCGCCGCGCATGGTCTTTACGACCCGCGCCAGGCGTTGAGTGAGATTGTCCAGCATGGCAGAAGTCCGGGGGATAGGGCTTGATCGAGGCTTGATGCGGGCTCGGGACCCGGCTCAAGCGGGGCGCCACCGGGACGGGGCGCTAAGGTAAACTGTGCAAATGGCCATTGTACTGTATGCCTTGACGGCACTTCTCTATTGCGGCCTGGCCTATCACGGCTGGGCGACGCGCAACCCGCAGCTATCGGCTGCCGGCGCCGGCGGCGCCATCGGGGGCGCGGCGACCACCGTGTTGCTGCAGGGCGGCGGGGGCGCCGGCGGACGCGGCGAGGACCGCCCGGCCTGGTGGCATGTGCTGATGCTGGCCGCGGTGGCCAGCCACGGCCTGCTGCTGCACGAAACCATCTTCCCGGCCGACCGCATGGTGTTCGGCTTTGCCTTCGCGCTGTCGGCCATGTTGTGGCTGGGCGTGGGCATCTACTGGATCGAGAGCTTCTTCTTCTCGCTGGCCGGTCTCGGCCTGATCGTGATCCCGGTGGCGATGCTGGCCAGCCTGATGCCGCTGGCCTTTCCCGGTGCGCAGATCCTGGGCTATGCGGCGCGGCCGTTGTTCAAGCTGCACTTCATCATCGCCAACGTGGCCTACGGCCTGTTCACGCTGGCAGCCTTCCATGCTTTCCTGATGCTGCTGGCTGAACGCCGCCTGCACGGTTTCAACCGCTCGCCCCAGATCGGCCAGGCCAGCGAGCCGGCGCAATGGATAGGCCGCTGGCTGGACCTGCTGCCGCCGTTGCTGACGCTCGAAAAACTGCTGTTCCGCCTGATCGGCGCCGGCTTCGTGCTGCTGACGCTGACGATCCTGTCGGGCCTGCTGTTCTCCGAGCAACTGTTCGGACGGGCCTTCCGGCTCGATCACAAGACCGTCTTCGCGCTGCTGTCGTGGGCGATGTTCGCCGGCATCCTGGCCGGACGTACCTTTTATGGCTGGCGCGGGCGCACCGCGCTGCGCTGGGTGATCGCATCCTTCGGCATCTTGCTGCTGGCCTATGTCGGCAGCCGCTTCGTCATCGAAGTCATCCTGCACCGACTCTGAGGCCGGCATGGCACGCATCTTCCTGGTCCTGGCCGTGGTGCTGGGCTTCTTCTGGTGGCTTCGCCAGCGCGCCGAGGCGCGCCAGCGGGAGGATCGCGCCGCCCGGCATGGTTCCGCGCAAGGGTCGCAAGGCCGCACCCAGCCCGCGCAGGAACCCATGGTGCAGTGCGCGCAATGCGGCGTGCACCTGCCGCTGGGCGAAGCGATCGCCTATCGCGGCCTGCACTACTGCCGGCGCGCCCACCTGCCTGCCGACAGCGATCCGGACAGCCCGGCCGCATGAACGGTAGCATCTCGTTCTGGTCCCGCCTGAATGCCTGGCGCGCCGTCACCGCACTGTGGCGCCAGTTGGAGCCTCCCGAATTCCACTGGCGCCTGCTGCGCTATTTCAGCTGGACGCGGCTGGCGGTGGCCGTGCTGCTGCTGGGTTACGCCTGGCTGCCGGCGCAGCGCGGCGATACCGAGCGGGTCGCGCAGGGGTTGGGCAACGGCCTGGCCGCGCTGCCGCTGGCCGTGCCGTATGCCGGGGTGGCGCTGGCGATGGTGATCGCGACGCTGTGGTGGCGCCGCGGTTTTCATCTGCGGGTGCGCTTCCAGGTGCTGGCCGACCTTGTCCTGCTGGGCCTGATTTTTCTCGCGCAGGGCCACCGCGGCGAGGGATTGGCCATGATCTTCCTGCTGCCGGCGCTGCAGGCCGGCGCGCTCACCAGCCTGTTGTTCGCGCTATTCACCGCGGCGGTCTCGGCGCTGGTGGTGATGAGCGCCCCCTTCGCGCAGACCCTGCTGCTGCGCCAGGCGGACACTGGCCTGCTGGGCTCGGGTTTGTATGGCCTGGTCTTCATGATCGCGGCCTCGCTGATGTACCTGCTGGCCAACCGCCAGCTTGCGCAGGAGCGGCTGGCGCTGGCGCGCGAGCAGGAGCTGCGCCTGCAGCAGCTGGTCAACCGGCTGATGGTCAACGACATGCAGGATGGCGTGATGCTGCTGCGCGCCAACGGCGTGGTGGTGGCGGCCAACCCGGCCGCGGTGGTGCTGTTGGGCGTGCAGCCCGCCGAACGGGGCAAGCAGACGTCCACGCCGGCTACCGGGCGCGACGCGCTGTTCGACCTGCGCCAGATTCCCCGCCTGCAGCCGCTGATGGAGATGCTGCGCGACTGGGTGCGCAGCAAGGATGACGCGCCGCGCATCCTGCAATTGCTGCCGCTGCCTTCGCGGCCCTCCTCGGGCCGGGGCCCCATCCTGCATACGCGGCTGCGGCTGCGCTTCCTGCTGCCGGGGCTGGCCAGCCTGCGCTCGACCTTTGCATCCTCGCTGTCGGTCTCGCTCGGGGCGCAGAGCGCCATGAACACCGGCACCTGGAACGACCTGTCGCCCGAGGCGGCGGCGCGGCTGCGCCTGGCCATCGCGCAGAGCGAGGCCATGGCCTGGCGCCCGGAGGACGAGGCCCTGCTGCGCAGCGAGATGCGCGATACGGTGCTGGTGCACATCGAGAGCTGGGAACGCATCGCCGAGCAGGTGCAACAGGAAAAACTGGCCGCCATGGGGCGGCTGGTGGCGAGCGTGGCGCACCAGATCCGCAATCCGCTGGCGGCCATCAGCCAGGCCAGCGAACTGCTGGCCGAGACCAGCCGCCGGGGCGTGCGTCCCGGCGAGGCGGGGCGGCCCGAAGGCGATGTGGATGCCCGGCTGCTGCGCATCATCCACGACAATGTGCGCCGGCTCGACCAGGTGGTGTCGGACGTGCTGCAGATGTCGCGCCGCCCGCGCACCGAGCGCTCTGCCGTGGACCTGAACCAGGCCCTGCCCGAGATCATCAGCCGCTGGCGGCTGGAGATGCGCTCGCGCTCCGTCAACGACGATCCGGTCGGCGCGCGGCGCGTGCCGCGGCCGGCGGAGATCAACGCCAATGCGGTGCGGCTCACGGTGGATGTAGCGCGCCCGGTCATCTTCGATCCGTCGCAGCTGCAGCAGGTCCTTGGCAACCTGCTCGACAACGCCTGGCGCTATTGCAGCCGCCTGCCCGGCGCGATCCGGCTGCTGGCCCACGCGCTGGACCAGCACCACGTCGAGCTGATCATCTGGAACGATGGCGTCGAGGTGTCGCGCGAGCACCAGCGCACGCTGTTCGAGCCATTCTTTACCAGCAACGCCCAGGGCACCGGCCTGGGCCTGTTCATGGCGCGCGAGCTATGCGGCGCCAACGACGCCCAGGTACGCTACGGTACGATTTCACTTGACGCGCTGCTGGCGCAGACCGGCATGCTGGCGCCCGCGGCACGCGATACACTGCCGGCCAAGGCCTTTGTCCTGACCCTGCGCATCGACGCGCCGGACAACGCGGGCGGCTGAGCCGCGCTGCCGCCGCGAACGGTTCGCCAGGCCGTCAGCCAGGCCGCCGCGCGCCAATGCACCAATTCCACTTCGCCAGACCGCCAGACGCAGACCCATGCTCCTCAAGACGCCAGGCCCCGATCCGATTCTCGTCATCGACGACGAGGCCGACCTGCGAGAACTGCTCGATATCTCGATCCGCCGCATGGGCCACGACGTGGTGCTGGCTGGCTCGCTGGCGGAGGCGCGCCAGCAGCTAGCCGCGCGCCGCTATAGCCTGGTGCTGACCGACATGCGGCTCGGCGACGGGCTTGGCATCGATATCGTGCGCCAGCTCTCGAGTGCGCCGGAACGGGTGCCGGTCGCCGTGATCACAGCCTATGGCAGCGCCGACAACGCCGTGGAGGCGCTCAAGGCCGGCGCGTTCGACTACATCGCCAAGCCGGTCTCGCTGGACCAGTTGCGCAGCCTGATCCTCAATGCGCTGGGACGCCAGCAGCGTGACGGCGCCGAGGGTGCCGGCGCGGTTGTGCGGGAGAGCGCGGACCGCGCGGCCAGCCTGCTGCCTGGCCATTCGCCGGCCATGCATGAGGTGCGCCGCTCGCTGTCCCGGCTGGCGCGCAGCATGGCGCCGATCGTGATCAGCGGCGAGTCCGGCAGCGGCAAGGAGCGCGCCGCGCGCGCCATTCACGCGGTGAGCGCGCGCGCCGCGCATCCCTTTATCGCGGTCAATTGCGGCGCCATCCCCGAAACCCTGATGGAATCGGAGTTCTTCGGCCATGTGAAGGGAGCCTTCACGGGCGCCGACGCCGAGCGCGGCGGTTTCTTCCAGGCCGCCAACGGCGGCACGCTGCTGCTCGACGAAGTGGCCGATCTGCCGCTGGCGATGCAGGTCAAGCTGCTGCGCGTGCTGCAGGAGCGGCGCGTGCGCAAGATCGGCGCGAGCCGCGAAGAGAGCGTGGATGTACGGGTGCTGTGCGCCAGCCACAAGGATCTCTCCGCGATGGTCGCGTCCGGCCAGTTCCGCCAGGATCTGTTCTACCGGCTCAACGTGCTGGCGCTGCGCGTGCCGACGCTGCGCGAACGGCACGAAGATATCCCGGTGCTGGCGGGCGCCATCCTGGAGCACCTGGCGGTGCGCTACGGCGATCCCCATCCCAAGCGGCTTTCGGCGGCCGCGCTGCAACGCCTGTCCGACTATTCGTTCCCCGGCAACGTGCGCGAACTGGAGAACCTGCTGGAGCGGGCCTACGCCTTCGCGGAAGGCGAAACCATCGAGGTGGACGACCTTGGCCCGCTGGACGCGGGCACGGGGTATTCGGCCTTGCCGCGCCCGCCTGCCTCTGTGTCTTCGGCGGACGCGGCGCCCTGGGCGGCGCCTGTCGCCTACCCAGGGGCCGGCGCGCCACCGCCGCTGCCTGCTGTGCCGGCAGCGCCGTCCGGTCTCAGGCCGGATCTCCAGCATGAAGCGCCGCCGGAATCCCGATCCGGCGCGCACGCGGCTGCGCTTTCGCAGCCAGCGGCGCCAAGCCTGGGCGATGGGGAGGGAGCGGCTTGCCGCGCGACCTTCCCGATCGACCTGACCGGCCGCCTGGAAGCGCTTGAGCGCGACCTGATCCTGCAGGCGCTGCAGCAGACCGGTTTCAATCGCACCGCCGCCGCGCCGCTGCTGGGCCTGAGTTTCCGGCAATTGCGCTACCGCATCCAGCAACTTGGCATCCGCGAGGGCCGCGACGACGCGGCCGACGGTGCCGACGCCAGCGAAGCGATGCGCGACGGCCCGATGGGTGGGCTGCTGGCCGCCGATGGAGAGCGCGATGCCTGAGCACGACAACGGCAAGATCGCGCCCGGGCCTGGATTCCACCCGGATCCGGCCGGCTGGGTGCCCGCGGCGCGCCGCGTTCCGTCGCCCAACTTCGACGCCCGGCCCGCGCACATGCCGGTCGACCTGGTGGTGATCCACAATATCAGCCTGCCGCCGGGCCAGTTCGGCAGCGGCGATATCGAGGCCTTCTTCCAGAACCGCCTCGACCCGTCCCGCCATCCTTTCTTCGCGACGATCCATCAGGTGCGGGTTTCGGCGCATTTCCTGGTGACGCGGGAGGGCGAACTGGTCCAGTTCGTTTCCTGCCTGGACCGGGCCTGGCATGCCGGCCAATCCGAGTTCTTCGGGCGGCCGCGTTGCAATGACTTTTCCATCGGCATCGAAATTGAAGGCAGCGACGACCAGCCTTTCGCGTTGGCCCAATACCACACCACCTCCGCGCTGGTGCGTGCCCTGCTCGGCGCTTATCCGGTGCGCGCGGTGGCGGGGCACAGCGATATCGCACCCGGACGCAAGACCGATCCTGGCCCGCATTTCGACTGGGCCGGCTTTGCCGCCGCTGCTGGCGTGGCTCCGGGGCAGTTGCCTTACCGCAAAGACCAGCCTTGAAGCAAGCCTCAATTGCGGGGCCTGGGGGATAGCGTGAATCTGGGGAAAACCCTGATAAAGTCCGCGCCTATCGGAGTGGCCAGCTCAATCAAAAAAATTTCGCGTCACAGTGCGGTAACGCACCGTCGGGCGGGATCCCTTGAGTCGCTTGGGTTGGCGGGTTTGGCGCAGCGCCGCATGCTGCGCCCGCACCAGAAATCGCGCCAAAAAAGCGCTTGTCAAGACTGGTGAATCCGCCCCATTTCACTATACTTAGTCCAGTTTTTCGCATCGACCACTAGATCTAGTGGTGCTTTCGGGGAGCCGGCCTAGGTGTGCAGTTTCCGCCGCAGCAATGGCTGCGGTCCGCCGAAGGGCCGGCGCATCACAAGAGTCCCAGCAGAATCCAGCAAAGCAGCGCGCCCTCCCGGGTAAGACCGGCCGGCGTGTCAGAGCCTTTTTGCGCATTTTGCCCGGGACTCTTTGTCACTCATAAAACACGGGTCAGAACAGGAGTTCCTCATGCAGACAGCCCAGAACGACATTTCCACCGGCGCCGCCGCCGCCGGTGCAGCAGCGAACGCGCAGTCGAGCCCCGCTACTGCCGGCGCTGGCAGCTACCAGGATTACAAGATCATCCGCCGCAACGGTGCCGTTGTGGCGTTCGAGCCGAGCAAGATCTCGGTGGCGGTGACGAAGGCCTTCCTCGCCGTCAACGGCGGGCAGGGTGCCGCTTCGGCGCGTGTGCGCGAAGTGGTCGAGCAAGTGACCCAGAACGTGGTCCGCGCCCTGCTGCGCAGCCGCCCCAACGGCGGCACCTTCCATATCGAGGACGTGCAGGATCACGTGGAACTGGCGCTGATGCGCTCGGGCGAGCATGAAGTGGCCCGCTCCTATGTGCTGTACCGTGAAAAGCGCACCCAGGAGCGCGCCCAGGCCAATGCCCAGGCAGTCGCCCGCGTGCAGGAAGGCGGCGTCACGTTCAACGTGACCGATGGCGGCGTGGCCCGCGTGCTGGACCTGAACGCGCTGCACGGCCTGATCGACAATGCCTGCTCGGGCCTTGGCGACGCCGTGAGCGCCGAGCCGATCCTGAAGGAAACGCTGAAGAACCTGTACGACGGCGTGCCGATGACCCAGGTCTACGACTCCGCCATCCTGGCCGCGCGTACCCTGATCGAGAAGGACCCGGCCTACAGCCAGGTCACCGCGCGTATCCTGCTGCACACCATCCGCAAGGAAATCCTGGGAGCCGAAGTCACCCAGACCGAAATGGTGTCGCGCTACGCCGAATACTTCCCCAAGTTCATCGCCCGCGGCATCGAAGCCGAGCTGCTGGACGAAAAGCTGGCCACCTATGACCTGGCCCGCCTGGGCGCCGCACTGGACGCCCAGCGCGACTTCCAGTTCAACTACCTGGGCCTGCAGACCCTGTACGACCGCTACTTCCTGCACATCGACGAAACCCGCATCGAAATGCCGCAGGCATTCTTCATGCGCGTGGCGATGGGCCTGGCACTGGGCGAGAAGGACCGCGAAGCACGCGCCATCGAGTTCTACCAGCTGCTGTCGTCGTTCGACTTCATGTCGTCCACGCCGACCCTGTTCAACTCGGGTACCCGCCGCTCGCAGCTGTCGTCGTGCTACCTGACCACCGTGTCGGACGACCTGGAAGGCATCTACGAAGCGCTGAAGGAAAACGCGCTGCTGTCGAAGTTCGCCGGCGGCCTGGGCAACGACTGGACCAATGTGCGCGCCCTCGGCTCGCACATCAAGGGCACCAACGGCAAGTCGCAAGGCGTGGTGCCGTTCCTGAAGGTGGTAAACGACACCGCCGTGGCGGTCAACCAGGGCGGCAAGCGCAAGGGCGCGGTCTGCGCCTACCTGGAAACCTGGCACCTGGACATCGAGGAATTCCTCGAGCTGCGCAAGAACACCGGCGACGACCGCCGCCGCACCCACGACATGAACACGGCGAACTGGATTCCCGACCTGTTCATGAAGCGCGTGATGGAAGGCGGCGAGTGGACCCTGTTCTCGCCCGCCACCTGCCCGGACCTGCACGACCTGGTCGGCAAGGCCTTCGAGACCGCTTACCTGGGCTATGAAGCCAAGGCCGCCAATGGCGAGCTGAAGCTGTTCAAGAAGGTTCCCGCCATGCAGCTGTGGCGCAAGATGCTGGGCATGCTGTTCGAGACCGGCCATCCCTGGATCACCTTCAAGGATCCTTGCAACATCCGCAGCCCGCAGCAGCACGTGGGCGTGGTGCACAGCTCCAACCTGTGCACGGAAATCACGCTCAACACCAACGACAGCGAAATCGCCGTGTGCAACCTGGGTTCGGTGAACCTGGTTGCCCACCTGAAGCAGCAGGCCGACGGCACCCAGGTGCTCGACCACGCCAAGCTCGAGAAGACCATCCGCACCGCGATGCGCATGCTCGACAACGTGATCGACATCAACTACTACGCCGTGGAGAAGGCCCGCAACTCCAACCTGCGCCACCGTCCGGTCGGCATGGGCATCATGGGCTTCCAGGACTGCCTGCACATGCTGCGCCTGCCGTACGCCAGCGACGCCGCCGTGCAGTTCGCCGACACCTCGATGGAAGCGGTGTGCTACTACGCCTACCGCGCCTCCAGCGAGCTGGCCGAGGAACGCGGCCGCTACAGCACCTATGAAGGCTCGCTGTGGGATCGCGGCATCCTGCCGCAGGACTCGCTCAAGCTGCTGGCCGAAGAGCGCGGCGGCTACCTGGAAGTGGATCACTCCTCGACCATGGACTGGGACAGCCTGCGTGCGCGCATCAAGCAGCACGGCATGCGCAACTCGAACTGCATCGCGATCGCGCCGACGGCAACGATCTCGAACATCATCGGCGTGTCGGCCTGCATCGAACCGACCTTCCAGAACCTGTACGTCAAGTCCAACCTGTCGGGCGAGTTCACGGTGGTCAACGACTACCTGGTGCGCGACCTGAAGGCGCGCGGCCTGTGGGACGAAGTGATGGTCGCCGACCTGAAGTATTTCGACGGCAAGCTGGCCCGCATCGACCGCATCCCGCAAGACCTGCGCGATATCTACGCAACGGCCTTCGAAGTCGAGCCGAGCTGGCTGGTGGAAGCCGCCAGCCGCCGCCAGAAGTGGATCGACCAGGCTCAGTCCCTGAACATCTACATGGCCGGCGCCTCGGGCAAGAAGCTGGACGACACCTACAAGCTGGCCTGGCTGCGCGGCCTGAAGACTACGTACTACCTGCGCACGATGGCAGCCACCCACGTGGAGAAATCCACGGTGTCGCGCGGCTCGCTGAATGCCGTGTCGTCGGGTAGCGACGGTGGCATCGGCGCCGCCGGTATCGACCAGGCCGCCGCCTCCGCACCGGCCATGCCGGAAGCCGAGGGCGCGGTCTGCACGATGCGCCCGGGCGACGCTGGCTTCGACGAGTGCGAAGCCTGCCAGTAAGTCATTACCTGCCGGCCCCCTCGCCGCGCCGCTGCGCGGCGAGGGCCACGGCAAACCAAAGCATTCCACGGAGAACCACACCATGCTGAGCTGGGACGACGACGTTCAAGCCACCCCGCAGGCTGCCCCGCAGCCCGCGCCGAACCCCACCGCCACGCCTGCCGCCGCACGCTCTGTCGACCAGCACGGCGTGCTGCCGCCGGCCGCCACGCAGCCGGCCGGCACGGGTATCCTCGGCAACCTGCCGGCGTCCGACGCGCCGACGGACCGCCGCGTGAATGCCGCCGACAAGCGCGTCATCAACGGCTCGACCGACGTCAACCAGCTGGTGCCGTTCAAGTACAAGTGGGCCTGGGAAAAATACCTGGCCGGCTGCGCCAACCACTGGATGCCGCAGGAAATCAACATGTCGCGCGACATCGCGCTGTGGAAGGACCCGAACGGCCTGACCGAAGACGAGCGCCGCATCATCAAGCGCAACCTCGGCTTCTTCGTCACCGCCGACTCGCTGGCCGCCAACAACATCGTGCTGGGCACCTACCGCCAGATCACCGCGCCGGAATGCCGCCAGTACCTGCTGCGCCAGGCCTTCGAGGAGGCGATCCACACGCACGCCTACCAGTACATCGTGGAGTCGCTCGGCCTCAATGAAGCCGAGATTTTCAACGCGTACCACGAAGTGCAGTCGATCCGAGACAAGGACGAGTTCCTGATCCCGTTCATCGACACGCTGACCGACCCGGCCTTCAAGACCGGCACGCCGGAAAACGACCAGAAGCTGCTCAAGTCGCTGATCGTGTTCGCCTGCATCATGGAAGGCCTGTTCTTCTACGTGGGCTTCACGCAGATCCTGGCAATGGGCCGCCAGAACAAGATGACCGGCGCCGCCGAGCAGTACCAGTACATCCTGCGCGACGAATCGCTGCACTGCAATTTCGGCATCGACCTGATCAACCAGATCAAGCTCGAGAACCCGCACCTGTGGACCGCCGAGTTCAAGGAAGAGATCACCGCGCTATTCAGGAAGGCCGTGGACCTCGAATACCGCTACGCCGAGGACACCATGCCGCGCGGCGTGCTGGGCCTGAACGCGCCGATGTTCAAGGGCTACCTGCGCTTCATCTGCAACCGCCGCTGCCAGCAGATCGGCCTGGAGCAGTTGTTCCCGAACGAGGAAAACCCGTTCCCGTGGATGAGCGAGATGATCGACCTGAAGAAGGAACGCAACTTCTTCGAGACGCGTGTGATCGAGTATCAGACGGGTGGAGCGTTGTCCTGGGATTGAGCGTCGTTGTCATGTTGTTGTCGCACGCGGCATGGCGTGACGCATGAACAAAAAAGCTCCTTCGGGAGCTTTTTTGTTTTCATTGACCGCATCAGGATGAAGGCGCTCCGTCGATTCGCGTCAACGCCTCTTCAATCGCCCCCGCATCACCCGGCCGCACCAGCCGCGCGACCTCCAGGCCATCGCGCATAAACACCAGCGTGGGCCATAGCCTGACCCTGAACGCGCGGCCCAGCCGCTTGCCGCTGCCGTCCTCGATCTTGATGTGCCGGACTGCCGGATGGGCGTTCATCGCGCTGGCCAGGTGGGGCTGGGCCCGCACGCAGTGGCCGCACCACGGTGCGCCGAATTCGATCACGGCCGCCCCTTTCATCTCGTCGATCTCGGCCCGCGCCGGTTCGCGCGCAGCGTACACATCGGTCATCGTCATGGTCAGTCCCCTCGCTTGCCGGATCTCCGTTTGTGAATTGTAATTCTTGCGAACGCGGCATCGCACTGCCGACTACCAGCCGATTGGGCAATGCCGCTGGCTACCTCTAAATCCCCGACACTGGCTATTGCCCCCGCGCGTTCCGCCTCCTAGGCTGGATTGTCCTGATGGACTCCCACAAACACCAAGGAGCGTGACCATGTCATTCCCGCTTGTCCCCAACGGAACCCTGATTACCCCGACCGCCGAAGAAGGCCGCCAGCTGGCCGTGAAAATGGCAAGGCTGATCATCAGGGCGACCCAGCCCGACGACCAGGTCCGCGAAACGCTGCGGGCCGTCTATGCCAACGACGCGACCATGCTGCTGCAGGTCGGGCAGATCGTCGCAACGGAGTTTGCGACCATCGCCGCCGCGAACAATCACTGGCGCGGCTGAGCGCGGGCGTCAGGCCTGCGTGGCCTGCGGTACCTCTGCCTTGGCCGGCTTGCGCCAGCGCACCGTGGCCAGCAGCGATGCCGCGACGATCAGGCCACCGCCGGTCCACGCGGTGGCCGAGATCCTTTCCCCCAGCCACAAGGCTGCGAACAGGGCGCCAAACGCGGGTTCGCTGCCCATCAGCAAGGCCACGCGCGTGGGGCTGCTGCGCTTGATGGCGTAGTTCTGCGCGAAGAATGCGAACAGCGTGCAGGCGATCACCAGGTACAGCACCGTGGCCCAGAATGCCCCGTGGCCGGAGAGCGACGGGATGGGTTGCCACTGGGCGGGCATCAGGACCAGCGCCAGGGCCGCGCTGCCTGCGGCCACCACGCCCGCTTGCACCGCCGTCATCGTCAGAGCCGGCAGCGGCGCCGCGCGCATCACTCGCTTGGTCACGCACACCATTAGCGCCCGCAACACCGCGGCGGCCAGGATCAGTCCATCGCCGGGATTGAGGACGAACTCGCCGTCGCCGGCCAGCAACCACGCGCCCAGCAACGAGAGGGCTACCGCCGCCCATTCGATGGTGCCCGGCCTGCGCTTGAGCAGCAGCCATTCGACCAGCGGCGTCAGCACCACGCACAAGCTGATCAGGAAGGCGGCGTTGGACGCGCGCGTGAGCAGCACGCCAAACGTCTCGCACAGGAAGATGCCCAGCAGCAGTACCCCGGTGCCAAGCACGGCGCGCATCGTGGCGGCGTCGGCGTGGCGCAGCCTGGCCAGCGTGGGCGACAACACCAGGAAGGTGATGCCGAAGCGCAACGCCAGCAGGCCCAGTACGGGATAAAACACGAGCGCGCTCTTGACCGCGCCGTAGCTGCTGCCCCAGACCACGGCAACCGCGAGCAGCATCAGGTCGGACAGCAGGAGTAAGCGTTTTTGAGCAGGCATGGCGGTTCTCGGGCAATGGGTCCTGCATTGTCGAATTTTGCATCCACGGTGATAATCGGGTCGATGTGCAAAGCCTTTATGTCACAGATGCATTAATCCAGTGCACCGGCCGCGATCACGCCATATGAACCCAACCGAACTTTTCGCCTTGCTGCCCGACATGGCGGTGTTTGCGCGCGTTGTCGATGCGGGCAATTTTTCGGTCGCCGCGCGCCAGCTCGGCAGCACGCCTTCCACGGTCAGCCGCCAGATCAAGCGGCTGGAGGAAGCCTTGGCGACCCGCCTGCTGGAGCGGTCGACCCGCAAGGTGCGCGTAACGGAGTCGGGTGCGCAGGTGTACCGGTACTGCCGCGACGTGGTGAGCGCCGCGTCGGGGGCGATGGATGCGGCCGGTCACCTGATGGGCCGGCCGCAAGGCCGGGTCAGATTGAGCGCGCCGACCGCGTTTGCGAAGACGGTGATCCATCCGCTCGTGCCGGGTTTCCTGCGCGCGTACGCGGAGATCGACCTCCAGTTGCTGTTTACCGATCACGAGGTCGATCCGCTCGATGACGACCTCGATCTCGTGATCCGCCCGACCCAGCACCCGCCGCCCGGCCTTGCGGGCCGGCGCCTGGGCACGGTGCGCTGGGTGCTGTGCGCCTCGCCGGCTTACCTGCGCGCACGCGGCACGCCGGCGCATCCGCGCGAGCTCGCGCAGCACGATTGCCTGTACCTTGGCGAAACCGCCGACGACAACCGCTGGCGGTTTCGCAGAGACACCGAGACGCAGACCGTGGAGGTACGGGGGCGCTATATCGCGAACCACGCTGGCGCGCGGCTTGAAGCCGCGCAGCAGGGCTTCGGCGTCGCCAGCCTGCCGGATTTCGCCGCGGCCGGCGCGTTGCAGAGTGGCGAACTGGTGCAGGTGCTGGCCGACTGGGAGCTGCAGGCGCGCGCCTATGTGGGTTCGGTGTGGCTGCTCTATCCGCCCAATCGCTTTTTGCCACCGAAGGTGCGGGTGCTGATCGATTACCTGGCGGAACACATCGGCAGCGCCGGCTGACAAAGCTTGCGCTGCTGCCGTGGCGGTCAGCGGCTGTTTGCCGACGTGTTTTGCGAGCGCTGGTAGTCGCCCGGCGAAACCCCGACCAGCCTGGTGAAATCGCGCGTCAGGTGGGCCTGGTCGAAATAGCCGAGATCCGCGGCGAGTTGGGCAAGGCCGACTGGCTCCCCGCGCGCCAGCCGCCATGCCGCTTCCTGCAGGCGATAGCGCCGCAGCATCCATTTGGGCGACACGCCCACATATTCCTGGAACAGCCGCTGCAGGGCGCGCACGCCCACGCCGGCGTATTGCGCCAGCGCTTCCACGCTGGCCGGGCCCTGCGCGCTGGCGGCATGCGCCACCACGCGTTGCAGTTGCTCCACGGCCGGGTCTGGCGCGGGCAATGCGCCGGACAGCAGGGATTCGGCGGCGCTCACCATGGCCTCGTCACTGCCGGCATCGAGCACCAGTGCTTCCGCGTGGCGTTCGTCGCACTGCAGCAGAGGGCGCGCCGGGCGCGTGCCATCGGTCAACGCCGACATCGGCTCATCCAGAAAGGGGCGCAGGCCGCCCACGCGAAAGCGCGCGCCGAGCACATGGCCAGCGCCTTCGAGCTTGCGGTCGAAGACACCGCGCACCACGCCGAAAATCGCCGTCTGTCTGTGGTCGAACACCAGGTTGGCGTTCGGATAGGGCAGCACTCGCTGCACCTCCGGCGCGTGGCCCTCCAGGTTCCACTCGACGATCCAGTAGTGCTCGACAAAGGGCGCCAGCGCCTCGGATGGCAGATAGCGGCCGAGCCGGATGCGGCGCCCGGTGCCGCGCGGGTCAACGATGCCTTTGGGCTCGGCGGTGACGGGTGCATGCGTGTCGCGTTTTTCCAATCTGGGCATGAGGATCGGTGCAAAACTATGGGCTTCGGCAAAGCGCCATGATATCGGAGACAACCATGCCAGAATCCCGTTACTCCGGCGGCTGCCATTGCGGCGCTGTACGGTATGAAGTGGACATCGACCTGGCTGGCGCCATCGAGTGCAATTGCTCGTTATGCAGCAAGCGCGGGTTCATCTGGTCGTTCACCCCCGCGGACAAGTTCACGCTGACCGACGGCGCGCAGGCCACGCGCACTTACAAGTTCAACAAGCATGTGATCGACCATCGCTTCTGCGAGACCTGCGGCGTGGAGGCCTACGCGCTGGGCAGCATGCCGGACGGCTCGCGCGTGGCGGCCATCAATGTGCGCTGCCTGGATGGCGTCGACCTGACACAACTGCAGCCCAGGAAAGTGGATGGCGCCAGCCTGTAGCGGCGCTCTCTTCCGATCCGATCCGATCTTACCGATTGCTTTCCCCCTCTGGAGCCAACGCAATGTCCCAGCCTGAAGTCACCCTGTTCCACTCGCCCAATACGCGTTCCACCGGCGCACTGACCCTGCTCGAGGAACTGGGCGTGCCGTATCGCCTCCACCCGCTCAACATGAAGGCCGGCGAGCAGCGCGAGCCGGCTTACCTGGCCATCAATCCGATGGGCAAGGTGCCGGCGATTCTTCATGGCGACGCGCTGGTGACAGAGCAGACCGCCGTGTTCATCTTCCTGGCCGACCTCTTCCCGCAGGCAAGACTCGCTCCCGGGCTGACCGATCCGCTGCGCGGGCCTTACCTGCGCTGGATGGCGTTCTACGGCTCGTGCTTCGAGCCGGCGCTGGTGGACCGCTCGCAGCAGCGCGAGACGCCGCGCGCGATGTGTCCCTATGGAGACTACGACACCACGATCGGCACGCTGCTCGGCCAGCTGGAAAAAGGGCCCTACCTGCTGGGCGATACCTTCACCGCCGCCGATGTGCTGTGGGGCACCGCGCTGACCTGGACCACCATGTTCAAGCTGGTCGAGGCGACGCCGGTGGTGCAGGCTTATATCGACCGCATCAACGCGCGTCCGGCGGTGGCGCGCGCGCGTGCGATCGACGCCAGGCTGGTGGCGGAGCAGGGCGGCTGATCGACTCGGCCAACGACGGCGGCGCGCGGACAAGCGCCGCCGCTCACAGCTCCAGCACCAGCCGCGTGCACTTCGCGCGCGAGCAGCACGCCATCATCTTCGTATTGGCTTCGCGCTCGGCGCGGGTGAGCACCACGTCGCGATGATCCACTTCGCCGGCCAGCACGCGCACTTCGCACGAGCCGCACAGGCCTTCTTCGCAATCGCTCTGCATGTCGATGTTTGCGGCGCGCAGCGCGGCCAGCAGGGTCTGGCCGGGCGCCACCGTGACGACAAGGCCGGAGTCCTTCAGCTCGGCTTCGAAGGCCTGCTCCTGGCCGGGGTCCAGGGTGCTCAGCGCGGACTGGAAATGCTCGATCCGCAGCGCGTCCTCGGGCCAGCCCGCGCAGGCTTGCTGCAGGGCTTCGAGCATGCGCGCCGGGCCGCAGGCGTAGATCTGCGTATCCGGCTCGGGATGCGCGAGCAGGCTGGCGAAATCGTTGCGCCGTCCTTCGTCCCTGGCGTAGAGATGCAGGCGATCGCCATGCAGCGCGGACAGTTCGTCGAGCAGTGCCATGGATGCGCGTGAACGGCCGCTGTAGTGCAGTTCGTAGTCCATGCCGAGCAGCTTCGCCCGCCGCGCCATCGCGCTGACGGGCGTGATGCCGATGCCGCCGGCGATAAGAATCAGCTTGCCCGCGCTCTCGTCCAGCCGGAAGTGATTGCGCGGTCCGCGGATCTTCAGCCGGTCCCCGGCCTTTACGCTGTCATGGACCCATGCGGAGCCGCCGCGGCCTTGCGCTTCCCGCAGCACGGCGATCTCCAGCGCGCCGCTGTCGTCCGGATCGCCGCACAGCGAGTACTGCCGCGACAGGCCGGTATCGCCGCATTCCACGTCGATATGCGAGCCCGGTGTCCAGCGCGGCATCGGCTGGCCATCGGGCGATACCAGCCGCAGCCTGACGATGCCCTCGGCCGCGCGGGCTGCGCCAGCCACCACCACCGGCCGGCTCAGGGCATGGCCCGAAGGCTCGCCGATGCGTACCGGCACCTGTACGTCCAGCAAGGCAGGGTCGGCGCGCTCGGGATTCTGCCTCGGGTCCCACTCCACCCACACGTGCTCGGGGCCGCGGAACGAGGTGTTGGGTACGTAGCTGAAGCGCTGCTCCGCCAGGCGCATATGGGGCAGGCGCCGCGTGAGTTCCTCCAGGAAAACCTGCATCTCCATGCGCGCCAGGTTCTTGCCCATGCACTGGTGCGAACCGTAGCCGAAGGTGAGCTGGTCGCTGGCGTTTTCTCGGCGGATGTCGAACAGATCCGCGTCGGCGAAGTGCCGCTCGTCGTGATTGGCCGACGACGTCACGATCAGCAGCCTGGAGCCGGCGGGAATGTCCACGCCGCCAACCTGCACGTCGCGCGTGGCCAGGCGCCGCCAGGCGGCCACCGAGCCGTTGTGCCGCAGGCATTCCTCCACCGCGTTCGGGATCAGGCCCGGGTCCTCGCAGATCTCCTGCCATGCGCGCGGATGCTGCAGCAGCAGCTTGATGGCATTGGCGGTCGCATTGGCGGTGGTTTCATGCGCGGCGACAATGCCGGCCATCATCATCGAATGGAGGTAGGAGTCCGTCACGATCTCCGGGTGCTCCTGCTGCTTGCGGATGCCGTAGCGCATCCACCCCGGCCCGGACGGGTCCTGCCGCATCTTGTCGAGGATCTTGCCGGCGAGCTGCCAGAAGTTGCCCACCGCATGCGCGACCTCCACCTGCTCCTCCGGCTTGGGCCGCCCCCAGGTGTTCACCGTATGCGCGATGGAATACTTGCGCAGCAGGTCCATGTCTTCCTCGGGCACGCCGAGAAAATGCAGCGCCACGGTCAGCGGCACTTCCCACAGCATCTGGTCGACCAGGTCGGCGCGGCCGTCGTCGATAAAGCGGTCGACATACTCGCGCGCCAGCCTGCGCACCATGGGTTCGTGATGCTTGAGTTCCTCCGGCGTGAAAGGCTCCATCAGCACGCGGCGCCGCGGCATGTGCGCGGGCTCGTCTTCGTTGACGAGCGTGCGGTTCATGGCGTAGCCGTAAGAGGCCAGCACGGCGTTGGCCTCCGGCCCGGTCGGCGTGATCTTCTCCAGCGCGATGGAGGGGCTGAACGTGAGGTTGTCGCGGAAGATCGCTTTGATATCGTCGTAGCGCGTCACCACCCAGTAGCCCAGATTCGGGCTGTAGAAGACGGGCTCCTGTTCGCGCGCCCAGCGCACGTATTCGGGCGGGTCCTGCTGGTAGGCATCCTCGAAGGGATCGAAGCCGGCGGCGCCCTGGCTGACCGGGCAGCCGGTTGGCGTGCGTTGCGCCGCCAGCAAGCTGTGGTCAACGGGGCATCCCGAGGCGCGCGGATTGGGGGTGGCGTTGGCCATGCTTGTTGCTCCGGTGTTCGTTTTGCGGGGTCCTTGCGCGACAAGGCGCGGCGGTCAGTCCAGGGTGATCTTCAGGTCGCGGATCAGCTTGTGCCAGCGTGTGGTCTCGCTGCGCAGCAGCTCAGCGTATTGCGCGGGCGTGTTGCCCACAGGCTCCACGCCGAAGTCCACCAGCCGCTTGTTGACGGCCGGCTCCTTGATGGCGGCCACCACCTGCTTGTTCAGCGTGGCGATGATGTCCGGCGGCGTGGCGGCCGGCACTACCATGCCGACCAGGGCCGCGGCTTCCACGTTCTTGTAGCCCGCCTCGGCAAAGGTTGGCACGTCCGGCAACTGGGGCAGGCGGGTCGGGTTGGCCACGGCCAGCGCCTTGACCTTGCCGCCCTTGATAAAGCCCGCGCCCGCGGCGAGGTCGACCATCATGGCCGGGACCTGCCCGCCGGCCACGTCGGCCAGCGCGGGCGCCGCGCCGCGATAAGGGGCGTGGACCATATTCAGTCCGGCTTCCACCTTGAGCAGTTCCATCGCAAGATGGTGCGGGCTGCCCGCGCCCGCGGAGGCATAGTCGATGCCGCCCGCCTTGGACCTGGCGCGGGCGATGAACTCCTGCACGTTGCTGACGTTCATGCCGGGGCCGACCACCAGGATCATCGGGAAGCGGCCCAGCAGGGTGACGGGTGCCAGATCCTTGACCGGATTGTAGGAAAGGGTCTTGTACAGTGCCGGGTTGAACACCAGCGTGCCGTTGTCCGCCGACAGCACCGTATAGCCGTCCGCCGGGGAGCGTGCGGTCTCCGCCGCGGCAATTGCCGTGTTGCCGCCCGGCTTGTTGTCTACCACCACCGGCTGGCCAAGCCGGGCGGAAAGCGCCTGGCCGATGGAGCGCGCCAGGAAGTCAGATCCGCCGCCGGCCGCATAGGGCACCACCCAGCGGACCGGCTTGGACGGGAAGGCGGTTTCCGCGCTGGCGGTGGCCGCCAGCAAGGGGATGGCGGCCAGGCCCATGGCGATGCATTTGCGGACTGTGATCATCTTGTCTCCTGTTTCCCGTTTTGTTGTCGGCAGCGGCTTGGCGGCTGTTTGCGTCTTCGACTTCGTTATGCGTAAATGATATACGCATTGCGTAATCTGGCGATGCGGGTTAACGTGGATTAACGCGGGTTTGCGGGCGCCGTGCCAATGTTCCTGACGCGGCGGCCCGCACCGCACTAGAATCTCCGGCCATGAAGACAACACTCGATCCAGACGACGCCGCGTTGCCCGCGGAGCCGCCGGCGCGCGAGCGGCGGCAGCGCGTGCAATCGGCGCAGACCGGCATGACCGTGCTCAAGGGGCTGGCCAATCTCGGCGGGCGCGCCAGCCTGACCGCGCTGGCCGCGCATATCGCCGAAAGCCCGGCCAAGGTGCACCGCTACCTGGCCAGCCTGATCGATGAGGGGCTGGTGGCGCAGGAGTCGGGGTCGCAGCAGTATTTTCTCGGCGTGGAGGCCATGCTGATCGGCCTGGCGGCGATGCGGCAGGTGGATCCGGTCCGGATCGCCGAGCCGTCGCTGATCCGCTTGCGCGAGAGCCTTGACGTCACCTGCTTCGTGGCCGTGATGGGGAACAAGGGCCCGACCATCGTGCGTTTCGAGGAGCCCGGGCTTCCCGTGACGGTCAATGTGCGCGTGGGATCGGTGTTGTCGATGTTGTGGTCGGCCACGGGGCGCACGCTGCTCGGCCTGCTGGACGAGCCGCGCGTGCGCGCGATGGCGGAAGAAGAGCTCGCCGCGGCGGCGCCGGAGTTGCGCGCGCAGCTCGATCGTGACGATCCTGTCGGGGTGCTGCGAGAGGAAGTGCGGCGAGCGGGGTGCGCGGTGGTGCGGGATACCAACCTGAAGGGCATCAGCGCCGTGGCCGCGCCGTTGTACGACTACACAGGCCGCATCTGTGGGGTAATCACGGCGCTGGGCGCCACGGGCGGCTTCGATGCCGCGATGGACGGGCCGATTGCCATCGCCGTGCGCCGCGAGGCGCAGGCGGCCAGCGCGCTGCTGGGATACGCCGCGGCACCGCAGGGCGGCGGTGCTGTTTAATGCTTGCCAGGGCGCGGGCCTGTCAATCAGGCCCGCCGGCTCAGGCCTTGCGCTCGCCGCCCAGTGCTTCGGTCAGATCCGACAACATATTGGCCAGTTCGCCGGCCATCATGGTGAAGTCGCCGTCGAAGCGTTCGTCTTCATCGCTTGCGCTGGCGCCGGCCTGTTCCTTGATCACGTCCAGCGGCGCCACGCGCTTGATCGTCAGTGACTCGGTCAGCACGAAGGACACGCGGTCGTTCCAGGTCATCGCCAGGCGCGTGCAGCGCTTGCCGGCGGCGATATGGCGGCGCAGGTCCTCGGCATCCAGCGGGTGGCGCACATAGCGCACCGTGGCTTTGCTTTCGGCGCTGGATTGCAGTTCCATCTCCTGGTCGACGGTGAAGCCGGCCGGCGCCGTGTCGGTGGCCAGCCAGTCGGTCATGGCGGCGACCGGCGACTGGTTCACATGCAGGTTTTCCAGCGGCAGCGGGTCGATCGCCTTGAACAGCAGGCCGCGCACTTCGTCGGCCTTGGCGGGGGCGGCGGCGTCGATGGCAAGCCAGCCGTTGACCGGATCGATCCACACACGGGTGTCCCGGCGGATGCTGAACGCGCGCGGCAGCAGCTCTTCGGTGATCTGTTCCTTGAGTTCGCGCATCTGCTTGCGGCCCGGCTTGAAGCCTTGCTGCTCTTCCAGCTCGGCGGCGCGCGCCTTGGTGACCTGGTTGACCACGGTGGAGGGCAGCAGTTTTTTCTCGGTGCGCATGGTCAGCAGCATCTGCTTGCCGACCTGATGCACCAGGGCGCCGTTTTCACGCGGCGAGGCCCAACCCTGGGTCTGCATTTCCAGGCTGGTGCCGGGGAAGAAGGCGTGGCGCGCCAGGCAGGCTTCGACCTCGTCGGCGGCGAGGGACCACGGTGCGGACAGACGGTGCAGCTGGAGATTCTTGAACCACATGGGAATTCGGCCAAAGGGAGCGATTCTAGCCGGTTAGCGTGTCGGATGCGGTAACAATGCGTGAGGGAGTTTGGCCGGAGTGGCGGCGCAGTGGCAGCAGGGCCGGAAAAGACAGGGGCCGGGCTGCTTTCGCAACCCGGCCCCGCATGCAGGCCGGCGTCAGGCCGGCTTGCGTGGCTTCAGATATCGAGCTTGCTGATCTTCGAGCCTGTCAGGCTTACGCCGCCCATCAGGCCCGCGTTGGTGACCACGAAGCCAACGATAGGCTGCTGGGCGGTATTGGTGTCCAGCTGTCCATTCGCGCCGATCGTCGCCAAAGCCACGGTGGCGTCCACGCCAGCGGTCCAGCCGCTGCTGGCGACGAACTTGTCGAATGCATCCTGCGTAATGAACATGAGGATGACGGCCTTGGACTGCGCCCCGAACTGAAAGCCGAACGAGCCCGTGATGAGACGGTAATAGCCACGGTTGGCGCCGCCCGCGCGCAGTGCGCCATCGCCATATTCGCCGCCCACGAAGAAGCCGGCCGAGATGACGTTGGGGAAGACCAGGATGCCGCGCGCGCGGTTGGCGAGTTCGTGCGAACCCTTCGCCGTCTCGTACAGCTTGTTGAGCGTACCGTCCACGCCGCCATCGATCTCGCGGCGCTTGGCCGCCTTGTCGGTGGGGGCATTGGGTGTGGTGGTACACGCGCCCAGCAGGCCTGAACTTGCCACCACCAGTCCAGCCCCTACCGTCAGAAACGATCTGCGTTCCATGCTCACTCTCCTGATTGTTTTACCTCTCACTGCACCGGATACCCCGGAGCCACTCTGCGCACCCCACATAAAGGATAGGCGTAATCGGCACTTGTAGAAACTTGAAATCTCGCCGCTAATCTTGTTCTCGGGTTTTCCCGAAAAGCCGGCGTACTCCCACCGTTTCTGGAGCAATATACAAGGCATTCTTGCGAATGGCTGTAGGACGGAGAATGCATTTTTGAGGCGCGGCGTCCTACAAGCGTGGGCGCTTTGCAACAACCTGTTTCATCTGGACAGGAACCCGGCCGCGCGAGATAAGTCCATGACACATGAAATCCGTTCTCGCCCTCATTCCCGTTACCTTGCTGGCAGCGGCTTGTGCTTCGCACGCGCCCGCCGATCCGCAAGCCTCCGCCGAAGCCAACGAGCAATGGCAATCACTGCGCGCCGCGTACACCACGTGCGCCAAGGACCAGGCCGATGCCGGCATGTCCGGCCGCGCCTCGGCGCAGGATCTCGCCGCCTCCGCGCTCAAGGCTTGCCAGCCGCGGCTGGACGCCATGCGCACGGCATTTCGCGAGTACCTGGACGCGCAGATGGTGTCCTCGCATGGCCGCGACGGCGCGCGCCAGGCCGCGGACCGCGTGAGCCGGGATACCGAAGCCAAGACCCGCAACTATCTGGTTCGCTACGTGGAGCGGGAGCGCTACACCGCCAGGCAGTAACGGCATGGATGGGCGGCGTGCATGGGCCGCCGCTCACGCCGTTCTTGCCTCGCATGCCTGAGGGGGATCGCGTACTGTGGTGTAATGCGCGGGCCCTGGCGCGCAAGTCCGGTCCCGTCCGGTTCCGTTCCGGGCCGCGTCGGCCGACGCGGCAGCCGCGCCCCACCAACCTCAAAGCGGTCCCTTCCGATGACTCTCTCTCCCGAACGCCTGCAGCTAGCCCACGAGCGTTTTCTTGCCGACAATCCCGAAGTGGTGGCGCTGCTCAAGGTGATCACTGAGCGCCATGCACGCGCTGCCGGCATGAGCGTGGAAGCCTTCCAGCGCTCCGAACTGGAGCGTGCCATCGGCCGCGAAGCCAGGCTTCGGCGCCTGAGCGTCGAAGAACTGCTGCTTGTGTACCTGGGCGAGCGCGCGGCGCCGGCACCCAGACGCTAAGGGCCCGGGGCTTGCTTTACCGGGCCGCGCGCCGGGCGCAGAAATAGCCAGGCGCAGGCCGCTCCGCCGGTGGCCAGCAGCGCCGAGAGCAGCATGACCCAGCGAAAACCTGCCACGAAGGCGTTGTCCACTGCTTGCCGGACGGCCGCTGTCACGAGGGGATCCGCCACCATCGGGATCTCTATGGCGGCGAGCTTCCCGCGTTGTGCCAGTACGGCCAGCGTCACCTGTGGCGGCAGGGCGCCGGCCGCCGGCGATTGACCAGGCGGCGCGCCAAGCGCCCGCTCCAGCCGGTGGTCGAACACGCGCGCCATCACAATCCCCAGCACCGCAATCGCCAGCAGCGTGGCCACGCGTGCCGCCGCATTGTTGATGCCCGACGCGGTACCGGCCGCGCCCGGCGGCACCGCATTCATGACCGTGGTGGTTAGCGGCGCCACGCTGATCGTCATGCCGACGCCCAGCACCAGCACCGCGGGAAAGAAGGTCAGCCAGTAACTGCCGCCGCTGGCGGGTAGCGCGAACAGGGCAAAGCCCGCTGCCGCCACCAGCGGGCCCACGATCAGGGGTTTGCGCGCGCCGTGCCGGTCCACCAGCCCGCCGGCCCAGCCTGAGAGCAGGAACATCAGCAGGATAAACGGCAGCAGGGCGGCACCGGCGGCCGTCGAGGAATACCCCTGCACCTGGATCAGGTTGAGCGGGAAAAAGAACAGGCCGCCGCCCAGCGCGGCGTAGAGCAGCAGGGTGAGCAGGTTGGCGCCCAGGAAGGCGCGCGAGCGGAACAGCGCCGGCGGCATGACGGGATTCGGTGCGCGGGCCTCCACGATCACGAACAGGCCAAGCGCAAGCACGCCGGCGGCAGCCGGTATCCACACCGCAGGGTGGCCCCAGCCCAGCGCCGGCGATCCGATCAGGCCATAGACCAGGCCACCCAGGCCCAGCGCGGCGAGCAGGCTGCCTGCCCAGTCGAGGCCGCCCGCTTGCCTGGGGCCGCGGCTGTCCGGCACGCGCCAGAACACGATCAGCAATACCGCCGCAGCCAGCGGCAGGTTGACCAGGAAGGCCGCGCGCCACGACAGGTGCTCGATCAGCCAGCCGCCCACCACCGGGCCTAGCGCGGTGGTCATGGCGGTGGCGCCGGACCAGGTGCCGATGGCCTTGCCGCGCCGGCTCTCGTCGAAAGAAGCCGACAGCAATGCCAGGCTGCCCGGCACCAGCAGCGCCGCGCCCACGCCCTGCGCCGCACGCGCCGCGATCAGGTGGCCGATGTTGCCGGCCAGGCCGCACCATGCCGAGCTGGCGGCAAAGATCGCCACGCCCAGCGCGAAGACGCGGCGCCGCCCGAAGCGGTCACCGGCGGCGCCCCCAACCAGCAGCAACGCCGCCAGCAGCAGCGCATAGGATTCCACCGCCCATTGCATGCCGCTCAGGCTGGCGCCGAAGTCCTTCTGCAGCGCGGGCAGCGCCAAGTTGACCACGGTGCCATCGATAAAGGCCATGCTCGAAGCCAGGATGGTGGCGGCCAGCACCCACGGCTCGTCGGCCCTGGCGCAGGGCGGCCCGCCGGGACTGGCCCGGATCGCGGCGTCGTCGCACGGGCCCTGGGCCAGCGGGGTTGTGGACATGTTCAGCGGCAGGCTCGCCGCCCCCCGGTCACGGTGCCGCCGGTTCCAGCGGGCGAAGCTCGCCCAGCATGGTCGGGATCAGCTCGGCCACCGTGGGGTGGATGTGCATGGCGCGCTGGACCACGGTGTACGGCGCGCGCGCATACATCGCGTCGAGGATGCAGTGAATCACCTCGTCGCCGCCCACGCCCAGCACCGCCGCGCCAAGGATCTCGCGGCTGCCGGCATCGACCAGGATCTTCATGAAGCCCTGCGTCTCACCCTTTTCCACGGCTCGGCCCACCCGGGTCATCGGCCGCATGCCCACCAGTACCTTGCGCCCGGACTGCCTCGCCTCGTGCTCGTTCATGCCGACCCGGCCCAGCGGCGGATCGGTGTAGAGCGCATAGGCCGGGATGCGGTCGCCAACGGTGCGGGCGGCTTCGCCGGGCGCCGCGTCCAGCAGATTGGCGGCGACGATCTCGAAGTCGTTGTAGGCGGTATGGGTGAAGGCGCCGCGGCCGTTGCAGTCGCCCAGCGCCCAGATGCCCGGCACATTGGTGCGCAATTGCTCGTCGACCTGGATATAGCCGCGCGCGTCGACGGCCACGCCGGCGCGGTCCAGGCCGAGGTCGTCGGTATTGGGCCGCCGGCCCACCGCCAGCAGCACGTGCGAGCCGACGACTTCGGGCGCGCCATGCGCGCAATCCATCTTCACCGCGACCTCGCCGCCGCGCTGCTCCAGTTCGATGCACTCGGCGTCCAGGCGCAGGCCGATGCCCTCGGCGGCGAGGATGTCGCGCACGGCGTCAGACACATCGGGGTCCTCCCGCTCGATCAGGCGCGGGCCGCGCTGCACAATGGTGACCTCGCTGCCGAAGCGGCGAAACATCTGGCCGAACTCCAGCCCGATATAGCTGCCGCCAACCACCAGCAGATGCCGGGGCAGCGACTCCACACGCATCATGCCGGCGTTGGTCAGGTAATCCACCTGGTCCAGCCCCGGCATCGGCGGCGCCGATGCGCGCCCGCCCACGTTGATGAAGATCTTGCCGGCGCGCAGCACGGTGTCGTTCACGCGCACGGTATCGGGGCCTTCGAAGCGGGCGTGGCCGAGATAGACGGTGCCGTGGTCCAGCTTGCGCATCCACGTTTCCACGCCATGCCTGGCGTTGCCGACCACGCCATCCTTGCGTGCCTTGACCCGCGCCATGTCGACCGTCACCGGCCCGGTGGGCACCACGCCGTATTCGGCCCCGCGCCGCGCCAGGCGGGCGGCATAGGCGCTCGCCACCATGGTCTTGGTAGGGATGCAGCCGTTGTTGACGCAGGTCCCGCCAAACGCCTGGCGCTCGATCACGGCCACTTTCTGTCCGTCGGCGGCGAGGCGCGCTGCCAGCGGGGGACCGGCCTGGCCGGTGCCGATGATGATGGCGTCGTAGTCGATGGTCATGGCGGGGGCTCCTGGGACGGACTGCGATGTGATGGGCCAGCGCCTGGAATCACAGCATTTCGAGCGGATGCGGGCCGCGCGGCGGCGGGAAAGCCACGTCGAGCGCGGCCAACTGCTGTGGCGACAAGCGCAGCGCCAGCGCGCCGTGATTCTCGCGCAGGCGTTCGCGGTGGCTGGTCTTGGGAATTGCGATGACGTTGTCCTGCGCCAGCAGCCAGCCCAGCGCGGCTTGCGCCGGCGTGATCCCGTGCTGCCCGGAGAAGCGGACGAGCCCGGCATTGCGCAGCAGCGTGGCCTGCTCGATCGGCGAGTAGGCCATCAACGGCACCCCGTGCTGGCGCAGCCAGGGCAGCAGGTCCCATTCGATGCCGCGGCGGGCGAGGTTATATAGCAGCTGGTTGGCCGCGACCTGGTTGCCGCCGGGCACGCGCCAGAGCGCCCGCATATCGTCCAGGCTGAGGTTGCTGACGCCGAAATGCCGGACTTTGCCCGCCTTCTGCAGCGCCATGAAGGCCTCCATGGTCTCGGCCAGCGGCACGCCCCCGCGCCAGTGCAGCAGGTAGAGATCCAGCCGGTCGGTGCCCAGCCGGCGCAGGCTGCGCTCGCAGGCGGCCACGGCGGATTTGCGCCCGGCGTTGTGCGGGTACACCTTGCTGACCAGGAAGACCTCGTCGCGCCGGCCCGCGATGGCTTCGCCGACCAGTTCCTCGGAGCGGCCCTCGCCGTACATCTCGGCGGTATCGATCAGGGTCATGCCGAGATCCAGGCCAAGCCGCAGCGTGGCGAGTTCCTCCGCGCGCGCGGCCGGATTCTCGCCCATGTTCCAGGTGCCCATGCCAAGCGCGGCAACGGTTTCGCCGCCAGGCAAAATCGCGGTCTTCATGTGGTAATCCGGTGAAGGAGCAGGCAGGGGCGGGCAGCGTGCGCCGCAAACAGCACGCACGCGACGCCCGGTTACTCACACACACTAGGTAAGGACGGCGCGATGCACAAGGTGCGGCGCAGCGCCGCATTCAGACCACGCCGGTCAGGTAGTACACCGTGATCACGAAGAACACGGCCATGGTCTTGATCACCGTGACCGCGAAGATGTCGCGGTAGGACTCCCGGTGGGTCAGGCCCGTCACCGCCAGCAGGGTGATCACCGCGCCGTTGTGTGGCAGCGTATCCATGCCGCCGCTGGCCATCGACACCACCCGGTGCAGTACGTCGAGCGGGATGCCGGCAGCCTGCGCGCCATGGATGAAGGTGTCCGACATGGCGGCCAGCGCGATGCTCATGCCGCCGGAAGCCGAGCCGGTGATGCCGGCCAGCGTGCTGACGGAGACGGCCGCGTTGACCAGGGGATTGGGGATGCTCTTGAGCGCGTCGCTGACCACCAGGAAGCCGGGCAGGGCGGCGATCACGCCGCCGAAGCCATACTCCGAGGCCGTGTTCATGGCCGCCAGCAGCGCCCCGCCGATGGCGCTCTTGCTACCCTCGGCAAAGCGGTCGCGCACCGCGCCGAAGGCGGTCGCCATCACCACCACGATGCCCAGCAGCAAGGCCGCTTCCACCGCCCAGATCGCGGTCACGGTGGCGATCTGCGTTTCCACGGGCTTGGCCAGGCCGGGCAGCGACACACTGTAGCTGCTGCCGTACCACTGCGGAATCATCCGCGTGAAGACGAAATTGGCCACGCCTACCACCACCAGCGGCAGCAGCGCCAGCGCGGGGTGCGGCAGGTGCCCGGTCTGGCTGCGCTCCGGCTCGTTGCGCAGCGCCGTGCCGTAGCCTTCGCCGCGCGCCATGGCCGCGCGGCGGCGCCACTCCAGGTAGGACAGGCCGACCCCGACGATAAACAGTGAGCCAAGCACGCCCAGCAACGGCGCTGCCCAGGTCGTGGTCTTGAAGAAGGTGGTGGGGATGATGTTCTGGATCTGCGGCGTACCCGGCAGCGAATCCATGGTGAAAGAGAACGCGCCCAGCGCGATGGCGCCCGGCATCAGGCGCTTGGGAATATTGCTCTGCCGGTAGAGCTCCGCCGCGAAGGGATAGACGGCGAACACCACCACGAACAGCGAAACCCCGCCGTAGGTCAGCAGCGCGCAGACCGCCACGATTACCGCATTGGCGCGCGAGCGGCCGATATAACGGATGGCGGCGGCGACGATGGACTCCGAGAAGCCCGACAGCTCGATCACCTTGCCGAATACGGCGCCAAGCAGGAACACAGGGAAATACAGTTTGACGAAGCCGACCATCTTCTCCATGAAGATGCCGGAGAAGACGGGCGCCACGGCGGCGGGCTCGGTCAGCAGGACGGCGCCGAGCGCGGCCACCGGGGCGAACAGGATGACGCTGTAGCCGCGGTAGGCGGCGAACATCAGGAAGGCCAGCGCGGCCAGGACAATCAGGAAAGACATCGGTTCTCCTTGTGTTTCCCGTGCGCGCGGTGCTTTTGGCTCCGCGCGCAACGGACCAGGTGCCGACTTTGCCACAGCTTGCTGCGCTGCGGAATGTCCTGCCTCAAAGGCCGGTGCCGGCCGGTAGCTCCGGCCCGCTGCTCAACCGTGGTGATAGCGGTACTCCTGCGTCAGCCCGCCATAGCCGTAGGTGGCCGCGCGCGCGTCGACAACGTGGATGTACGAGACCGGATGGACGTTGCCGATCAGCTCCGACAGCGACTCGAACACTTCCTTCAGGAACTGCGCCTTCTCGCCTTTCGTGTTCGTTTCATCGGTCACGCTGATATCGAGATGGAAGGCATTGCGGCCGAGCTCCGAGAGCGGTTCGCCGCCGACGATCCAGGCGTCGCGATCGATGTATTGCACGGAGACGACGATGACTTCCGGCTTCTTGCCGAGTACGCGCTGCGTGATCCCGGCCACGGCGGCGGCGCTGCGGCGGGTCAGCGATGCATCGGGTTTGCCGGAGATCTGGAGGTTGATGTGGGGCATGACGGGCTCCTTGGCCTGAGGTTGGCGTTGCTTCGGTTCAGCGGGTAAGTGATGCCATTCTAGGTTTCTGCCTTCCATCGGGAAAACGGGAATTTGCGATATTATCCATCGTCAATACCGAAACATGAGGGAGGTGGTCGATGCGCGCCCTGGAACTCGATCAGCTACGCACCTTCGTCACCGTGGCGGAGGCCGGCAGCCTGTCGGCCGCCGCGCCGCGGCTGTTCCTGTCGCAGTCATCGGTCAGCGAGCAACTGCGCAAGCTGGAGGAGCGCGCGGGCGTGCCGCTGCTCACGCGCGGCAAGCAGGGCGCCTCGCCCACGCCCGCCGGCATGCGCCTGCTGGAACATGCGCGGCGCATCCTGGCGCTGTCCGAACTGGCGTTGCAGGACTTGCGCGGCCATACGCTGGACGGCGAACTGCGGCTGGCGGTGACGGATTACTTCCGGCCTGGCGAGATCGCCGGCATGCTGCGCCGGCTGCGCGAGCGCTATCCCCACCTGCGGCTGCATGTCACCGTGATGAAGAGCGGCATGATCGACGCCGGAGCGCTGACGGATGCCTTCGATATCGGCCTGTCGATGCGGCTGCCGGGCGCCCGCGGCGGCCAGCGGGGAGCGCGCGGCACCGTGCTGCGCCGCGAGGCGCTGGCGTGGGTGGCGGCCGAAGGGGAGGCCGAGGGCATCAGCGCGCCGCTGCCGCTGGTGCTGCTGCCAGATACCTGCTCGCTGCACCAGTACGTGGTGCAGATGCTGCTGCGCCGGCGGCTGGACCATGTAATCGCGCATTCCGCCTCGGGCGTGGCCGGGCTGCAGCTCGCGCTGGCCGCCGGCTTGGGTATCTCCTGCCTGAACGAGTCGGCGATCGGGCCCGGAGTGGCGCGCATCGATGCCCAGACCGTCAGCCGCCTGAAGCTTCCCGCGCTGCCGGCCGCCGAGTTTTACCTGCTGCCCGCGCGGCCCGGCGAGGCGCCTCTGGTGGCGAAGGTGCGCGCGGCCCTGGCGGAGCAATTCGCCTGAAATGGCCTGACCGTTTGCGCGCGGAGACTGCCGGACATGCGCCAGGCATGGACCTGTTTCCAATTGCCTCGCATTTTTGGTCTTTTCGGTATTTTCTCTTTTCCTTAATCGACTAACAGCATGTTGGGTGCTGTTTTGGCCGCTTTTATCGCGCCCGGATATGCATCCGCGTTTTTCATTGACAATTGTTGCCAGTGAAAATGATAATGCGTCGCATTTGTATTTCAATCGTTACAAATCATTACATCGATGCGCCTTATTCTTCGCCCAATCCATGCCGCCGTGCTCGGCGCCTTTGTTTCCCAATCCGCCGTCTTCGGTACCGCGCAGGCGCAGGCGAATAGCACGGCCAGCCTGCCCGAAGTCACTGTGAAGGCCGCCGCTGGCAGCGACCCGGGAGAGGGCTACAACCCGGCCAGCACCGGCAGCGCGACCAAGATCGACGCACCGCTGCGCGATATCCCGCAGACCGTCAATGTGGTGACCGCCGAAGTGATGCGCGACCAGCACGCTACCTCGATCCAGGACGCGCTGAAGAATGTGCCGGGGGTGAGTTTCTCCACCGGCGACGGCCAGCGGGATCAGGTCAGCATCCGCAGCTTTTCGGCCATCGCCGACCAGTTCGTCGATGGTATCCGCGACGATGCGTTGTACTTTCGCGATCTGTCCAACGTCGACCGCATCGAAGTCGTCAAAGGCCCGGCAGCGGTGCTTTACGGGCGTGGCTCGTCCGGCGGCCTGATCAACCGCGTCACCAAGAAGCCCGGCCTCGATGTCACGGATCTGGCGCTCAGCTATGGCTCCTGGCAAAGCCGGCGCGCCGAAGCCGATGTCGGCCGCGTGGTGAACGACGCTGCCGCCTGGCGCATCACTGGCGCCGTGGAGAAGGGCAACAGCTACCGCGACCAGCAGTTCATCGACCGCTTTGCCGTGGCGCCGTCGCTGGACCTGCGCCTGGCGCCCGAGACCACGCTGCTGCTGCAGGCCGACTACCTGCAAGACCGGCGCGTGACCGATTTCGGCATCCCGGCGTACCAGGGCCGCCCGGTCAACGTGCCCGCTTCCACCTACTATGGCGCCGCCAACGCGCGCGACGTGGACTACAGCCAGTCGCGTGTGTACTCCGGCACCGCCACGCTGAACCACCGCTTCAACGAGCAATGGTCGCTGCGCAATGCCACGCGCTACTACCACTACACGCTGGACCGGAACAACACGCTGCCGGGCTTGGTCAACGAGGCGCGCCAGACCGTCACGCTGACGCGCTCGAACGTGGCGCGCGCCGAGCGCGGCTGGTTCAACCAGACCGACCTGATGCAGAAGACCACGCTGTTCGGCATGAAGCACGAGTTGCTCTACGGTGTGGAGATCGGCCAGCAGAACAAGGACCTCGTCAGCTATTCCGCGGGCACGGTGGCCACCGTATCGCTGTTCAATCCTGTGCTTCCCACGCTGCCGCTGAACGGCGGCGCGCTCACCGCCAACAGCCTGGGCACCTTCAAGACCCTCGGCGTCTATGCGCAGGACATGGTGAGCCTGACCGAACACTGGAAGGCGCTGATCGGCCTGCGCCACGACCGTTTCCAGCAAGAGACCGTCGATCATCGCCCCGGCCAGCCTGGCCTGTCGCGCACCGACAACGCCTGGAGTCCGCGCGCGGGCCTGGTGTGGCAGCCCACCAGGACGCAGTCCTACTATGTCTCGTGGAGCCGTTCGTTCCAGCCCTCGGGAGAGGCCTTCGCGCTGGCGGCCAACAACGCCGATATCGCGCCGGAAAGCACGCGCAATACCGAGGTAGGCGCCAAGTACGACTGGCTGGATGGCCGCGCCAGCACTACGGTGTCCGTGTTCCGCCTGGAGCGAAACGGTATCAAGGCAACCAATCCGCTCACCTTGCAGCTGGTGCCGATCGGCGAGCAACGTACCGACGGCGTGGAGCTCACCACCTCGGCGGACCTGTCGCAGGGCTGGCGCGTGCTTGCGGGCTATGCGTATCTTGACGCGCGCGTGACCAGATCGGTTGCGGTCGATGCCGGCCAGCAGGTACAGGGCAAGCGCGCTACGCTGACGCCGATGCACAGCGGCAACGTGTGGCTCACCAAATCGCTGGGCTATGGTTTTGGCGTGGGTGGCGGCCTCAACCTCGTCGGCGCGCGCTTTGCCAATCCGGGCAATACGGTCACGCTGCCGGGCTACGTCACCGCCGATATGATGGCGTGGTACCGCCGTGGTGCGTTCGAGGCGCAGCTCAACCTCAATAACGTGTTCAACCAGGGCTATATCGTCTCAGCCCACGGTACCAGCCCCAACCTGAACATGCCCGGCGCGCCGCGCAGCGTGATGGCGACATTGCGCTACCGGATGTAAGGCTGGCACGGCGGCGCGCCGCGCCGCCGCCAGCCATCAGGTGGATACAGGCGGATTCAGGTGTCGGTCCACTGCCGCAGGAGGTTGTGATAGCAACCCACCAGCGAGCGGCGCGCGCCATCGTCGGCGCCGGTCTGGTTGAGTTTCTGGATGGCGTTGTCGAGGTCGAACAGCAGTGTGCGCTGCGCGTCGTCGCGCACCAGGCTCTGGATCCAGAAGAAGCTCGCCACGCGCGTGCCGCGCGTGATCGGCGTCACCTGGTGCAGGCTGGTGGCGGGATAGACCACCATGTCGCCGGCTTCCAGCTTGACGCTGTGCACGCCGTAGGTGTCTTCCACCTGCAACTCGCCGCCGTCGTAGCTGGCGGGGTCGCTGAGGAACAGCGTGGCCGAGATGTCGGTGCGCAGCTTGCGGCCGTTATGCGGATGGATGCGTACGCTGCCGTCCACATGCGGGCCAAACGTCATGCCCTCGCCGTAGCGGTTGAACATCGGCGGGTAGACGATATTGGGCAGCGCCGCACTGATGAACAGCGGATGCCGTTCCAGCACGCTCAGGATCAGTTGCTGGCACTGCAGCGCCACGTCGGCGCGCTCGTCGATCTGCTGGTTGAACTTGACCGGGGCGCCGGAGTAGCCGGCCGATACGCGGCCATCCACCCAGGCGTCGCCGGCCTGGTCGAGCAGCTCGCGCAGTACGGCGAGCTGTTCCGCATTGAGGACCTTGGGAATGCAGACAAGCATGACGATCTCGGCAGGGTTCGATAGCGGCGCCGGGAGAGGTCCCGGCGTTGCCGCGTGGCGCGACATGGCGCCACGCCACTCTACCTTAGCTTACATGCGGTAGATGAGGGACAGCATCGCCGTGCGGCCGGTGCCCGGCACCGAACGGCCGCCGTCCGACTGGATCAGCGCATCGTAGTACTTCTTGTCGAACACGTTGAACAGGTTCAGGCGCACATCGTACTTCGGCTGGTGGTAAGCAATCATGCCGTCCCAGCGCACGAAGCCGCCCACCTGCACGGTGTTGGTGTTGTTGGCATAGCGTTGCGACATATAGAAGGCGCCGCCGCCCACTTCCCAGTCCTGCAGCACGCGGTAGCTGGTCCATGCCGTCGCGGTGTGCTTGGGCGTATTGGTCGGGACCATGCCCTGGGTGCCGGCGGCAATGCCGTTGACGATCTCGCCGTCCAGGTAGGTGTAGCCCGCGAAGACCTGCCACTTGTTGGTGATGCGGCCGGTGGCGCCGGCACGGAAGCCGCGCACGCGGATCTTGCCGGTCAGCGCGTAGGTGGTGGTATCGATCTGGCTGCGGGCATTGTCCTTGGTGATCTGGAACAGCGCCGAAGTCAGCGACAGGTCGCCGCCCATCAGGTCCCACTTGCCGCCTACTTCATATGACTTGTTCTTTTCCGGGTCCAGGTTCGTCTGGCCCACGGTACCGACCAGTTGCTCCAGCGACGGATTGAACGAAGTGCCGTACGACAGGTAGTAGGACTGCGCCTCGGTCGGCTGCCAGAGGCCACCCACGCGCACGCTGGTGAAGTTGACGGTCTGCTCGGCGTTGGCCAGCGCAGTGTTGCCCTTGGTATTGTTCGAGTTGACCGAGTTGGTGATGCTGGCGAGATATCGGTCGTAGCGCAGCCCGCCCACCAGCTTCCATTGCTTGCTGAATTCGATCGAGTCATTGGCATAGACCGCCAGGGTATTGGCCGAAGCGCCCTGCCGGTTGCCAACTGCGCTCGGCGCGGTAGCCGGCGAGTTGATGTAGGTCGGGTTGACCACCGGTTCGCATGCGGCGTAGCCGCTGGTGCCCGCTGCCGCAGTGGCGGTAGCGCCGGGGTTCAGCGGCACGCCGTTGCAGGTGCCGTTGCGGTAGTAATTCTGGTTGTCATAGCCATCGTGGCCGATCTCGGCGCCCATCAGCACGGTGTGCTTGACCGGGCCGGTGTCGAACTTGGCGGTCAGCTCGGTCTGGTTGAAGATCGAGTAGTCGCGGATATGGCGGTCGTGGCTTTGCTGGCGGACAAACAGCGAACCCAGTGGCAGGGTGGTGGTGGTCAGGGGGGTGAAGCCCTTGGCGTTGACCGTGCCGACGGCATTCGGCGCCGTCTCGCGCGCATTGGTGTTGACGTAGTTGTACTGGGTCTGGTTGCGCAGGCGCAGGTTGGGCGAGATCTTGTGATCGACCGTGCCATTGAGCGCGACGACGTCCTGGATGGTGCGGTCGTCATTGAAGCCGTACGCCGTCTTGCGGTCGACGTTGACCGGATGCCCGTTGATCGCCGGCAGGCCGTAATCGGGCTGGTCCTCGTTATGCTGCAGCAGCGCCGAGAGCGTGATCTCGGTGGGCGTGCCGATGCCCAGGCGCCAGGACGGAGCAAGGCCGAAATCCTTCACCTTGGTCTGGTCGCGCGTGCTCGGTGCGCCGTCCTGCGCCATCGCCGAGATGCGGAATGCCGAAGTCTCGCCGGTGGGCGTGTTGTAGTCGGCGGTGGCGCGCACCAGGCCATTGGTGGTGACCGACCCCGTGACCTCCGTGGCGGCCTTCAGCGACGGCTTCTTGCTGACCTGGTTGATCACGCCACCGGTCGATCCGCGCCCGAACAGCATCGACGACGGTCCCATCAGCACTTCCACCGAGTCCAGCGCGAAGACGTCGCGATAGTACTGGCCGCGGTCGCGGAAACCATCGAGATAAATGTCGGTACGCGCGGAGAAGCCGTTGAGGTTGATGTTGTTGCCGATCTGGCCGCCTTCGGCGCCGCCGATGGTGATGCCCGGCACGTTGCGCAGTGCATCCGTCAGCGAGGTACCGCCCTGTGCATCGATCAGCGCCTTGTTGACCACCGTTACCGATTGCGGAATGTCGCGCAGTTCCTCGGGCAGCTTGCTGATCGAATTCTTGACCGCGTTGTAGTCGTCATTGACGCGTCCGCTTTGCACCACGACCTCTTGCAGCGTTGTCGCGCCCTGGCTGGCGGCAGGCGCGGGAGCGGCCGTCTGGGCCAGGGTGACAACGGGGGTGGCGAACAGCGCGAGCAGTGCAGTCGCGATCGGAGTGCGGCGGTTCATGTCGATTCTCGATTCCGGTACGGCCGTAGGTACGAGTCAGCCGGCGGTTGCAAGAAGTGCAAGCCTGCGGTTCGGACAACGGCGGGAAAAATACGTTTGGGCGATCCGGAATATAAATGCGAATGATTAGCGTTGCAATTCGCGTTGGCTTTTTTTCACAGACATTGGTGTTGGTGTTGAATGTATTTGTTGGAAGACATTAATGCTGTATTTCACAGCTATTACAGCACTTTAATTTCTAATTGCGGAGCATGGGGCGCATTTCAGAAATGAAACAGGCCTGTACGTAACAGGCCTGATGCAGACATTTGCAGTCCTGGCAGACAGGACTGGTAGAAAATTTATTAATCCGCCGTCATATTGGCTTTCTTTGCAATGCGTCCAAGGCGCTCGCGCTCCGACTTGATGAAGGCAATGAAGCTCTCCTGCGTGCCGCCCGCGGGCTCGATGCCGTTGGGGATCAGGCGGTCGCGCGTTTCCTGCGTCTGCATCGCAGCGCTCATCTCGGTGTTCATCTTCTTCAGGATGGCGGGGTCCGTACCCTTGGGCGCGAACACGCCGGCCCAGTGGCCGATGCGCACTTCCGGCATGCCTTGCTCGGCGGTGGTCGCGATATTCGGTGCCGCGCTCATGCGCTTGTCCCAGGTCGCGCCCAGCGCCTTGAGCTTGCCGGCCTTGATGTTGGGCAGCACCACCACGCTGGCCTCGGAGGTGGCCGTCACCTGGTTGCCGATCACCGCGGTAATGCTCTCCGAACCGCTCTTGTAAGGCACGACAGTCAGCACAGCGCCTTTCTCCTTGAGCATCTCTTCGACAAAGTGCGGCGTGCTGCCGCTGCCTGCGGTAGCGAAGTTGGCGCCCGATGCCTGCTTCTTGGAATACTCGACCAGTTCCTTGAGGTTGTTCACGGGTAGCGACGGCGATACCACGATCACGGAGGGGCTCACCGCTACCAGTGAGACCGGCACCAGGTCGTCCGGCGCGTAGGGCATCTTGCTGCGGATCAGGCTGTTGGTGACGGTGCCAACCGCGCCGACCAGGAAGGTGTAGCCATCCGGTTTGCTCTTGGCCACATAGTCCGCGCCCACCACGCCGCCGGCGCCGGGTCGATTCTCGATCACCACCGCCTGGCCGAGCCGCTTGCCAACCGCGTCGGCGGCAGCGCGCGCCACCAGGTCGTTGGCCCCGCCCGCGGTGAACGGCACGACAAACTTGATCACATGCGTCGGCCACGCATCGGCGGCGTGGGCCGGCATGGCGAGGCCGGCGGCGGCGAACAGGGCGGGAACGGCAAGGGTCAGCGCGCGGCTGGTGGCGGGGATACGCATGGTTGTCTCCATTGGCTGTTTTAGGTACCGGGCGCCTGGCCAGGCCAACGTTGTGGCCAGCGCTACGCCGAGCGACCGATGATAACCAGCGAAGCTGTCAATTCGCTGAATCTGCGCATGCGCTTCCATAAGCGCTCCACTGCCTCCTCCCGCTTGCCGGGGTTGGCGACTACTGGCCGTCCACGGTCTGTTGCGCCAGCCAGTTGCGGAACGCGCGCGCCGCCGCGGCTTCCGCGCGGTCCTGGGGCCACACCGCGTAGTAGCCGCCGCCCAGGCTTGCGCTCGCTTCGCAGGCGCGCACCAGCAGCCCCTCGTGCAGGCAGCGGTCGATCATGTGCCGCCACCCGAGGGCGATGCCCTGGCCCTCGATCGCGAGTTGCAGCAGGATGGGATATTGGTTGGCCACCAGCTTGTGTGGCGGGCGCGCATCGGCTACGCCGTTATGGGCCAGCCATGTCTGCCACGACATCCATTGGCGCTGTCCGTCTTCCAGCATCAGCAAGGTCTCGCCGGGGAGGTCGGCAGGCTTGAGCCGGCGGCCGTCCAGGTACTGCGGGGCGCAGACGGGGAACACGTCCTCGTCGTAGAGGCGGCGCGAAGCCAGTCCCGGCGGCGGGCCTTCGCGCAGGTAGTACAAGCCCACGTCGAACTCCGCAGGCGACAGCGACGCCAGGCTGTCGTTGATGAGCAGGCGCAGGTGGATGTCGGGATGCGCGGCACGGAATCGCGACAGCCTGGGCGTGAGCCATAGCACCGCCACGCCGGAGGAACAGGCCACCGTCAGCTCGCCATGGCCTTTGCGCTTCATCACCTCCTCGGTAGCTTCGGCGCATGCTGCCAGCAGCCGCTGCACTTCCTCGGCATAGGCCTGGCCGCTCACTGTCAGGCGCAGCGCGCGCGGCTCGCGGATAAACAGCTTCTTGCCCAGGAAGTGCTCGAGCTGGGCAACCTGCCGGCTGATGGCGCTTTGCGTCAGATGCAGTTCGGTGGCGGCGCGGGTGAAGCTGCCGTGGCGCATGGCGGACTCGAAGGCGACCAGGCAGGGCAGGGGAGGAAGGGGGGAGATGCGCATGGCGGCGAGTGGGAGGGTTCAGTCGCCATGATAGTGCGCGGAGGGCTTGATTCGGTGCTACAGGTTTGCTCCCCCCCGCTTGCGGGATGGGGCGGGTGCTCGTTATGCCGTCGTGCTGAAGAAAACTGTTGGCTTTGCTTCAGGTGGTTCCTAGCTAAGCCACCCCTCTCCCCAACCCTCTCCCCCGAGGGGAGAGGGCGTGACAGCCGTCGTCATTGCAGACGGTTCTGGCGCATCTTTGTCGGCTTCGTCTAGTGCCTTGGGGTTCAGCCAGGCTGGCGATGCAGTTGCCCCGCCTGCATCACCATCGTCAGGTGCTCGCCCTGGCCGCAGAGCAGCCCGATGTCCGCCAGCGGATTGCCATCCACCGCGATCAGGTCGGCCAGCGCGCCTGCTCGCACGGTGCCCAGCTCGCCTTCGCGCTGCAGGATGGCGGCCGCAATCGAAGTGGCGCTGCGGATCGCTTCCAGGTTGCCGAGCAGTTCCGCGCGGATGCGGAACTCGTCCGACTGGTCCTGGTGCATCTCGCCCAACAGGTCGGAGCCAAAGCCCATCGGTACGCCCGCTTCCGCATAGATGGCTAGCGAGTCGCGCCCGGCCTGGCGCACGGTCTCGATCTTCGCCACCGATTCCGCCGGCAGGCCCAGCCGCGCACCGTCGCGCGCAAGCGACTCGTAGGTGACAAGGGTGGGCACCACGAAGGCGCCATGCTCGCGCATCACGCGGGCGGCGGCGCGGTCGACCAGGTTGCCGTGCTCGATGGTGCGTACCCCGCAGCGCACCGCGCGCGCGATGGCGCGGCCGGTGTAGGCGTGCGCCATGACATAGGTCTGGGCCGCCTCGGCCTCGGCCACGATGGCGCGGATCTCGTCTTCGCTGTACTGCGTGTTGCCGATCGGATCGGTGGGCGAGGCCACCCCGCCGGATGCCATGATCTTGATCTGTGTGGCGCCTTTCTGGATTTCTTCGCGCACCGCCAGGCGAACCGCTTCCACGCCATCGGCCACACGGGCGATAGCGCCGGCGCGGAAAGCGCACGAGCATGGCTCCAGCACGTCGGCGCGCGGGCGGAAATCGCCGTGCCCGCCGGTCTGGGACAGCGCCTTGCCGGACGGGAAGATGCGCGGGCCGGGCACCAGGCCGGTCTCGATCGCCTGCGACAGGCCCCAGTCGGCGCCGCCGGCATCGCGCACGGTGGTGAAGCCGCGCTCCAGCATGGCCTTCATGATCGGCATGGCGCGGAACGCCACCAGCACATTGGGTTGCACCGCGTTCAGTCCGAGGTTGGCCAGCGACGCCAGCACGTGCACGTGGCAGTCGATCAGCCCGGGCATGACGGTCTTGCCGGCAAGGTCGATCACCTGCGCGGCGGGCGCGTGGATCGGCGTGGCCGACACCTCCGCGATGCGCTCGCCTTCGATCAGTACATCGTGGCGTTGCAGGAGACTGCCGCGGGCGGGGTCGAGGACGTTGCCGCCCCTGAGTAGGATCTGTTTCATACGAGATACCAGATGAACAAGATGAACAAGAGCTGGAACTAGACGGGTTGCGCGGCTTGCACTTGCACGGTTTGCAGGTAAGCGGGCTCGCGCACCAGGCGCGTGCCGGCCAGGCTGATGGCGGCGGCAAACATCACATAAAAGGCCGGCGCCATGGTGCTGCCCGTGCTGGCGATCAGCCAGGTGATGATGAAGGAAGCGAAGCCGCCGAAGATGGTGACCGCCAGGTTGTAGGCCACCGACAATCCGGTCGACAGCACCTTGGCCGGGAAGAGTTCGGAGAACGCGGCCAGGATGGGGCCGGTGTAGGTGGCGATCAGCACGCCGAACACCAGTTGGAAGACCACCAGCGAAGCCAGCCCCGGCGCCTGGTTGATATAGACGAACATCGGATAGGCCAGCACCAGGATCAGCAGCGCCGAGCCGGACAGCAGCACGCGGCGTCCGATGCGGTCCGCCAGCATGCCGACCAGCGGCGCGCATACCATGATCGCCAGGCCGCCGACCATGCCGGCAATGAAGCCGGTGGACTGCGGCACATGGAGCACTTTGACCGAGTACGTCGGCATATAGAACAGCAGCACGTAGGTGCAGACCGTCCACAGGATCACCATCGAGAAGCTGGCCGCGGTCTGGCGCGGGTAGTCGCGCAGCACTTCGGCCAGCGGCGACTCGGACTTGTCGGTGGCCTCGCGGAACGTCGGCGTCTCGTCGAGGTGATGGCGGATGTAGTAGCCCACCGGACCAATCACGATGCCGAGCAGGAAAGGCACGCGCCAGCCCCAGCTATTGAGCGATTCGGTGCTCAGCGCGGAGGTCACGAAGGTGCCGACCGCGGCGCCCAGCAGCACCGCCACGCCGATGCTCGCCTGGATCCAGCTCGAATAGTAGGCGCGACGTTCGACCGGTGCGTACTCGGTCAGGAAGGCGGTCGCGCCGCCCATCTCTCCGCCGGCGGAAAAGCCCTGCAGCAGGCGCGCCACCACGATCAGCAGCGGCGCGAAGACGCCGATCTGATCAAAGGTGGGCGCCAGGCCGATCATGGTGGTGCCCAGCGCCATCAGCAGGATGGTCAGAGACAGCGCTGCCTTGCGGCCGACGCGGTCGGCGTACACCCCGAGGATGATGCCGCCGACCGGCCGCATGAAGAATCCCACGCCAAAGGTGGCAACCGCCAGCAGGAGCGAGGACAGATCGTTGCCGGTGGGAAAGAAGAGCTTCGCGATGATGACGGCGAAGAAACTGTAGACGGTGAAATCGAACCACTCCAGACCGTTCCCGATCACGGTGGCGACGATGGCGCGGCGGCGCTGCGAGCCGCTGACGTTCGGTGGCGCTTCTGGACGGGCGCTTGCGTGCATGACTTCCTCCTGGTTGGCGGCGCCGGTGCGCGAACCGCTTCGGTACCGGGTCGGCGTGGCAGCGCCGCCCGGCGCGGTGGGGGGATGAAACGGCGCACGGCAGGTAAGGCCGATGTTAGGAGCCGCGCCGTCACCCTGAAAACGAATTCTGCGCATGTCGTCATGCGGGCAGCGCATGGCAATCGGCTGGCTGAGTGGTCGGGCGGGAAGCGAGGCGGCAGAGCCGGAGGCGGCGCGAAGGCGGATCGGCCGGGACGGGTTGCCGAAGGACGGAGAGGCAGGCGAGGCGCTGAGACGATGCAACGATGAAGGCAGGGACGGCGCAAGGACTGCGCCGTGGGTTGCCAGGCGGTGCCGGTACCGCCTGGCACGCAGGCTAGCGTTCGCGTTCCCAGGTCTGGGTGCGTCCCAGCAGGCTGATGCCGATGAAGCCGCGCACCTTGAGCTTGTTGCCGTCGTCCGCCAGCGACATCTTGGTCTTGTAGAGCTTGCCGCTTTCCGGATCGAGGATCTCGCCGCCACTCCACTCGTTGTCGCCGGTCTTGCGCAAGCCCGTGATGATGGTCATGCCCATGATGGGCTGGTCGCGGCGCGAGTCGGTGCACTTGTCGCATACCTTGGGCTTGCCGTCGCTCTTGCCGTCACTCTCGCCGAAGCTCTTGACGAGCTTGCCGCTGTAGACGCCGTTATGCTCGCTGATCTCCACCAGGCCGCGTGGCTTGCCGGTGGCGTCGTCGATGGTCTTCCATGAACCAGCCGGGGTGGCCTGGGCCAGCGCCGCGGCGCTACCCAGCAGCGCACCGGCGAGCACGGTGACGCGTGCCGCCATGACGGCGGCGCGTGCGACGGAGCGGGGGGCAGTAAAGTGCATCGGGATCTCCTGTTTGGGTTGGGGCGCGCCATGACTGCGTGCCGTGGCGCTACCAGGATCGTCACCGGCCGGATTCGGCGAGCCTGGCGGCGCGGGTACGCCAATCTACTGGTGATAGGCTCGCGCCGCAATCTCCCGGCCGTGTTTGCGTACGCATCAAAGCGAGCTGGTCGCTCGCCGGAAACCGGCGTGGTTGCTGGTTGCTGGCGTATTCTGTCATGCAGCAAAATTGTCTGCCGGCGGCACTTGAAGCAATCCTCTAGGCGGCATGTTCCGTGCGGCGCCGCCATGCCTGCGGCACCTGTCCGGCCACGCATCGTAGTCGCCATCGCGGAGTCTCGCTTTGCTTTGCGCGACGAGTGCGCGCATCGCATTGAACGCCTGGCGAACCTCTTCATCACGCACTGCGCGTTCGGCCTGGTAGAGAGTGCCCGACTCCGCGCGACACTACATGCAGGGTCCGGGATGCCTCGTCGGTGAACAGGTCGATGCTGTCGATTGCGGATGCCGGCCGATGGAGGGCACGCAGTCGTCTCGCGTGCATCGATGGAGCCGCGCGATGCATGCAAGACGCTGTGTCCGAACCTCGCTTGCGTGCGTGTGTCGCAATGACGATTCTCAGACCGTTGCGTCGGCGCATCACTGTTCAAGCAGCACGCGAGCGTGCGAGCCGGACTTCGATGCGCGCATCGTCCGCGCATCGCGCCGTGTCTTCCATGCACGGCTGCACGAAGGCCCGGTAGCTGCATGCGCGGCGCTAGTTCGTACTCGCGCGAAGTGTGAGAGGACGATGCCGCGACGCGTGCGCGCAGTTATCTGTCGGGCATTCTTGGTTTCCCGAAAAGCCTTTGTTCATGCGGGTTTCCGGCGTTCGTGAAACGTCGTGAAGCGCGCCGTCGCCGCGCGTCGAGTGCGTACCGGCAGCGATGCTCGCGTGAATAAAACGGAGCGCGCCGGCGATGGTTTTTCATTCGCTCGACGCGGCATCAGCGATGCGTCGATCGTGTGCGCGAGGAGCGATGCGCATTCGCGTCCGACGCGGTGAGAGCGTGTCGCGCGCATGCAAAGACGAGGCGAGCGGAGCGCGGCGATGAAGACGATGAAGTTGTCATGCTCGCGCGCAAGTTTTTTTGCACTTTTTTCTTAACATCGCGCAACAAACGAATTATGATTCGCCTTGACAAGAGTCTCACTTCATTGCATGGCTGCGAGGCAGGCAAGGCAGCAGATGGAACGATGATGTTGGACGTGATGCCGATCGACGAGCGCCACCCACTTCGATGCAATGGAACAGGTAGCTCAGGAGCACTAGAACTTTGACGCAGACCAAGCCGTACTGGTTTACTAAAACGCGTGCAGTCTCCTTTGGCCCAGTAACGGGATGGGCGAACTACCCCCAAACGAATGCCGTACGTGGTGCGCGTGGCTTTGCCCGCATCATGGAAATGCCGGCCGATATCTCTTCTTTTCATGCCGCGTGCCGATCCGGCGGATGGCGCGGGCAGATCGAATATTCCAGGGCGCGGCAAGCGTCAGAAGCCCGGCTGCGGGCTCCGCTTGGCCACTATCGCACCGCTCGCCGCGGTGCCCCTGACACCGAATTCATTAGCGTGGGGTCGCAATGTTTCCGTGCGCCGATGAATCGCTCGCTCGATTGGGGTCGCATCGCGGTAACGCGCCTCGGGTCGGTCGGGTCGCCAACTTAGGTCATTCGATATTCACTCTCTAGTGAAGGAGTTATCCATGGCAACGACTGCAAAGAAGAAACCGGCGGCTAAGAAGGCCGCCAAGCCGGCCGCCAAGAAGGCAGCCGCCCCGGCCAAGAAGGCCGCTGTGAAGAAGGTCGCCGCCAAGAAGGTAGTGGCGAAGAAGGCTGCGCCGGCCAAGAAGGCTGCAGCACCGGCCAAGAAGGCCGCCGCCAAGAAGGTCGTAGCGAAGAAGGCAGCGCCGGCCAAGAAGGCAGCGCCGGCCAAGAAGGCCGCCGCCAAGAAGGTCGTAGCGAAGAAGGCCGCACCGGCCAAGAAAGTTGCAGCCAAGAAGGTTGTCGCCAAGAAGGCCGCACCGGCCAAGAAGGTAGCCGCCAAGAAGGCCGCACCGGCCAAGAAGGCAGCTGCACCGGCCAAGAAGGCTGCTGCTGCCAAGAAGGCCGCACCGGCCAAGAAGGCTGCTGCCAAGAAGGCTCCGGCCAAGAAGGCTGCCGCCAAGAAGGCTGCGCCGGCTTCGAAGCCTGCCGCTGCGCCTGCTGTCGCACCCGCTACGGCTGCCAAGACCGCGCTGAACCCGGCTGCGGCATGGCCCTTCCCGACGGGCACCCGTCCGTAAGCGTGCCGGCAACGGCCAGCGCTGGGAATTGCCAGGGCACGCATCGCGTGTCGCACTGACCGGATACTGCGTATCCGGTCCGCAAGACGTCAGTCTTGCCAACCCGCCGATGGTGAAAGCCCGGCGGGTTTTTTCATGCGCGCCCGGGCACCGGATCACCCTGGCGATTGCGCATTTGAACATCCGGAAAGCAGGAGAGGCGTAGATGGCCGCATGGTGCCGCCAGGGCAAGGGCTCCGGGCAAGATGAGATCGTGGTGACGGTGCATGTGCAGCCCGGCGCCAGGACGACCGCGGCCGCGGGCGAGTATGACGGTGTGCTGAAGATCAGGTTGGCGGCACCGCCCGTGGACGGCAAGGCCAACGAAGCCCTGTGCCAGTGGCTGGCCGCGTCGCTGGGCCTGCCGCGCCGTTCGGTCACGCTGAAGAGCGGTCAGGCCTCACGACGCAAGACCCTGGTGCTGGCCGCGGCGGGGCGGGATCCCGACGAAGTGGCCGCGACGTTGCTGGCGACAGGAAGCTGAGTGCATCCGGACGGCCAGGCCGTCGGCCTGCTTCCACAGGCGAGGCTCGGGCGGGCGCGGATCGCGGCAAGAAAAAAGCGCTGCCTCCGTAGAGGAGGCAGCGCTTTGGCAGGTCAGGGTCGGGGTTGCGGCCCGAGGTCGCCTTAAACTGTCGCAGGCGCCGTTGGGCGGCCTTCTCGTACCCGTGTAGCGCCAGCCCCCGCTGCAGCGGACAGGCGCGCTGCGCGCGGCCCGGGTGCCGTGCTCAGTGCGTAACGCGGGTCGTGCCGCCGGAAGACAGCAGGCGCACGCGTTCGCCCGGGCGGAAGGCTTCGTCGGCGTCCTGGACAATGGCGCGCATCTCGCCGTTGTCCAGTCGCACGGTGATCTCCAGGCCACGGCGCTGGTTGATCTTGTTCTCCGCCATGCTGCCGGCGATACCGCCGAGCACCGCGCCCAGCACGCCCGCGGCTACCGAGCCGCCGCCGCTGCCGATGGTGCTGCCGGCGGCGATGCCGCCGATGGCACCGCCGGCGATGGTGCCGGCGCCCGTCTGGTTACCCTGGATCAGCACCTCGCGCACGGTGTCGACCACGCCGTAGCGCAAGGTCTGCTCGCGCTGAGCCTGGCCCGGCGTATAGATGCTGGCGGAGTTCGACTGCGAAGCGCAGCCGGCCACCAGGGTGGCGGCTGCAGCGAGCGCGATGGCGCTGGTGCGAAGCAGGGTATGCATGGGATCCATCCCGTAAAGGTGTTACTCGTAGCGATAACCAAAAGCCGACTGGAAGCGTTCACCGATTTCGTCGCGCGACGGTTTGTGGTTCTGCGGACCCTGGTGCGCGATCTTGATGGAACCCATCAGGCTGGCAAGGCGGCCTGTTGTTTCCCAGTCGAAGCCCCGTTCGATGCCGTAAAGCAGGCCGCCGCGGAACGCATCCCCGCAGCCCGTGGGATCGATGACCCGATCCGCTTTTACGGAAGCGATATTGTACTTCTGCTTGTTGGCGAAGACGCTCGCGCCCTGCTCACCGTGGGTCACGATGAAGGCCTGGACTTGCGCGGCAACTTCCTCGCTGGTCCAGCCGGTACGCGACAACAGAACTTGCGCTTCGTAGTCATTGACCGTCACGTAGCTGGCGAGTTCAACGAACTGGCGGAGGTCGTCGCCGTTGAACAGCGGCATGGCCTGGCCCAGGTCGAAGATGAAGGGCACGCCGGCCTCGGCGAACTGACGGGCGTGGTGCAGCATGCCTTCGCGGCTGTCCGGAGCGACGATGCCCAGGGTAGGCGCGTTGCTGCCGCCGAGCGCATCCTGCACCTGCGAGAGCTGCGACTGGTTCATCGCGCCCGGGTGAAACGCCGTGATCTGGTTGTTGTCCAGGTCGGTGGTGATCATGGCCTGCGCCGTATAGGTATCGGGCAGGGTACGGATGTGCTCGGTGCTGATGTCGAGCGCGCGCAGGTACTGCAGGTAAGGCTCGGCGTCGGCGCCCACGGTGGCCATGACCACGGGCTCGCCGCCCAGCAGCTTCAGCGAGTAGGCGATATTGCCTGCGCAGCCGCCGAACTCGCGGCGCATGGACGGGACCAGGAAGGACACGTTCAGCATGTGGATCTGGTCGGGCAGGATATGTTCGCGGAAATGCCCCTCGAACGTCATGATGGTGTCGTAGGCGACGGAGCCACAGATCAGGCTGGACATGCTCTCTCCAATTCTTGCAGTGCTTGCTATGGGGCGCCCGCTCGTGGCGGTGCCCACTGAATGTAAAAACGGCCACCCGGTCATCCGGGTGGCCGCGCCTGGCTGGTGGCGCGCTTACTTCAGCGCGGCCAGTGCGGCGTCGTAGTTCGGCTCGTTCTTGATTTCCGAGACCAGTTCGCTGTACTTCACGTTGTCGTTTTCATCGAGCACCACCACGGCGCGCGCTGTCACGCCGGCGAGCGGGCCAGTCTTGACGTCCACGCCGTAGTTACCCTTGAAATCGGCGCCGCGCATCAGCGACAGCGGCACCACGTTGGCCAGGCCTTCAGCGGTGCAGAAGCGGCCCATGGCGAAGGGCAGGTCGGCCGAGATAGTCAGCACCACGGTGTTGGCGAGGCCGCTGGCGGCTTCGTTGAACTTGCGCGCGGAGGCCTGGCACACCGGGGTGTCCAGGCTGGGGACGATATTGAGCACCTTGCGCTTGCCGGCGAAGTCGCCCAGCGTGACGTCCTTCAGGTCCTTGCCGACCAGCGAGAACGCGGGGGCCTTGTCGCCTGCTTGCGGAAATTTGCCGCCGACTTCGATGGCGTTGCCGCCGAGGGTGACGTTGCTCATATGTGCTCCTGTGTGAAATGCGGGCCCGTGATTCGGGGGCGCCCGGGATGAGCGGCGGGCCCGTGTGGAATTCAGGGGTAGAAGATCAGCACGCGGTAGTTCGCCGCCGCCTGCTGCGAACGGAATCGTACCCGAACCGGAAGCTCCGTGCCTGCGCGCAGGCCGTGCGTGGCAAAGGCCTGCTGTCCGGCGTCGAGATAATCGGCCGGCTGCAGTACCTTGCGCAACAGCAACTGGTCCTGCAGGTCGGTCATGACCAGCTCGATGGCCGGCAGTGCCACGGTCGCCCGGCCCTGGTTGCGCAAGGTGACGGCAAGCAGGTATGCGTCGGAGTCCTCGTCCTGCTTTTGCAGCAGCGAGCTTTCGATGCGCAGGGCGTCGATGTCGCGCCACGGCGCCACCTCGCATCCCAGCGGTGCGCAGACCGCCTCGAAGGCCGGGCGCAGCATCGGGAAGCGCCCCGACAGCTGGCTGCGCGCCAGATAGGTTACTTGCACCAGTCCTGCCAGCACCAGCAAGGCGATCGCCAGGCGTTGCAGCGTGCGCTTGCGCCGGGCCGGGCCCGGCCCGCGCTCGCGTGCGTGCCGCAGGAAGTCCGGCGCGAAGGCCGGCGCCGCGGCCTCCTCGCTCGCCGCCCGCAGGCGCGACGCCTGTTCGCGCGCCACGGGCTCGGGAATCTCGGGAAAGTCGCTTTGCGCTTCGGCGCGCAGGTAGCCGCTCGCGCTCGGGACCGCCGCGGCGTCGGCTTCGGCGCGGGCACTGGCGGGGGCGTGGCCGGCGGTGGCTACGTCGTTCACCGCATCGCTGGCTTGCGCCGTGTCCGCGGTATCGGCGATGTCCGCGGCATGCGTTGCATCGTTGTCGCCGGCCGCTAGTGGCGGCAGTTGCGCCGCATGTCCATGGGCGGCCTGCGCTTCACGTTCCGCATCGTCGTCCAGGGCGGTGGCCCCGGCGATGGCCTGGGGCGCGGCCTGCGGTGGCAGGTCGTCGGCCAGCGTCCCGGGGTCCAGTTGTGGCCAGGGGGTGGCTTGCGGCGTGGCGGCGGGTGTGTCGCCCGCTGCCGGGACGCCGGCTTCGTGCCAGGCGTCGGCGGCGGCACCGGCTATGTCGGCTACGCTGGCTGTATGCGTTGCATCGGATGCTTCGGTTGCATCGGCTAACTCGGTTGCCTGGGTTGGTTCGACTGCTTCAGTTGCGCCAGATGCTTCGATTGCCTGGTCCGTGGCGGAAACGTCAGCCTCCTCGCCATCGACAATGCCGGGCACGAACACGGCGGAAGCCGCTTCCTCGGCCTCCACGGCGCCTGTTTCCGGCTCCGCCTGCAGGTTGACGGCGTGCGCAGCCTCATCGGCTTCCGCTTGCGTCTGGTACAGCATCACGGTGGGCGCGTCGAGCGCCGGCACGTCGTAACCGGGATCGAAGCCGGGATCGAAAGGAGGGATGTAGGGGCGGTCCTCACCGGATTCGGCAGCCTCGTCATGCGGCGCTTCCTGGGGCGCGGCGAGGGCCTCGGCAGCATGCGGGCCAGGCGCGTCAGGTGCTGCCGTTTCAGGGGGCGCCTCGGCATGGTGCCGTTTGCGTGGGGTTCGCGGCGCGCGCCCGTGTGCCGTGTCGTGAGCACCCTCGATCGCTTCTTCGTGGGACTTCTCGTGCGGCGTGCGCGGCGAGCGGCGGTGGGGCTTTTCCGGGGCCGTCTCCTGCGGCGGCGCTGGGGCAGCCACGCTTGCGGCAGCCTCGGCGGCGACCGCGGCCTCGCTGGCCGGTTCGGGCGCCGGCAGTTCGATCAGGTGTTCACGCGCGTCGAAAACGGTGTCGCACTGGCCGCAGCGGACCAGGCCCTGCCGCAGCCGCAACTGATCGGCAACCAGCCGGAACGCCGTGCGGCAGGCCGGGCAACGCGTGACGAGCTTGGCTGCGGCCATTGGCGGGGCTCAGGGCTGGACGCCGGGGCCTTCACCGCGGGTGCCGTGCAGGCACACCCAGCCTTCCTCGCTGCGCCAGACTGACATGGGCAGCCAGGGCGCGTAGGCAGCGGCGACTTCCTCCGCCTGCCGCTCCAGCACGCCCGACAGCACCAGTCGGCCGCCGGGACGCACGCGGGCGCTCAGCATGGCCGCCATCAGCTTGAGCGGATTGGAGAGGATATTGGCGACGACGAGGTCGTAGCTGGCCTCGGAAACGGTTTCCGGCAGCGCGAAAGTGGCTTCCACGCGATTGCGCTCAGCGTTGTACCGCGAGGCTTCCACCGCGTTGGGGTCGATATCGATGCCGAGCGTGTCGCCCGCGCCGAGCTTGCGCGCCACGATGGCGAGGATGCCCGAGCCGCAACCGTAGTCGAGCACGGTTTCACCCGCCTTGATGTTCTGTTCCAGCCACTGCATGCACAGCCGCGTGGTGGGATGGCTGCCGGTACCGAAGGCGAGGCCGGGATCGAGTTCCAGCACCACCGCGTCGGGTTCGGGCGCTTCGTGCCACGACGGCACCACCCAGATGCGCTCGCCGATGCGGATAGGCTCGAACTGGGATTGCGTCAGGCGCACCCAGTCCTGGTCCTCGACCGGCCGCAACTGGTACGGCGGCACCGGGTCGATACCCAGCGCATTGGCAGCAGCGGCCACCACCAGCACGGGATCGGTGCTGTCGTCGAACAGCGCCACCACGCGCGAGCGGTTCCATGCCAGGCGAGTCGGCTCCATGCCGGGCTCGCCGAACAGCGGCTGCTCGTCGGGCGTGTCGGCATCGGCGTCTTCCACCGATACCGACAGCGCGCCGAGGTCGAACAGTGCGTCAGACCAGGCTTCTGCCTGGTCTTGTGCGATTTCGATCACACATTCCTGAAATGCCACAGGCGATCCTTGTCGATCCGTTAATGCTGGCCGCGCCGGGGCTTCAGATCTTGCCGCCCTTGGCCACGTTCTTCTGGGCCAGGCGGTGTTCGAGATAGTGAATGCTGGTGCCGCCTTCGACGAAGTTGGCATCGAGCATCAGCTCGCGGTGCAGCGGTACGTTGGTCTGGATGCCGTCCACCACCATTTCCGACAGCGCGATCCGCATGCGGGCAATGGCCTGCTCGCGGGTAGCGCCGTAGGTGATGATCTTGCCAATCATCGAATCGTAGTTGGGCGGCACAAAGTAGCCATCATACGCGTGCGAGTCGACCCGCACGCCGGGACCGCCGGGCATGTGCCAGGCGGTGATGCGGCCGGGCGACGGGGTGAACTTGAACGGATCCTCGGCATTGATGCGGCATTCGATGGAGTGGCCGCGCAGTTGCACGTCCTTCTGGCGCCAGCGCAGCTTCTCGCCAAAGGCGATGCGGATCTGCTCCTGCACGATGTCGATGCCGGTGATCATCTCGGTGACGGGGTGCTCCACCTGCACGCGCGTGTTCATCTCGATGAAGTAGAACTCGTTGTTCTCGTACAGGAACTCGAAGGTGCCGGCGCCACGGTAGCCGATCTTCTTGCAGGCCTCGGCGCAGCGGTCGCCGATACGCTCGATCAGGCGGCGCGGGATATGCGGCGCGGGCGCTTCCTCGATCACCTTCTGGTGGCGGCGCTGCATCGAGCAGTCGCGCTCGCCCAGCCAGATCGCCTGGCGATGCTGGTCGGCCAGGATCTGGATTTCGACGTGCCGGGGGTTCTCCAGGAATTTCTCCATGTAGACCTCCGGGTTGCCGAAGGCACGGCCGGCTTCCTCGCGCGTCATGTTGACCGCGTTGACCAGGGCCGCTTCAGTGTGCACCACGCGCATGCCGCGGCCACCGCCGCCGCCCGCCGCCTTGATGATGACCGGGTAGCCGACGGCGCGCGCGATCGCCAGGATTTCCTTGGGATCGTCGGGCAGGGCGCCTTCGGAGCCCGGCACGCACGGCACGCCGGACTTGATCATGGCTTGCTTGGCCGAGACCTTGTCGCCCATCAGGCGGATGCTTTCCGAGGTCGGGCCGATAAAGACGAAGCCGGATTTTTCCACGCGTTCGGCGAAGTCGGCGTTTTCCGACAGGAAGCCGTAGCCTGGGTGGATGGCTTGCGAGTCGGTCACCTCGGCGGCCGAGATGATGGCCGGCATATTGAGGTAGGACAGCGGCGAAGGCGCCGGGCCGATACAGACGGCTTCGTCGGCCAGCTTGACGTATTTGGCTTCCTTGTCGGCTTCCGAATACACCACTACGGTCTTGATGCCAAGCTCGCGGCAGGCGCGCTGGATGCGAAGGGCGATTTCACCGCGATTCGCGATCAGAATTTTTTCAAACATAGTCACTCTCTGCGAGGAGAAAGGCGGTCCCACCGCGGCGGATCATGGCGCCCCCGGCGCGGTGGCCGGAGTGCGGGCGGGGGAGCTGGCACCGGGGCGAGGCCCGTGCGGCACGTCCGGTTCGCCTGCGCCGGCGCGGTCGGCCGGAACATCCGGCGCAGGCTGCGGGCGGCGCGGCATGCCGGTCAGTATCAGCCGATGATGAAGAGCGGCTGGCCGTATTCCACCGCCTGGCCATTCTCGACCAGGATTTCCTTGATCACGCCAGCCTTGTCGGACTCGATTTCGTTGAGCAGCTTCATCGCTTCGATGATGCAGACAGTCTGGCCTTCCTTGACGGTATCGCCCACGTTGACGAAGGCCGCGGCGCCCGGCGAGGGGGCGCGATAGAAGGTGCCGACCATCGGCGAGGTCACCACATGGCCAACCGGCAGTTGCGGTGCGGTCGGCTCGGCGCCGGCAACGGGCGCCGCGGCGGGGCCGGCGGCCGGGGGCAGTGCCTGCATCGGTTGCATCGCCATCGGCGCGGCGATGACCTGCGGCGGTGCCTTGACAATTCGCACCTTGCCTTCGCCTTCGGTGACTTCCAGCTCGGAGATGCCGGACTCGGCCACCAGGTCGATCAGCGTCTTCAGCTTGCGCAGGTCCATCTTCTATCCTCCTGAATCGGGTTGTCCGGCTTGCCGCTCTGGCGGCTTCGTCCGGGAAAAACTCATGCGTCCGGCGGGCTGCCTACGTCCGCCGCGCGAGACAGCGGGGACGTGACAGGCGCCGGGGGCGCGGTAAATGTCATGAAATAAAGCGGCCGGGTCAGGCCTTTAGGGGCGCCTGCTCCAGCTCCTGCCCGAGGGCATAGTCCAGCGCCAGCAGGTAGCCTTGCCAGCCAAGTCCGCAGATCACGCCGATCGCCACATCCGAGAAAAAGGAGTGGTGACGGAAGTCCTCGCGCCGATGCACGTTCGACAAGTGGACCTCCACGAAAGGGATCGCCACCCCGGCCAGCGCATCGCGCAACGCCACGCTGGTATGCGTGTAGGCGGCCGGGTTGATGATGATGAAGTCAACGCCCTCGTCGCGCGCTGCATGGATACGATCGACCAGTGCCCCCTCGTGGTTGGACTGGAACGTAGCCAGGGCGATATTGGCCTGCCTTGCGCGCTGTGCAAGAGCAAAGTCGATATCGACCAGTTTCGTGTGTCCATAGGTTTCCGGTTCGCGCGTGCCCAGCAGGTTCAGGTTAGGTCCATGCAGGACCAGCACCTTGCGGTAGCGGGCGGAGCGGCGTTCGGGAGGCGTATCGATCACGGCGGCTCGACCATTTCAACGAAATTGCGCGGAGATTACCGTAGCTTAGAGTGATTTGTCTAGCAGCGCAGACATAGGCAGCTTCCAGGCGGGCGAGTTTTTTGGTCTGATCCGGCACTTTCGATCTGTGCCATCGGAAATCGGTTAATTTGCCTGATGATCGCTAAAGATTAGATGAAAATGGCCCCAAATCAAGAATCTTATGCCTAGCCGCGAGGCAGCGCGGCGCGCAGCTCATCAGGGGAAACCCTGCCCATTTTGCGGTAGCTGACCGTGCCGTCGGGCGCAATGATCACTGTATAGGGCAGCCCGCCGGCGGCATTGCCGAAATTACGCGACAACTCCGTACCGGCAAAGCCCGCCACCACCAGCGGGTAAGAGACCGGCACTTTCTGGATGAACTGCTGGATATTGTTGGCCGAATCGATGCCGATGCCGACAAATTCCACCTTGCGCCCCGAGTACTCCTTGTGCAGCGCGGTCAGGTCGGGCATCTCCTCGACGCATGGCCCGCACCAGGGTGCCCAAAAGTTCACAACTACGGTTTTGCCCCGCAACTTCGCGAAATCGACCTGCGCGCCGGTCGGGTCAGGCAGTTGCGTACGCAGGAACGCCTCCACCGCCTCGTCGGATGCTGGCTTGGGCGAGAACACATAATGACCGGCCAGTGCGCCGGCAGCGGCAGCGACGACAGCAACGGCGAGCCAGACCCAGAGGCGGCTGCGGCGGACGGAAGTGCTATTGGAAGGGGGCATGGCAGCAGGAAGTTAGCGGCTGATAGATGGCAGAAAAGGCCCGGGGCGGAACGGAAGGCACCACGCCGTTCGGGTGCTCAGGCTGCTTCGGGCGTGTCGGGCGTGTCGGACGCGGCCGCCGCCGCGAGTGCCTGCACGGCGCTCAGGTCGGCACGGGCAACGCGGCCGCCGGCATCTGCCCGGACCGCGCCACGTTCATCATCCGCATCATACAGCGCTATATGAATGCCAACGGGCTGGCCAAGCTCGGCGCGGATTTCCCCCGCCAGCAGCCGCGCCTCCCTCTGGGTGGGCCACTGGCCCTTCCAGAGGAAGCTCAAGGTCTCGACCTCGCCACGGCCGGCAAAGTGCCGGCTTTCGCTGGTATCGAAATCGACACCGGCGTTGAGCAGGTGGAGGGTGAGGTCCTTGGGGCTGTCGCAGAAGCACTGGAGGTAGACGTCCGAATGCTCGGTGGCAGTGCCGTTGAGTACCGCCCCGGCCAGGTAGGGGCGGAATGCGGCCAGGTCACTCATGACCAGTATGGCCAGGCGGCGCAGGAGCGCCAGCACGCGCGGCTGGCTGTCCGAATGGAACAGCGCCTGGTAGGCGCGGACCTCGGCCTCGACCATCTCGTTGTCGGGGAGCCACTCGCCGGTTACGCGGATGTCGCCCAGCAACTGGCGCGCGGCCTTGCGCTTGGCGGTGGCGTAGTCGGCACCGTCTTCCGCGATCATGCGGGCGGCGGCCTGCGCAATTTCTTCGCGCAGGCGGATGGGGTCCAGGGTGGGGCGGCGGGGCATGTGGAGATGATACCGGAGGGATTGGGGGAAGCGCCCCGAGCGGGGTTTGGTTTCTTAGAGTGGGCTGGGAGGCTTGAGATTCCGTTGGCTGGCGGATTTCCCGTTAAAGCCAGCTTTAGCGGTTTAACTTCAAAGTCAAAGACGGCTCCCCCTGCGGGGAGCGACCTTCCGGGGCGGGTTGCACGGCTCGAACCGAACGGCTTCCGGGGCTCGCTGGGCACCCTGCGGAAGTGGATTTCCGCCCGGTGCCGCAGGCATCCCTCGGGATTCCCCCTGCCCCCCTCAGGTACAATTCCCCCTCATTCAGAAGCCACAGGCCCGGCCGCCCAGGCCCGCCGAATCCCAAATCCCATGCATATTCACATCCTCGGTATCTGCGGCACATTCATGGGCGGCCTTGCCGTACTGGCCAAGCAGGCTGGCCACCGCGTGACCGGTTGCGATGCCAATGTCTATCCGCCCATGAGCACGCAGCTCGAGGCCCAGGGCATCGAACTGATCGAGGGCTTCGATCCGAGCCAACTGGCGCTGGCGCCGGATCTGTTCGTGATCGGCAATGTGGTCTCGCGCGGTAATCCGCTGATGGAAGCCATCCTCAACCGCAACCTGCCCTATACATCCGGCCCGCAGTGGCTGGGCGAGCATGTGCTGCGCGGCAAATGGACGCTCGCGGTGGCGGGAACCCACGGCAAGACCACAACGACTTCCATGCTGGCCTGGATCCTGGAGGGTGCGGGCTACAACCCGGGTTTCCTGGTTGGCGGCGTGCCCCAGAACTTTGGGGTGTCGGCGCGCGTGACCGAGTCCGATTTCTTCGTGATCGAAGCCGATGAATACGATACGGCGTTCTTCGACAAGCGCAGCAAGTTTGTCCACTACCGTCCGCGCACGGCCATCCTGAATAACCTGGAATACGATCACGCCGACATCTTCCCGGATCTTGCCGCGATCGAGACCCAGTTCCACCACCTCGTGCGAACCGTGCCGGAGCAGGGCCGCCTGATCGTCAACGGGGCGGAAGAGAGTCTGGCGCGCGTGCTGGAGCGGGGCTGCTGGAGCGAGACGGAGCAGTTCGGCATGGGCGACTGGCGTGCCGGGGAGCCTGCCGGCGCCACTGGCGGCGCGGCGCAAGACAGCTTCGATGTCTGGTTCGGCGAGGCACTGCAGGGACGGCTCACCTGGGACTTGCAGGGCACGCATAACCGCCTGAACGCGCTGGCTGCGATCGCGGCGGCAAGGCATGTGGGCGTGCCGCCGGCCCAGGCGATCGATTCCCTGTCGCGCTTTGCCAATGTGAAGCGCCGCATGGAAGTGCGGGGCGTGGTCGACGGCATCACGGTCTATGACGACTTTGCTCACCATCCCACCGCGATCCAGACCACGCTCGACGGCCTGCGCAAGCGGGTTGGCGGGGCGCGCATCCTGGCCGTGCTGGAGCCGCGCTCGAACACCATGAAGCTGGGCGTCATGAAGGCGCAACTGCCGGCCAGCCTGGAGGCGGCCGACCTCGTATTCGGCTACGGCGCGGCCAGCGGCAAGGATGCCCTGGGCTGGGACCTGGCCGAATCACTGGCGCCGCTGGGCGAGCGGGCTGCCGCCTTCAGCGATCTTCCCGCGCTGGTGCGGGCGGTGCGCGCCGCGGCGCGCCCTGGCGACCACGTGCTGGTGATGAGCAACGGCGGTTTCGGCGGCGTGCACCAGAAGCTGCTGGATGCCTTCGCTGCCGGCGCCACAGCCTGAGCGGGGGCCGGCATGTTGTTGTACCTGCACGGTTTTCGCTCCTCGCCGCAGTCGTTCAAGGCGCGGCTGATCCAGGAGCGCATGCGCGAATGGGGCGTTGGCCGCCATTACGCCTGCCCCGTGCTGAATGTGTCGCCGGCGGCGGCCATCGCCCAGGCGGAAGCGGCGATCGCGGCATCCCAGGCGGGCGGCGCGCAGCCGCTCACCATCGTCGGGTCTTCGCTGGGCGGTTTCTATGCCCGCCGGCTGGCCGAGCGCCACGGCTGCCGCGCGGTGCTGCTTAATCCGGCGGTGCATCCGTGGACCGACCTCGAGCGCTACCTGGGCGACCAGCCGCTCTGGCATGGCGGAGGTTCGGTGCGCGTGGAACGACATCATCTGGACGAACTACTGGCGTTGCGGGTCGAAGCCATCACCCGGCCGGAGCGCTATTTCCTCATGGCCGCCACCGGCGACGAGGTGCTGGACTATCGCGAGATGCTGGCGGCGTTCCCCGGCGCGCATACGCGCGTCATTGAGGGCAGCGACCACGGCATCAGCGAATTCGCCGGCTACGTCGACCAAGTCCTGGCCTTCTGCGGCTATGGTCCCGCTGGACAGATCAGCCCGGCCAACCTGGAGCCGCAGGCATGAGCGCGGTATGAGCGGGGCGCATGTGCGCCGCAGCGGTTGGCACTCCCATTTACCCGAAGATCCCGCCATCAGCGCGAACCTGCGCCGCTGGGTCATTGGTGACGGCTCGCTGACTGCACGGCTGGTGGCGGCGTCGAGCCGGTTCCGGGTGCGTTGCCTGGCGCAGCGCATGGAGCTTGCCCTGGCCGACGAATGGCAGGCGCTGGGCCTGCCAGCGCGCCATCGCGCGCTGGCGCGGGAGGTACTGCTGGTCTGCGATGGCGTCCCGGCCATCTTTGCCCATACGGTGGTGAAACCCGACCATGCCCGGCGCGACTGGCCGTTCCTGCGCGGCTTGGGCGAGCGACCCCTGGGCGGTGCACTGTTTGTCGATCCCCGCGTGCTGCGCGAGCCGTTCGCATTTGCGCGCTTGTTGCCGCATCACCCGTTGCGGCGCCGGCTGGAGCAGGCGGTCCCGGCGATGCGCGAACCGCCGCCGTCCTCCATGTTGCCGGCGCGGCGCTCGGTCTTCCGGCGCGGCGGCGGGGTCATGCTGGTGACCGAGGTATTCCTGCCGGACCTGCGGCAGCGGCCCGCGCCGGAAAGCCCGAATGCGCCCGCGTCCGATCAGGGCGGTTCGGACCAGTAGCTCGCAAGTACCCATCCAAAGCAAGAACATCCCACGACCACTACCAAGAAGAAGAGACCAACATCATGAAATTGCAGGGACGTGTTGCCATCATCACCGGCGCTGCCGCCGGCATCGGCTTTGCCACCGCGCAGCGCTTTGCCGCAGAAGGCGCGCTGGTGGTGCTTTGCGACGTGAAGGACGAGCGCGTGCGTGCCGCCGCCGGGACCCTCGCCGCGACGGGTGCCACCGTCAGTGCCTTCAAGGTCGATGTGACGCGCCGCGACGAAGTGGACGCCATGGTCGCGGCCACGCTCGCCAAACACGGCCGCATCGACATCCTCGTCAACAACGCCGGCATCACCAAGGATGCGCGGCTGGCCAAGATGAGCGAGGCTCAGTTCGACGCGGTTATCGACGTCAACCTCAAGGGCGTATTCAATTGCGCGCAGGCGGTGGCTTCGATCATGACCGAACAGGGCAGCGGTGTGATCCTTAATGCATCTAGTGTGGTGGGCCTGTACGGCAACTTCGGCCAGACCAACTATGCGGCCAGCAAATTCGGCGTGATCGGCTTTACCAAGACGTGGGCGCGCGAGCTGGGTCCGAAGGGCGTGCGCGTCAACGCGGTTTGCCCGGGCTTCGTCGCGACCGAGATCCTGCAGACCGTGCCGGAGAAGGTGCTCGACGGCATGAAATCGTCCTGCTGGCTGCGCCGGCTGGCCGAACCGGCGGAAATCGCCAGCATCTATACCTTCCTGGCCAGCGACGACGCTAGCTACGTCAATGGCGTGGCGATCGAGGCCAGCGGCGGCATGTCGCTGTAACAGCTTGACCCGCGCCGGGCTTGCGGCCGGCGCGGTGCGGTATCATCTCAGGTCCGGTTGCCGTCTCGCCTGAGGGCGGCCTTGCACCATTTCCCTCACCGGGCCGTTCCCACAGGCGTTACAAGGCGCCAGGGCGCTTGTTTTCCAGAACGGTTCCCGGCATTTCTGAAAGTACCGATCCATGCAGTTGCTGTTCGAAGAAGGCGGCGAGATTCGCGCCGGCACCGTGCTGACCCAGCAGGGCGAGTCGTACCAGGTGGAGCTGCCCGCGGGCAAGCGCACCAAGGTCAAGTCGCGTGACGTACTGTTGCAATTCGCGCAGCCGTCGGCGATCGAGCTGGTGCGCCAGACCGCCGAGCTGGCCGGCGAGGTCGACCTGGAATTCCTGTGGGAATGCGCGTCGGAAGAAGAATTCGGCTTTGTCGACCTGGCGACCGAATACTACGGTGCGGGTGCGAGCGTGGTGCAGCAAGCTGCGCTGGCGCAGACGCTGCACGGCAATCCCGTGTATTTCCGCCGCAAGGGCCGCGGGCGCTACCAGCGCGCGCCGGAAGACCAGTTGAAGGCTGCGCTCGCCGCGCTCGAGCGCAAGAAGCAGCAAGCCCTGGTGCAGGCCGAGTACGAAGCCCAGCTCAAGGCCATGACGTTGCCCGACGCCTTCCGCGGCAAGGCACTGCAACTGCTGTTCAAGCCCGACAAGAACAGCCTCGAATACAAGGCGATGGACGCCGCCTGCACCGCGCTTGGCATGTCGCCGATGCGGCTGATGGTGGCAGTGGGCGGCATTGCCAGCCCGCGCGCGCTGCATGAGGCCAAATTCCTCTCCGAATGCTTTCCCAAGGGCACGGGCTTTCCCGACGTGCCCGTGCCGGAACCCGTCGGCGACCTGCCGCGCGCGGAGGTGGAGGCGTTTTCCATCGACGACGTCACTACCACCGAGATCGACGATGCGCTGTCGGTCACGCCGCTCGACGGTGGCCAGATCCGCGTGGGCATCCATATCGCGGCCCCCGGCCTCGGCATCCGCCGTGGCGAGCCGCTCGATGCCGTGGCGCGCCAGCGCTTGTCGACCGTGTATTTCCCCGGCGACAAGATCACCATGCTGCCCGACGACGTGGTGGAGCGCTACACGTTGCAGGAAGGGCGCGAGTGCCCGGCCTTGTCGCTGTACGTGGTCTACGATCCGGCCCAGCAAGCCATCGTCAGCAGCGAGACCCGTGCCGAAATGGTCATGATCGCGGCCAACCTGCGCCACAACCTGCTTGAGGACGTGGTGACCGAGGCCGCGCTTGCCGCGGGCACCGGCGACTACCCGTTCCGCGAGGCGCTGACCCAGCTGTGGCACTTCTCCGGATGGCTGCACGATGAACGCCAGAAGGCGCGCCTGGCGAGCGGGCTGCGGCCCGAGTCGCACAACCGCGCCGACTACAACTTCTACCTCGACGAACTGGCCGACGGCGGCGAGCGAGTGCGCATCGAGCAGCGCCGGCGCGGCTCTCCGCTCGACAAGATCGTGGCCGAACTGATGATCCTGGCCAACAGCACCTGGGGCAAGCTGCTCGCAGACCACGGCGTGCCGGGCATCTACCGCACGCAGAAGGCCTGGGGCATGCACCGCACCCGCATGCAGACCTATCCGGCCCCGCATGAAGGGCTGGGCGTGGCGCAGTACGCCTGGAGCACTTCGCCGCTGCGGCGCTATGTCGACCTGGTCAACCAGTGGCAGATCCTGGCGGTGGCCCAGCATGGGATCACGGCCAAGCTGGTGGCGCCGTTCAAGCCCAAGGACTCCGACCTGCTGGCTGCCGTAGCCGACTTCGAAGGCACCTACGCCGCTTATGCCGATCACCAGTCGACCATGGAACGCTACTGGTGCCTGCGCTGGCTGCAACAGGAAAAGCGCGAACGCCTGATGGGCTCGGTGCTCAAGGAAGGCGCGGTGCGCTTTGCCGAGATCCCGCTGGTCACGCGCGTGCCCGAACTGGTCCAGGCCTCGCGCGGAACCCAGGTGCTGCTGGAAATCGGCGCAACCGACGAAATCTCGCTGGAGGTGTCGTGCCGGGTCCTGGAGATCTTTGCCGGCGAAGGCGAATTGCCGTCGGAAGAACTGGAAGGCGACGACGAAGCCAGCGAAGTGTCGGCCGAAGCTGCCGCTGAAGCTGCCGCCGAGGAGGTAGCCGAAGCCGCCGCCGAGGGCGTGGCCGCGGAAGGCAGCGCCGAGGGCGACGCCGCGAGTGCCGAAGGTGCCACAAGCGAAGGCGCTTCGTCGGAGACACGCGACACCGGCGCCGGCGGCGCGGGCTGAGGTTCTCGGAAAAAACGAGGCGCTCCCTTACAATCGCAGTCTGAACCGGGGTCCGACCGACCCCGGCCCCGGTCTTGTCCCATCGACGCCGTCCAGCCAACGTCCCGCCCATCGTGAAAGCCGCTTTTTCTCCCCGCCAGTGGTGGAACGCCAGCAGCACGATGGCCAAGGCGCTGGTCGTCTCGGTGCTTGCCCATGTTCTGCTACTGACCGTGCGCGTGGTGGCGCCGGAGGCGTTCGAGATCAAGCGCACCGATGCCGCGCTCGACGTGGTGCTGGTCAATTCCAAGTCGGCGCAGCGTCCGCAGAATCCCACCGTGCTGGCCCAGGCCAACCTCGACGGTGGCGGCGAGCAGGACCAGCAGCGCGCGACCACGCCACTGCCGGCCCAGACCGTCACCAAGGACGGCGACCTGGTGCGCCAGATGCAGCGCCGCGTGGAGCAGATGGAGCAGGAGCAGCAGCGCCTGATGACGCAGTCGCGCGAAGCCGCGCCGTCCGTGCACAGCCAGCCGCTCAAGCCCGGCCAGCAGCGCATGGAGCATCCACTGCGCGGGCAGGACGAACGTACCTCGCTCGATGAGATGGCCAAGCTCGAAGCCGAGATCGGCCGCAACCTCGAGCAATACGCCAAGCGTCCCAAGCGCTATCAGCTCACCGCCACCAGCGCGCAGGAAGTGGAATATGCGCAGTACTACGACCGCCTGCGCCAGAAGATCGAGGCGCGCGGCACCACCGATTTTCCCCAGCGCAACGGCAAGCCGCTGTACGGGCAACTGATCCTGGTGATCAACGTCAACCGGCAGGGCAAGCTCGGCTATAACCGCGACGGCTACAACATCGATGCCATCGACGTGGTCAAGAGCTCGGGCGATCCCGCGCTGGACCGCCAGGCGGTGGCGATCGTGCGGGCCGCGGCGCCGTTTGGCCAGTTCTCAGCGCAGATGCAGGCGCGCCAGGATATTCTCGAAGTCATCTCCACCTTCAAGTTTTCGCGCAGTGGGCTGGAAACTCGCTTACAGGCCCGATGATGTCCTCTACTACGACTATGCAATCCCAGACCCAGGCCGACCGCTATGTGGTGATCGGCAATCCCATCGCACACAGCCGCTCGCCCGCCATCCATGCCGCTTTCGCGCAGCAGACCGGCGAGGCCGTCGAGTACGAGCGCCTGCTGGCGCCGCTGGACGGATTCGTTGCCACCGTGCGTGCCTTCTTCGAGGGTGGTGGCCACGGCCTGAACGTGACAGTGCCCTTCAAGCTCGAAGCCTATGACCTGGCGGAGCGCCTGACGCCGCGCGCCGAAAGCGCCGGCGCGGTCAATACCATGTGGATCGAGGACGGCGTGATCCATGGCGACAACACCGACGGCGTCGGCCTCACGCGGGACATCGAGATCAATCTCGATACCTTGCTCGAAGGCAAGCGCATCCTGTTGCTGGGCGCCGGCGGCGCGGCCATGGGCGCCATGCTGCCGCTGATTGCCTGCCGGCCCGATCGCATCGTGGTGGCTAACCGCACACCCCAGCGCGCCAGTGACATCCTGGAAAACGTGGCTCAGCAGGCCGACGAGTACGGCGTGGAATTGTGGGGCGGCGGCTTCGACGCGCTCGCGGGTTTGTCCGAGGACGACGCCTGCGACGTGGTGATCAATGCCACCAGCAGCAGCCTGCAGGGCGAACTGCCGCCGGTGCCGGCGGAACTGCTGGGCAAGGATGTGCTCGCCTACGACATGATGTACGGCGCCGAGCCCACGGTGTTCCTGAAGTTCGCCGCCCAATGCGGCGCGCGCACCGCGGATGGGCTGGGCATGCTGGTCGAGCAGGCCGCCGAAGCCTTCTACAACTGGCGCGGCGTGCGGCCTGCCACCGCCCCCGTGCTGGCAGCGCTGCGCGCCGAACTCCAGGCCGAAGCCGCGCGTTGAGCGCGGCGCTGCGGCCTGCAGGCATCGAACATGGCTGAGCGCAAGCGTACCGACCGTTCGGGGCCTGCCACGCGCGGCGGCGGTCTGAAGCCGCTGCGCTGGCTCGCCTACCTGCTCGGCACGCTGATCGCCGGCGTGCTGGCCATGCAGGTCTATTTCTTCCTGCAGATCGCTGCCTGGCAATACGTGAACCCGTCGTCCACGGCGTTCATGCGGGCCGAGCAGTGGCGGCTGTGCGGCTTTCAATTCTGGAGCTGCCAGGTGGACCGCCGCTGGGTCGGCTATGACGATATCTCGCGCAGCCTCAAGCGCGCGGTGATCGCCAGCGAGGACGCCGATTTCGTCAACCATCCCGGCTACGAACTCGACGCCATGCTCGAAGCGTGGGAGCGCAACAAGAAGCGCGGCCACATCGTGCGCGGCGGCTCCACCATTACCCAGCAACTGGCGAAGAACCTTTTTCTCTCATCAGAGCAGCATTACCTGCGCAAGGGGCAGGAACTGGCCATTACCTGGATGCTCGAGTTCTGGCTCGACAAGCAACGCATCTTCGAGATCTACCTGAATTCAGTGGAGTGGGGCGAAGGTGTATTCGGGGTCGAGGCCGCTGCCCAGCACTACTTCAAGACCAGCGCGGCCAGGCTCAGCGTGGGCCAGGCAGCGCGCCTGGCCGCCGCGCTGCCGGCGCCGAAGTGCTTCGACAAGAAGCAGTACTGCGCCAATGTGCGCGTGAACTTCAAGGCCAAGGCCAATATCATCGCGCGCCGCATGGGCGCGGCCACGCTGCCGGACTGAGCTGAGCGCGGCGGCAGCCGCGCCGCCACTTAGCTCAGCCAGCCTTTGCGCTTGAAATACACCAGCGGAATCGCCGCCGACACCGCCATCAGCCCGATCGCCCACGGATAGCCCGCGGACCAGTCCAGTTCCGGCATCAGCTTGAAGTTCATGCCGTAGATGCTGGCGATCAGCGTGGGCGGCATCAGCGCCACCGACACCACCGAGAACAGCTTGATGATCTTGTTCTGGTTGATGTTGATGAAGCCGACCGTGGCATCCATCAGGAAGTTGATCTTGTCGAACAGGAACGCGGTGTGGTTCTCGATGGAGTCGATATCGCGCAGGATCTGGCGGGCTTCGTCCTGCTGCTCGGCCGACAGCAACTGGCTGCGCATCAGGAAGGAGACCGCGCGGCGCGTATCCATGACGTTGCGGCGGATGCGGCCGTTCAGGTCTTCCTCGCGGGCGATGGTTTCCAGCACGTCGGCGGCGGCGGCATCGGTCACGTTTTCGGCCAGCACGCGCTTGCTGGCTTCCTCCAGCCGTTCGTAGACTTCCTCGATGGAGTCCGCCGAGTATTCCGCATCGGTGGCGTACAGATCCATCAGCACATCCTTGGCGTTGCGCACCGAACCCGGCCGCATGCGCGCGCGCAACCGCACCAGCCGGAACACCGGCAGGTCTTCGTCGTGGATGGAGAACAGCACGTCGCGGGTCAGCACGAACGCCACGCGCACGTTGCGCGAGATCTCTTCCTCATCGAGCAGGAAGTCGGTGCGGATATGGATGTTCTCGTCTTCGCCCTCGAAGTAGCGGGCCGAGGCTTCCAGGTCGCCCAGGTCTTCCAGTTCCGGCAGGGCTACGCCGTACGCTTCCTTGATCCAGGCGAGTTCTTCTTCATCGGGGCTGATGACGTCGATCCAGATCGGCTTGTGCTGCAGAAGTTCATTGCGATCGTCGACCTGCTCCTGTGCGAGCCGGCCTTTCTGCAGGACGAACAGGTTGATCATCCCAGGGCTTCCTTGTTGCGTTTGGCGAAGAAACGCGCAGGCTAGGCTTGGCCGGCCCCGGGCGAACTCACGCTTCGCGCGCAATGGCGAAGCATGAGCCCGCTGGCAAGCGTGATCGCGCTGCGCGCTTTTGCGAGCGTGCAAGGCGATGGCGTTTGCCGTTCATGGCTGGCAAGCCGGGAGAGGGAAAGTCCGGGACGAAGCGGCGCGCGCGGCGGCGGCCGTCAGGGGCACGGAAGAACACTCACCCGCAGTATGTGCTGCGGGCGAGTCCGACGAGGCGGTGGAGCGGGATGGTCCGGCTCCGGCGGTCGTCGTTACGCAGCCCGCAGTGACATGGCATTCGGTGCGATCGCAATCTGGCTGCGGCAACACGAACACCCGATGCTACTGCCCACGTAGTTTCTCCGGGATTATGATGGCCGCGAGTGTAGCCCAACGAGGGGGGCTTGTTAAGTGAAATCTGGGTGAATGCAGGCCCCGGCGCACAGTGTTGCCGTCATGCCGCCCGCGCGCTCCGGCGCCAGCGGCGCAACAGCGGCACCAGCAGCACCGAGGCCATGGCGGCGAACATCAGCACGATCGCGGCATAGTCCTGCCAGTGCGGCTGCTCGCCCAGCATCCACATGCCCGAGAACACACCGACCACCGGGATGAACATCATCGACAGGCTCGACACCACCGGCGGCAGGCTGCGCGCCAGCATGAACCAGACGAGATGGCAGTAGGCGAACACCACTACCGCGTTATAGGCGATCGCCCCCCACTCCACGGCATTGGGCAGGCGCCAGCCGTGCTCGAGCAGCAGCGTGCCGAGCAGCAGGAAGGGCAGCGTGACCACCAGCATCCAGAAGGTCAGCACGCCGATCGGCATTTCGATCTTGCTGCGCTTCATCATCTGCGTGCCCAGGCCCCAGCCGGCCGCGGCGCCCAGCATCAGCAGGGTGCCGCCCGGGCTGCCGGTCAGCGCCGCGATCTCGCCCGACAGCAGCAGCGCGGTGCCGGCCAGCGCGCAGGCGATGCCGATCCAGGCGGCGGCGCCAATGCGTTCGCGGAACAGCACCAGGCCCCAGACCACGGCCCAGATCGGCATGGTGTAGCCAAGGATGGCGGCGCGCCCGGAAGACAGCATCTTGACGGCGCAGATCGCCAGCAGATGCCAGAACACCATGTTGGGTATCGCCAGCTTGATCACGGTCGGCCACTGCCCCGCCGGGACCCGCAGCGATTCGCCGCGCAGGCGCAAGGCCAGCCCCAGCGCCAGCACGCCGCCGGCCATGCAGAGCAGACGGAATCCCATGGCCGGGAACTGCGCCACGCCGAGTTTCATGATGGGCCAGTTGATGCCCCAGGCGAGTGTGAGGATGACGAGCAGCACCAGGCTGCGGCGGTCGAGAGACATGGCGGGGTGGCGGCTGTGTGCGACGCCGCTCTTTGTATCGAGGAAGAACGGCAGAAGATAGCACGCAACGGGTAAAATCGCAGAACGACTGTTGCCGCGGGGGAGCGCCGACCCGGCCCACAGGGCTCGGCGCGCAGCCGATGCGGCCGACCCAGATTAGCGAGCATTCCATGACATTCACCGAGCAGTTGGCTGCAGCCTGGCAGCGCAACGATTCCCTCCTATGCGTCGGGCTCGACCCCGATCCCGGCAAGCTGCCCCTGTCGATGACGGGCGCGGGCGGCGCCATTTTCTCCTTCTGCCGCGAGATCGTTGACGCCACCGCCGACCTGGTCTGCGCCTTCAAGCCGCAGATTGCCTATTTTGCGGCGCAGCGGGCCGAAGACCAGCTTGAGCAGCTGATCGCCTATATCCATGACGCCCACCCCGGAATTCCCGTGATCCTGGACGCCAAGCGCGGAGATATCGGCTCGACCGCGCAGCAATACGCCATCGAAGCCTTCGAGCGCTACCGTGCCGATGCGGTCACGGTCAATCCGTACATGGGCCTGGATTCGATGGAGCCCTACCTGGCTTATCCCGATCGCGGCGTGATCGTGCTGTGCCGCACCTCAAATCCTGGCGGCTCGGATGTGCAGTTCCTGCCGGTGAACGGCAAGCCCGTGTACCAGGTGGTGGCCGAAGCGGCCGCCACGCGCTGGAATACCAACGGCCAGATGTCGCTGGTAGTGGGGGCGACCTTCCCCGCGGAGATTGCCAAGGTGCGAGAGATCGTGGGCGACATGCCGCTGCTGATCCCGGGCATCGGTGCCCAGGGCGGCGATATCGAGGCTACCGTTCGCGCCGGGCGTACTGCCGCTGGCACTGGCATGATGATCAATTCCTCGCGCGCCATCCTCTATGCCAGCCGCGAGAAGGATTTCGCCAGCGCCGCGCGCAACGTCGCGCTGCAGACACGCGAAACCATCAACCGCTACCGCCAGGGCTGAACCGCCGCATCGTTGGCGGCCGTCAGGCCGCTGCATGCCTCAGGCCTCGTTGCGGACCAGTTCCAGCAGGCCGCGGATGGCGTACTCGGCGGCCTGGCGGCGGATCTGCTGGCGGTCGCCGCGAAAGCGCTGCGTTTCCACCGTGGTGGTGATGCGGTTGCTCCAGCCGAAGCAAACCATGCCAACCGGCTTTTCCGGCGTGCCGCCGGTCGGTCCGGCCACGCCGGTGATGGACAGCGCCACCTGGGCGCGGCTGTTGAGCAGGGCACCTTCGGCCATGGCGCGCGCCACTTCCTCGCTGACAGCGCCGTGATCGCGGATCAGCTTGGCCGGCACTCCCAGCATGGTCGACTTGGCTTCGTTCGAGTAGGTGACGAAGCCACGCTCGAACCAGCCTGACGAACCCGATACATCCGTAATGGCCGCGGCCACGAGCCCGCCGGTGCAGGACTCCGCCGTAGCGAGCAACAGCGACTTCTCGTTCAGGGAAATACCGACCTGGACGGCAAGCTGGTCGAGCAAGCGGCTGACGGACATGATGGCGGATTCAGTAAGGGTTGCGGGAAGTGCGGATTACAGCGAACGCCACAGGGCGAACACCAGCAGCGTGTAAAAGGCGGCCATCACATCGTCGAACATGACGCCGAAACCGCCGCGCAGGCCGGGTCCCTTGAGCGTGCGGTCGAGATGCCCGATCGGCGCCGGCTTGGCGATATCGAACAGGCGGAACCACAGGAAGGCCGCAAGCTGGCCCCAGAATCCGGTCGGCATCACAAAGGCCATGACCAGCCAGAACGCCACGATTTCGTCCCAGACCATGCTGCCGTGGTCGTGCACGCCCATGTCGCGCGCAGTGCGGGCGCAGGCCCACAGCCCTAGCAGGAAGCCGCCGGCGATCAGCCATAGCCAGGCCTCCGGCTGCACCCACATCGAGATCACCAGGTATGACAGCCACGCATACAGGGTGCCGACCGTGCCGGGGCCAACCGGCGACAGGCCGGAGCCGAAGCCCAGCGCGATCAGGTGGGCGGGGTGGGAGAGCATGAAGCGCGCCGTGGGGCGCAGGACCTTGGCGGCCTGGCCGGCTTCCAGGGTCAGGGCGGGATCGTGCGCGGAAGGCCCGGGCGGGTAGGCGGACATCAAGGATTGGCTCGTATGGTTCGGATGGGATTTTTCCGGACAACGGGTCCGGGCAGGGTCTGGCGCCCGGCATGGCTGCATGATGACACGGCGGACGCTGGCTTGTCAGGAGGAAGCGAAGTGATCGAAGCTGCTGCCCGAGTAAGCGCTCGGGTCGCCGTCCTCGTTGACCAGGCGCAAGCCGGGTTCGGGGGTGATGGCGCCGACACGCGTCAGCGGCAGCCCCAGCCGCGCGCCGATGGCGGCGACGGCATCGCGGGTGCCGGCGGGCGCGGTGAAGCAGAGTTCGTAGTCATCGCCACCGGCCAGCGTGCATTCCAGCTGGCGCGCCTCGGGTTGGCCGGCCATCACCTCCGAGCGCGGCAGGGCATCGACGTTGAGCAGGGCGCCCACCTGGGAGCGTGCCAGGATATGGCCGAGATCGCCAACCAGGCCGTCGGAGATATCTAGTGCGGCATGAGCCACTCCGCGCAGTGCCATGCCCAGCGCCACGCGCGGCGTCGGCGTCTCCATGCGCGGGCGCACCTCGGTGAAATCGGGCTCGGGCAGCAGCCATTCGCCGCGGCAGTCGCCCAGCGCCAGGCGGGCATCGCCGAGTGTGCCGGAGATCCAGATGTCGTCGCCGGGGCGCGCGGCATCGCGTCGCAGCGCCTTGTGCGCGGGCACGTCGCCGAACACCGTCAGGCTTAGCGTGAGGGGGCCGCGGGTGGTGTCGCCGCCGATCAGCTCGCAGCCGTGGGCATCGGCCAGTTCCAGCATGCCCGCGGCCAGTTCGGCCAGCCACTCGGGATCGGCTTCGGGCAAGGCCAGCGCCAGCGTGAACGCGCGGGGTTCCGCGCCCATGGCCGCCAGGTCGGACAGGTTGACGGCCAGCGCCTTGTGGCCCAGCGCCCGCGGCGCCACGTCGGGGAAGAAGTGGCGTCCGCTGACCAGCATGTCGGTGCTGATGGCCAGGTGGTGCCCGGGCCGCCCCTCGATCAGCGCGCAGTCGTCGCCCACACCCAGCACGGCCTTGTGCGCGGGCCGGGTAAAGAAACGGCGGATCAGGTCGAACTCGGAGAGCTGGGCGCTGGAGGTTTCGGGCATGGGGAGGTTTCGAGGCGGCGGAGATTCGGCGAAGGGCTGGGTAATACCGCCACACGAATGGCTTGCGGTGGCAAGCTGGCGTCATGCGGTGCGGCAGCTCGCCGGCGTGACTCACATCCCGGCTCCAGGACCGCGCCGGGGCGGGTTTCGCCCTGCTGGTCAGCCCTGGCGGCTTGCGGCATATTGTACCGAAACGCAAAGGTGCTCCGCGCAAAACGCTTATTGTGAAATAATATTTCACAATATAAAATGCGGGGTTCCAGAGGAAGAGACCGCGGGTACGTGGAGCCGGCCCGCCATTTCGTTTCCAGTAACGTCAATAACGGCTCCACCGACCGGAAGATGCGCCGATGACCAGTCCCCAGCAGCCCACGCCCCCAGAAGACCTGAAGCAGCAGCAGCGTGAGGCGCTGCGCAAAGCTGCCCTGGAATATCACGAGTTTCCGACGCCGGGCAAGATCTCGGTCACGCCGACCAAGCCGTTGTCCAACCAGCGTGACCTGGCGCTGGCCTACTCGCCGGGCGTCGCCGCCGCGTGCGAGGAAATCGTGGTCGATCCGGCCAATTCCTTCCGCTACACCGCGCGCGGCAACCTGGTCGGCGTGATCACCAACGGCACCGCCGTGCTGGGCCTGGGCGACATCGGTCCGGCGGCTTCCAAGCCGGTCATGGAAGGCAAGGCGGGCCTGTTCAAGAAGTTCGCCGGCATCGACGTGTTCGACATCGAACTCGACGAGAAGGACCCCGAGAAGCTGGTGCAGATCATTGCCGCGCTCGAGCCTACCTTCGGCGGCAT